>NZ_CP054139.1:5439687-5741892 GCF_013283875.1 Mucilaginibacter mali
TGGCCGAGAAGAGCGAACTGATCCGCGACCGTGTAATAAAAGCCCGCGAGGTGCAGCAGGAGCGCTTCGGCAATAAGCCCGATCTGCATGCCAACGCCCAGATGAGCCCGCAAATGGTACGCGATATCTGCAAGATCAGCACCGCCGGGCAGGCCCTGTTGAAAAAAGCAATGGAAAAACTGGGTTTATCAGCCCGCGCTTATGATCGTATCCTGAAGGTAGCCCGCACCATTGCCGATTTGGCCGGCAGCGAGGAGATATTGCTGGAGCATTTGGCCGAGGCGATACATTTCAGGAGTTTGGACAGAGAGGGTTGGGCGGGGTAATCAGAAAACACACAATGATAGAGATCGCACATGATGTAACAATAACAGATAAGGCGGATGTAACATTTAACGCTTATATATTTGCCGCTTATCATAACAATAGCACCACACTAAGTATGATTAGTAGCCGTATTAATTTCATGGATATTCCTGGTACCGATTTTCTTGATTGCCTGACCACACTAAGGGAAGAACTGGAAGAGCAAGGGTTGTTTATATTATGCCAGGGTGCTGCTAAAAATGTTCGCCCGTCAGGCATGAGCCGGAGTATGAGCAATGGTTTAAGCGCATATCGCTTTGAGATGGGAAAGAAAACTTCGATGGAGGATTTGGTATACATTTTTGACCCGGCCCCTATTGAAATTGTTGGTACAATTGCAGAGCAAGAGGATTTTTTTATGCAGTGGCTTAATAACCTCCGTAAACTAAGCTGAATTTCTCATCTACAAAAAACCCCGTTCTGTCGCATTTTTGTTACCAGTCGTCTACTTCGTTTTTTTGAATGCATTTATCTGCTTGCTTTGGGATATAATTTAATTACACAATAGACCCTGATCAAATTTAACTGAATGAACAAATTAAAAACAATGTGCCTAACAATGGCACTGTGCACAGGCGCTGCGGCATACGCGCAAAAAGGAGGCAACATACAGGAGGGCAGCGTACGCGCGCCACTGAATGTTAAGATAGACGGCAAACTGAACGAATGGAACGACGATTTCCAGGCGGTGAACAAAACCACGCTGCTTACTTACTCCATCACCAACGATGATAATTACCTGTACCTGGTATTAAAAACGGCCGACCAAACGGCCAGCCGTAAGATCACCGCCGGCGGTATCAGTTTCACCATTAATACCGCCAATAAAAAGAAGGAGCAGGACGCCTTTAAACTGGTTTACCCCATGATTGATGGCAACGCTATGCGCGGCGCATTTCAGCGCCCCGGCGGGCAAGGTGGTCAGGGCGGTCCTCCGGCCGGCGCTGTGGTTGTTGTTGGCGGTATGGCCGGTGGCGGCATGGGCGGTGGGCGTCCGTTCCAGATGGATTCGGCTACACTGGCAAGTATGCACAAAGCCACTATCGATGCCGCTAAGGAAATTAAACTGTTCGGCTTTAAGGATATTGCCGATAGCGTGATCTCGGTTTATAACGAGTATAATATTAAGGCGGCCATTGGTTACGATGCCAAAGGGGCATTAACTTACGAGATGGCTGTGCCATTAAAATCGCTTGGCCTATCAACCGATAGCCCTAAAGAGTTTGCTTATAACATTAAAGTAAACGGCATACAAATGCGCATGGGGCCCGATGGGGGCCACGGGTTTGGTGGTGGCGGTATGGGCGGCGATGGACCGCGCGGCGGCGGCGAAATGCGTGTTGATGTTGTACGTGTTGACGGTGGCGGCGGTAGTTTCGGCGGCGGCCAGGGCGGCCCTCCTCCGGGTGCGTTCGCGGCTATGCAAAGCATGTTTTCGCCAACCGATTTCTGGGGGAAATATACGCTTGCTAAAAAGTAAATCAACAAACAAGCCCCGAATTTAACGGGGCTTGTTTGTTATTAGCTCTAAAACAACCGGATGGGCACTTTGCAAATGCTTTTAACCGGCTTTCCATCCATCATAGCGGGCAACCATATCATATCTGTTTGCTTTACAAGCGCAACAATAGCTTCATTATCGATGTTTTTTATCGATTTGATCAGGTGAAAATCCGATAGGTGCCCCTGCTCGTCAACAGTAAAGGCGATGGTAGCTGCTCCCTCTACTTCTTCAAATTTAGTGGCATGCGGCTCCTTAAACAAATCGATAAACTTATTGGTAAGGCACCGCAGGTCGCCCAGCAAAATAGGTGCCCGGCTCACACGGCTGTATAAGGTATCCCTGCCCTGTATTATTTTATAGGTCTGCACAGTATCGGTATTGGTGATCCGGTGGTACGTCAGCTGGCTCTTGTTAAAATCATACTCATCGGTTACCTCCTCATCAGTATAATATTTCCACACGCCGGTTTTTGCTCCCGCTTTGTAGTAGCCCTCTGCTATTAATTGTTCACGGATGTCGTATTCCCGCCAAAGGCTGTCTTTCAGATTGTTTTTATAAAAGCCCTTGTAGATAGGTATATAATTCCGCTGTCGCAAAAGCTTGTACTCGCCCTGCTTAACATGCGGATCATCGCGCAACACATAAAAGGCTTCCTTTACACCTTTCGACATATGATCTATCCCCATATACACCAGCTTTTGCGCACGCAATGCCTGCGATATGAATATAACGATACTTAAAATGAGTAATTTTTTGCAGCTGTTTTGCATTTAATAACAATAAGGTTTAGTTAGATAGCTATCCCGCTAATTTGTACGCAATATAGCAAGCGGATGTTATATCGCCGCGTTCAATATCATTACACCAATCAATCCCGATACAGAGATGATACACTCCATGGCCGTCCATGTGCGAAACGTTTGATTAACCGACAGGCCGAAGTATTCCTTAAACATCCAAAAGCCGGTATCGTTCACGTGCGATAACATCAGGCTGCCCGCGCCAACGGCCAGTACCATCAACTCGGGCGGGGTACCGTTATGAATAAGCGGCAGCACAATACCCGCCGCGGTAAGCGATGCCACGGTTGATGAACCCAGGGTAATGCGCAGCAGGGCCGCCAGTCCCCAACCTAATAAAAGGGGCGAGGCATGCCAGTCTTCGGCCAGGGTTTTTACCTGTTCGCCCACGCCGCTGTCAATCAATATTTGTTTAAAGGCCCCGCCGGCGGCAATAATGAGCAGGATCATGGTGATATTCTTCGCGCCCTCCACACAACTTTCCATGGCGTTTTTTAGGGATACCTGTAATATCAGCAGGATAATTAAAACAGCTAACAGTAAAGCCAGCGTTGGGTCGGCCAGTACTTTACAATAGTAAGCCATCTGCCCGTTAAATACCAGCGAACCTACATTGCCGGCAATAATGAGGAATACCGGCATCAACGCTATCGCGAAGCTTTTTGTGGCCGATGGCAGGTGTTTACCCGGGTCGATCGTAATAGTATGATCATTTAGGTTAAGATGCTTAATGCTGATGGTCAACCGCGGGAAAAATACGCCCGCCAGCGTAGCCACCGGGATGCTGATGGCCAGTCCATACAGCAGTACCTTGCCAATATCAGCATGAAAGATGGATGCCAGCGCTACCGGCCCGGGGTGTGGCGGCAGGAAGCCGTGGGTGATGGATAAGGCCGCGATCATGGGCATCCCCACATACAATTTAGGCAGGCCTGTAGCCGAAGCAATACTAAATGCCAATGGCAACAACACAATAAACCCCGCGTTGTAAAACAGCGGGATACCCACCAAAATGCCCGTAAGCAAAGCCGCCCATTGGATATTTTTTATGCCGAACCATTTGATCAGCACATAAACAATACGCTCGGCAGCGCCATAATCCTCGGCCAGTTTACCTATCATGGCGCCCAGTGCTAATACCATAATGAGGCTGCCCAGCGTATTGCCAATGCCTGCGGTGATGGACGCCATTACTTTATCGGCCGGCATTTTTAGCAGCAGACCGGTGATGATGGATACGATGAGGAGGGCCAGCATCGGGTTCATCTTTTTAAAGATGAGCACCAGCAGGATCACGATACCCAGCAGTATATACAGTAAACTCATATCGGCTAATTATTTAATTGGTTAAGCTGGCGCATAGATGCACGGGTATCGGCATAAAGCTGTTTAAATATGGGGAACGTTTGGGCATAAAGCCGGTGATTACTCATATTAGGCTCTACTACGCTAAACTGTTCGGGAGCGGAGAGATCGGTGCCGGGATACAACACCTGCATGGCCAGGTACACCGCCCCAATAGCCGATGCGTCTTCCAGTTGCAGCATCACCAGTGTTTTGCCGGTGATATCAGCCAATAGCTGCATCCAAACATCCGAACTTACAAAACCGCCGCTCACATTCAGCTGGTTTATTTGTACCGATGCTTCCAGTGTCTGCAATACATCCTTCAGCGTGAAGCAAATGCCCTCTAAACCTGCCCGCAGGAAATGGGCCTGCGTATGCACGGGCTTCACGTTAAGGTAGGCGCCGCTGGCCCCGGCATCCCATAAAGGGGCGCGTTCGCCGTACAGGTAGGGTAAAAACACCAGCCCATCGCTGCCGGCAGGTATGCGGGCAATCTCGTTAAACAGGTTATCGTAATCCTTACTGCCGATGCCCGTGATGTTTAAAAAACTGCTCAACAGCCAGTTTACGGCAATGCCGCCATTGTTTACCGCCCCGCCGCTGATATAGGTTTTACCATCAAGCAGGTAGTTAAACGTCATCGACCCGAAGTTATAAACAGGTTTATTGCCGGTTACCCGTACCGCGCCACTGGTGCCAATAGTGAGGGCGGCAGTGCCCGGGGCAATGGCTAAACTGCCCAAATTAGCGCAGCAGCCATCAGTTGCGCCTATGATGAGTTTAGTTTCGGCAGGGATATTTAAAATCGCCGCCACGTCGGGCTTCATGCCCGAACGGATGTAGGTGGTATCAACCGGTTCGGAAAGTTTATTGGAATCGACCCCTGCAAAATTGCAGATTTCGCGGCTCCATTTCAGCCTGATGATATCGAACAAGCCATTGCCCGATGCCACACTGTAATCAACCTCAAAAATACCGAACACCTTATGCCAGATATATTCTTTTATCGAGATAAACTTATGCGCGCTGTTAAATAATTCCGGTTGGTTATCTTTTAGCCAGATCAGCTTGCACAGCGGCGACATGGGGTGTATGGGTGTGCCCGATGTACGATAAATATGCTCGCCCCCAACCGAATCGCGAATGCTTTGCGCGATGTGTTCGGCACGGGTATCGGCCCAGGTCATCATTGGGGCAAGGGCGTTGCCATCAGCATCCACAGGGATAAGGCTATGCATCACACAGCTAAAACTGATGCCTTCGGGCGATGATCGTAACTGACCAACTACATCGGCCACACATTTAATAAAAGCCTGGTATATCTGCTCCGGGTCTTGCTCGCTATGGCCGGCATGCGGCTGTTGGATGGGATAATGTTGTTTAACCGTAGCTAAAACGTTGCCGCCGGTACCCATAGCCACAGCTTTGGTGCTGCCGGTGCCGATATCTATCCCAAGTATGTATGATGGCATTAGTGGAGGTTTATTGGTTTGCTGAAAGGGGCTGCCTTATCGGAAATAAAGCTAACCTAATTTTTTAAGGTTTTAAACCCATTGTGGTGTGTTGTGGAAAAGGCCCTATCCTGTTCTGCATGGATCGGTTTTGCAGGCGGCTTTTTGTAGGGATGATTTAGGGTGGAAGGCGTAGTTTACAATATGCGAAAATCCCCTATTGAAAATAAACTACCAGGCGAGTGTAACGTTTTGGTTATCATTTTCGTCAATGCATTCAAATTATCCGGCGGCATTGCACTGCTCCCGGGTTATTGATACAATTAATAATTTATTTAATCAAAAACGGCGGGATGCCGTCTTATTTCTTAAACACAATGAAAAACAAATTTTTAACCTTAACCGCAATCGTAGCTGTTTTATTTTCGGCTTGTACTAAAGATGTCATCAACACCAAACCCGGCGAGGAAATAACCGGTGGCGATTACCAGTCTTTTGCCAAAGGATCCACCTGGCAATACCAAACATCGGTACACATACCGGGTACCAATAATGGCACCGAGGTAGAGAACAGCACCATCACCATGACCGATGGCCTGTATTACATGGACAACAAGACCTTTCACCTGGCCAAATCAACTACCGGCACCGAAACCGAGAACGCCTTTTTTGGCTATAACGAGCATGTGTACAGCATCCGCCAGGTTGATGAAACCGTTGGCAACGGCGAAAGCTTTACGCTGCCCTACTTAAATGCCGGCCTTGATGCCGGCGCCACCTGGACAACCACCGCCAGCATACCCGGCACCGCCGCGCAGGTACAGATAAAAACCACTATGGTTGAAAAAGGAATCAGCAAAACCATCCTTGGTAAAACCTATACCAATGTGATACATACCTGGGCCGAGATCCAATACAAGATCAATAACGCGTACCAAACTACACTGACGTATGATTTTTATATAGCGAAAGGTGTAGGGATGGTCGGCATTTACGCTAAAACACCTGCCGGGCCGTTGTCTGACACGGAGTTGGTGGGATATAGTATAAAATAGGTTTTACCAAATCTAAAAATTTGTCATTGAGTAATAACGTGGCAATCTCGTAGTATGCAGAGGAAAGCGACGAGATTGCCGCGTTGCACCGACAAGCTAAGCCCCATTGGCTACCCATGACATAATCCGCTAAGCAGGAATAAGTTCCATGTTCATTTCAAAGGCAAGTTTTTCTAAGTGTCTCTTTTTCTGTTGGATTAGGATGTTTTGATAAGCATCCATTCACTTTTCGACTAATTCACTCTCTTTAAAAATCAACCGCTAATATTGGGCAGCAAGTTTCCTGGCAGTAGCTTTTATAGCGACTGCCGGGCCTTTGCGTCCCCTGAGGCGCCTGGCAAAGGCACCCCAGCCGATGTATTTGCTGTTGAGCAATCCATGGGCCATTTGTTTGAATATCTGTCCAACGGCAAGCTTACCCTTGTTTTTATTTTTGTTCTTTTTACCGGAGTTGTTTTGTCCGGGTGATAAGCCAAGCCAGTTGTAATCAGTGAAACCAGGAAGTTTGGTGGCATCCCGTCCATTAAAGATCTTTAGTAAATGATCACCCAGGTCATCAACATTTGGTTTATTATGACGGATAGGTTTCCGTTTCCCCGAGCCGGATCCGGGCAGAAGACTTTTGTCTCTATTGATTTTTTGAAGCGTAGCATCTATTTGACGGTCGCATTCAAATATTTGTTCCTGATAAAACTGATAAGCTTTCAACGTTTGATTTAGTGAAAAAAGACCTTGCGGAGTATAGTGGCCCTTTAAAGCTTTACGCAACTCTTCGCATTTGTTTTCCCGTACTTTTGAATGGCATAGGGCAACCAGCTTCTCTGTATCCCGCTCTCCTGCCGAAATAGCTTCGATCAGCGCGATCCCACTTACGCCATGCATCTGGCTTAACACTTCCGTAAGGCGAATATTCATACCAATCAGCGCCTTTTGCATGTGTTGCACATGCATCGCCCCGCTTCGAAGATGATCCTCACGTAAGCGCTGATAGCTGCGCAGTTCCTTAACCTATCCCTCAGACATATAACAGCGATTTAATAAACCATAGCTATGCAACTGCTGTATCCACTGGCAATCCTTAACATCCGTCTTTCTACCGGGCAGTTGTCGTGTCTGGCGACCATCCACCAGCCAAACATCTAAGCCTGCATCTAAAAGGATATCGTAAAGCAGGTACCAGTAAACGCCCATCGCCTCCATCGCTACAGTAGTTACTGGTGCTCAAGCAAGTAATCCTTAAGTAGTTCTAAATCGCTGGTAAAGGTCTCAAACCAGCGTACCGGACTGTCTTCCAATCCAACAAATACCTTGCGCGAACCGATATCTATCCCGGCTGCATGATAATGCATCTTTTCCATTCTGATGATGTATGATATAATAAGCCGTACCTAAAGGAGTATAAAGAAAAGACAGGCTACCCATCGGACAAATACATTAGTATCGTACCATACCCTTAGACTCCTTGTTTCAGAACCATACTCAACAACCGGCAATATGCACTATAACATAGTCGGCCAAACTGCACGGCCCTGCAAAGATAATGTCATTACACCTTTAAAATCCGCGGATTTTATCACTCAACATGATGTGCAGACTCACCCGGTCGTTGCTTCGCTCGACCACCCTCTCTCCGCTGCGCGGAAAGAGGGAAATAGGATTTTCTACATTACATATCCGATACAACTCCTGCCTTCTTTCCGCGCAGCGAAGAGAGGGCCGACCAGCGTAGCGTTGTCGGGGTGAGTCTGCGCCAAAAGCAGAGCAGCTTGGGAGTGCTCGCTACCGCTCACGATGTTGTGGTTGCCCGCTTTTTTGCCCCCCTGTCAACACAATTACCCGTTTGCTGGTTTATAGTATATAGACTTAAACAGCCAGCTATGAAAATCTTCCGTTTAACATCAACCAAACAAATAAAAGTACTGGCCATAGCAGCCATGCTAACCGGCTTGTTCGGCACTAAAAGCTATGCCCAGGTTATCCGCAGTAAGGCCCCCGGCGATACGCTTACCTACATGTTATATAACAGCGACCTCAACTTCGACCCAATGCGTACCCGGGTTTTTGAAGATAAGGCAACCGTCGATTCGATGGTAAACGTTTTAGCGGCTAAGGAAAACAAGCAATACCAGATCATCTACCGTAAAGAGGGGCAGCAGGGCAAAACGGTTACTGCCCGTAACTTGCGTATGATGGATAGGAGCGGCGTTTTCCGGATAATGATCACCTATAACAAACCCGGCTTTGGCGATGATGTGCACCCGATGTATATTCTTTCGTCGAAGTAGTTACCCATTATAATAAACATCTTGTCATTGCGGGCGACAGCGTGGCAATCTCATAGGAGAAGCAACGAGAACCTGCCTATGAGATTGCCGCGTCGCTCCATTACACATCCCCGCGCACTTGCTCCTCAATGACAAAGGGCTATAAAATGCAGAAATGCGATCATTTGATCCCAAACACCGGCTTCAGTTTACAACTGAAGCCCCCGATGACAGCAAGTCTGTGACTTGCGTTTGCCCGGAAGTCTCAGACTTCCTTTTATCTGTAGGCTTCAGTTGTAAACTGAAGCCAGTGAAGCATATAAAACGAATAAAGGCGCTCAATCGAGCGCCTTTATTCGTTTTATATGCGGTAAAACCTTTCGACTTTTACCTTTAAGCTTTCGCCTTATAACTTCCTTTTCACTTCCACATTTTCGTAAGCTTCTACAATGTCGCCCACTTCAATGTTGTTGAAGTTCTGGATGTTCAGACCGCACTCGTAACCGGCGTTTACTTCTTTCACGTCGTCTTTATAACGTTTCAGTGATGCCAGTTCGCCGGTGTAAACTACTACGCCATCGCGAATGATACGGATCTTGCTGTTACGGGTGATCTTGCCATCCAGCACCATACAACCTGCAATGGTACCAACTTTGGTAATTTTGAAGGTTTCGCGTATCTCTACGTTAGCAACAATCTTCTCTTCAAACGTTGGTGCAAGCATACCTTCCATCGCGGCTTTAATCTCGTTTATCGCATCGTAGATGATCGAATACAGGCGGATATCTATCTGCTCCTGCTCGGCCAGTTTGCGGGCACCGCCTGATGGGCGTACCTGGAAGCCGATGATGATCGCATCTGACGCCGAAGCCAGCAATACGTCTGATTCGGATATCTGACCTACGGCCTTCGATATGATGTTCACTTGTATCTGGTCGGTAGACAGTTTCAGTAACGAGTCAGACAATGCCTCGATAGAACCATCCACGTCGCCTTTTACAATGATGTTCAGCTCCTTGAAGTTACCGATAGCTAAACGGCGACCGATCTCATCAAGTGTGATGTGTTTCTGCGTACGCAGGCCTTGTTCGCGTTGTAATTGCAGGCGTTTGTTGGCTATCTCACGTGCTTCAACCTCGCTTTCCAGCGAGTTGAACTTATCGCCCGCGGTAGGCGCGCCCTGCATACCCAGTACCTGTACCGGGATAGACGGGCCCGCTTTATCTATCCGCTGGCCACGGGAATTGGTTAAGGCCTTAACACGGCCGCTATAACAACCAGCTAATATCGGATCCCCCACTTTTAGCGTACCAGCTTGTACCAGGATGGTGGTAACAATACCACGGCCTTTATCAAGGGCAGCCTCTATAACGGTACCAACGGCACGTTTGTTAGGGTTAGCCTTCAGTTCTAACAATTCGGCTTCAAGCAATACTTTTTCAAGTAACAGGTCGATGTTCATACCCTGCTTGGCCGAAATTTCCTGGGTTTGGTATTTACCACCCCACTCTTCAACCAGGATGTTCATACCTGATAATTGTTCGCGGATCTTATCGGCGTTAGCACCCGGGCGGTCCATTTTGTTAAAGGCGAAGATGATCGGCACACCGGCAGCCTGCGCGTGGTTAATGGCCTCGCGGGTTTGTGGCATCACGCTGTCATCGGCAGCAATAACAATGATAACAATATCTGTTACCTGGGCACCACGTGCACGCATAGCGGTAAACGCTTCGTGGCCCGGTGTATCCAGGAAGGTGATCTTACGGCCATCTTCCAAAGCCACATCGTAAGCACCGATGTGTTGGGTGATACCACCCGCCTCGCCGGCTATTACGTTGGTTTTGCGTATAAAATCGAGCAATGATGTTTTACCGTGGTCAACGTGGCCCATAATGGTTACAATAGGCGCACGTGCAATTAAGCTTTCCGGTGCATCCTCTTCGTCAAGGTTGGCCTCTTCGTCCTGCGGTTTAACAAACTCTACTTCATAACCAAACTCGTCGGCAACAATGGTTAGGGTTTCGGCATCCAAACGCTGGTTAATGGATACGAACATGCCCAAACTCATACAAGTGCTGATGATCTGCGTAACCTGTACATCCATCATCGATGCCAGTTCGTTTGCGGTTACAAACTCGGTAACCTTCAGTACCTTGGATTGCAGTTCGCGTTCCAGTGCTTCCTCCTCGGCCGATGCAGCTACGTCATCACGTTTCTGGCGGCGGAATTTGGCACGCTGCGCGAATTTACCCGATTTACCTGCGCCGCTTAAACGGGCAAGTGTAGCCTTGATCTGGTCTTGTATCTCTTTTTCCGATGGTTCCTCTTTAGGGCCCGACGGCGCATTAGTTATTGGTGTACGGTTCCTGAAATCAGGACGGCCCGGTGTGTTGGTTGTTGGTTTAACACCGCCACGGTTATCGGGCCTGTTACCACCCTGGCCCTGCTGGCCACCGCCTTGCTGCTGGTTGCCACCTTGTCCCTGTGGGCCGCCGCCTTCTTTGCGCTTACGTTTGCGCTTATGGTCGGCATTGCTGTTAGGGTTAGATGACGACGCGATAGGATTACGCCTTGACGGATCTACCGGCAATTGGATCTTACCAATGATATTCGGGCCACTTAAGCGCTGGGCGCGGGCACGGATCACTTCGTCGGTTTCCGGTTCTTCGGCCGCAGCCGGGGCGGCAGGTGCAGGCGGTGTTTGCGCAACTGGTGCGGCAGGTTTTGGCGCTTCGGCAACTACCGGTTTTTCTTCAACCTTTGGTGCTGCCGGGGCAGCCGGCTCCGGTTTCGGAGTTTCGGCAACTACTGGTTTTTCTTCAACCTTTGGTGCCGCCGGAGCAACCGGCTCTGGTTTCGGAGTTTCGGCAACTACCGGTTTTTCTTCAGCTTTCGGTGCTGCGGGAGCAACCGGTTCTGGTTTTGGCGCTTCGGCAGCGGCAGGTTTTTCTTCAACCTTTTTGCCTAAGTTATCCAGGTCAATTTTACCCACAACGGTAACGCCGGGCAATGAGGCCTCGTTGCGTTGCTCCTGTGGTTTTGGCTTTTCAAAAGCAGGCGCGCTGTGGCCTGTGTTTTTGATCAGGATCTCCTCGTTCTCAAAATCTTTGGAACGGGTGTTTTCAAAAGGTTTGTGCGGTGTTGGCTCAACCACATCCTCACGGCGTATCTTGCCGATGTTGATCTGCTTGGCTTCCTCCTTAATAATTTTATCGGCAGCAAATTCCTTCAACAGGGCAGTGTACATGTCGCCATCCAGCTTGGCCATCGGTTGCTTTTCAACCTTATAACCTTTTGTAGCCAAAAAGTCGACAATGGTACCCATACCAATGTTAAGCTCTTTTACCGCTTTTATTAATTTTATTGATTTGTCTTCTGACATTTAATAGTTTTTCTCGTCTTATTTTATGCAAAAATACGATTTTTTAATTGGTAAATCATCTTTATTCGAACTCTGCCTGAAGAATTGATAACACTTCTTTAATGGTTTCTTCTTCAAGGTCGGTACGTTTAACCAATTCGCCAACGCTAAGGGCCAGTACAGACTTGGCTGTGTCCAGGCCAATGCGTTTAAATTCGTCGATGATCCAACCATCAATCTCGTCTGAAAATTCTTCTATATCCACATCTTCCTCGTTCTCGCCGGCTTCGCGGTAAACATCAATTTCATAGCCGGTTAACTTGCCTGCCAGTTTAATGTTGTGTCCGCCACGCCCGATAGCCAGTGATACCTGGTCGGGTTTTAAGTATACCGCGGCCGTTTTTTTCTCATCATCCAGTTTAATAGAGGTGATCTTGGCCGGCGATAAAGCACGCTGGATATATAACTGAATATTGTTGGTATAGTTTATCACGTCGATATTTTCGTTCTTCAACTCGCGAACGATACCGTGTATACGCGAACCTTTCATGCCCACGCAGGCGCCTACCGGGTCAATACGGTCGTCGTAAGATTCAACAGCCACCTTAGCACGCTCACCCGGTTCACGAACGATCTTTTTGATAGTGATCAAACCGTCAAAAATTTCCGGTACTTCCTGCTCGAATAGGCGCTGTAAAAACTCAGGGGCTGTACGCGAAATGATGATCTTAGGGTTGCTGTTCATCATATCTACCTTGTGCACAACGGCCTTCACATGGTCGCCTTTTTTAAAGTAGTCGGCCGGGATCTGCTCGGTCTTTGGTAATAAAAGCTCGTTGCCTTCATCGTCCAGTACCAGGGTTTCTTTTTTCCAAACCTGGTAAACCTCGCCGGTAACAACTTCGCCTACACGGTCTTTATATTTTTTGAAGATCTCGTCTTTCTCTAATTCTAAAATTTTAGATACCAGCGTTTGGCGTGCAGCTAAAATAGCGCGGCGGCCAAAGCTTTCTAAAGTGATCAGCTCTACATACTCGTCGCCAACTTCCAGGTCCGGATCAATTTTATTCACCTCGGCCAGTTCAATTTCCAGGTCATCATCCTCACTAAAGCCATCTTCCATTACCATACGCGTGCGCCAAATTTCCAGGTCACCATTGTCCGTGTTCACAATTACGTCGCAATTCTCGTCGGTACCATATTTCTTCCTGATCATGCTCCTGAAAACATCCTCAAGCACACTCATCATGGTCGGGCGGTCGATGTTTTTAAAGTCTTTAAACTCCTGGAAAGACTCTATTAAATTAATACTGCTCATTTTATTTGAATGATATTAAAACTTTTATTTCCGTTATCTGCTCCATCGGGATGGCGGCCTCAACAAGCGCGGCCTTTTTCCCTTTTTCTTTTATTTTTTCTTCTATTACAATGTCGTTATCGTTAACTGCCAGTAATTTACCTTCGCGTTTAGTGCCATCAGGCATTTTAACGGATACCGTGCGGCCGATGTTTTTGGTATATTGACGCACCAGCATCAGCGGCGTATCAATACCCGGCGACGATACCTCAAGGTTATAAGCATCGGCAATCAGTTCGCCTTCTTCCAGCTTAAAGCCAACGTAGCGGCTCACCTGGGCGCATTCGTCTATACCGGCCCCGCGGTCGCCATCAAGTAGTATTACCACCTTGTTGCCGCTCACCTTCACATCCACCACAAAAATATCCGGCCTTGCAATCTCGACTATCTTCTCTTCGGCCAGTTCCCTTACTTTCTTTTCTAAATCCATAACCGTTATTTCGGCAAAATAAAAGAGGGGACTATAGCCCCCTCTTCCTGTTATTAAATGCAAATATAGTGATTTTTTTTAAATTTCAATGCCTTAATACTTAAAAATCAATTCGGTATAGGTGGCCTTTCCGGTCTCGCGGCGATGCAGTACCAGGTCTAAGCCGCTGATCTTATCGTCGTAATGATAATAGCGTGCAAAATAGGTTTGCCCGGCTTTAAAAGGCGTATCGGGAGTGAAGGTGATGGCGCCACTGCTAATGCCATATTTACCCTTAATGGCCGGTTGATAATTGCGCAGGTCGGTATCGGCAGGCATCTTGCAAACAAGCAACAGGTTTTGCCAGGCATCCACGGGTAAGCTATCGCGCTGAATGCCGTTAAGCATATACACAGGCAGGCCAGTTGCTTTTATCATGCCATACGCTTTATCCGGTACGATGTTTACCACAGTAGCCGGTTTGCTTCGGCAGGCGGCAAGGAGGAGCAATAAGGGCAGCAGAAGTTTTTTCATTAAGATAAAGGTATGTAAATGATATGGAACTATAGCGGTGGGGTTTCAAACTCATTGCTATGCAGAAGATAAGATGTTAATCCCTACTGTTTTAGTCGTATTTAAAAGCAAAGCCTTATATTAGCAGCCTGTAATACTACTATGGCAAATAACTACCAGCGCATCATTATTAAAATAGGCTCCAACGTGCTTACACAAAGCAATGGATTGCCGGATGCGGCGCGCATCAGCCATTTGGTAGACCAGGTGGCCGCCATAAAAAAAACCGGAAAGGAAGTGATCCTGGTATCATCGGGCGCGGTGGCTTCGGGTCGCAGCCTCATCAGTATTGATGAAAGGGTGAATGCCGTTGCCGCACGGCAGTTACTGGCCTCCATAGGCCAGGTGAAACTGATCAACACCTACGCGCATTTATTTGATGTTTACCAGATGCTGTGTTCGCAGGTGCTGGTTACCAAAGAGGATTTTCGCGACCGCATGCATTACCTGAACATGAAAAACTGTTTGGAGATCTTGCTGCAGCACGGCGTTATCCCGGTGGTGAACGAGAATGATGTGGTATCGGTTACCGAATTGATGTTTACCGATAATGATGAACTGGCCGGACTGATAGCATCGATGCTGAACGCGCAGGCACTTATTATTTTAAGCAATGTAGATGGCCTTTACAACGGCGACCCCAAAAGCCCGGAAAGCCATGTGATAGAAGAGATTGACGGGCAGACTGGTAACTTCGCTTCATTCGTTACCTCGTCGCGTTCGTCGTTTGGTCGTGGCGGGATGCTAACCAAAAGCAATATGGCGCAAAAGGTGGCGCAGCTGGGCATTGCCGTGCATATTGGTAACGGCACCCGCGATAATATCCTCACTGATATTTTAGCCGGGAAAGCTAAACACACCAAATTTATCCCCAGTAAAAACACATCGGGCAAAAAGAAGTGGATAGCGCACTCGCAAAACTTTGCCAAGGGCGTGGTGCAGGTTAATGAGGGGGCAAAAACGGTGCTAACGTCGGCTAAGGCCACCAGTTTGCTGCCGGTAGGTGTTACGGCCATCATGGCCGATTTCCAGAAAGGTGATATCATTAAACTGGTGGACGAAAGTGGCAAACAAATTGGCGTTGGCATAGCCGAATACGGCTCGGACAAAGCCCGCGAACGCATTGGCCAAAAGAAACAACGCCCGCTGGTACATTACGATTATCTTTACTTAAACGCATAAGCCATGGGCTACCAAAACTATTTTGAGAACGCGCGAAAAGCCGGTCGCCGCATAACCGGGCTGGATAAAGCCACCATAGATCAGGTACTGCTCGATCTGGCCGACGCGGCAGAATCATACACCGATATCCTGCTGGCCGAAAACCAAAAGGACCTGGACCGCATGGACCCCGCCGACCCCAAATACGACCGCCTGAAACTTACCCCACAGCGCATTGCCGATATCGCTACTGAAATACGCAACGTGGCCGCGCTGCAAAACCCTATAGGCGAACTGCTATCGGAAAAAACAATGCCCAATGGGATGCAGATATCTAAAGTGCGAGTACCGATGGGGGTGGTAGGCGTAATTTACGAGGCGCGACCCAATGTTACCTTCGATGTATTTTCCCTTTGCTTTAAAACCGGCAACGTGGCGGTACTAAAAGGTGGCAGCGACGCGGAGTTCTCTAACAAAGCAATTATTGAGGTGATCCATCATGTGCTTTCCGATAACCGGATTAATGTTGATGCTGCTATATTGCTCCCCGCCGAGCGTGAAGCCACCGAAGCTTTGCTGAATGCTGTAGGTTATGTGGATGTATTGATACCCCGTGGCAGCCAGGGACTGATCAATTTTGTGCGGCAAAACAGCCGGGTACCGGTAATTGAAACAGGCGCAGGCATTGTGCATACCTATGCCGACGAAAGCGCTGATATTGATAAGCTGAAAGCCATTGTTTTTAACTCCAAAACCCGCCGGCCAAGCGTTTGTAATACGTTGGATTGCCTGATAGTCCATCAAAACCTGTTGGCCCAATTACCCGAGATAGCCGCGCCGTTGGCGGATAAACAGGTAGAAATATTTGCCGATGAAGCAGCTTGTGCCGCATTAAGCGGGCATTATCCGGAAAGCCTGCTACATCCGGCACTGCCCGAGCATTTTGGTACGGAGTTCCTATCGCTAAAAATGGCTATTAAAACGGTATGCACTTCGACGGAAGCGTTAGAACATATCGACCAATACAGCTCTAAACACAGCGAGGCTATCGTATCGGAAGATGCGGCCAATATCGAAACCTTCCTGAACTCTGTCGATGCCGCCGCGGTATATGCTAACGTATCCACCGCCTTTACCGATGGCGCGCAGTTTGGCCTGGGTGCCGAGATAGGCATCAGCACCCAAAAACTGCATGCCCGCGGCCCCATGGGCCTTGCCGAACTAACCAGCTATAAATGGGTAGTGCGCGGTGATGGGCAGGTGAGAGGTTAAGATTCAACCTTGTCCTTTGCGGAGAAATAGCGATATTGCAGATGTCAATCTATAACCAATGTCTCTAAAACCAGCGATACTGCTGATATCCGCAGGGGTATTATGTGCGTGTAATCAAACTACTAAAACTCAAAAGCAGGCGGATAGCCTTACTTATAAAAATCCTGCGGTCAAATCAACCCAATTATTGATTGAAGATTTCGATACGTTCTTTAAGAGATTTGAGAATGACGAGGCGACCTATTTATTGCGGGTAAAATTCCCGTTAAAAATTATTTATAAAACAGATGGGGCCGATGCTGATAAGGTCGACTCGGTTAAAGTAATAGAAAGAAAGGACTGGCATTTTTCAAGAACGAAGACAAAAGGCCTGATCGTGAAAAAGATTTATAACAGCCCTAACGAAATGCATGTGCTGTACCAGGTAGAGGATACCGGCATACATACGGTTTATTTCTTTAAACGCAAGGGCGAATCATGGCAGTTAGATCATATTGAAGACAGCTCGGATTAAAATGCTATGGTTAATTAAGTAAAGTTTAATTAATTAAAACTTAAAAACATGGTTTTTGTAGTTAATGTATAAACATCACAAACACCATGAAAAAGCTAAATTATTTATTCGTGCTATTGTGCGCGGCCTGGATTATCCAGGGCTGCGGCAGCAGCAACACATCAAGCACCGACAAGGCCGACAGCGCCAATGCTGCCAAGGTTGACAGCAGCAAGGCCGACAGTACCGCTAAAACAGCTGTAATTAACGTAGACAATGCCGATGCCGATTTTGCCGTAGCCGCGGCCAACGGCGGTATGACCGAAGTGGCCGTAGCCAAGCTGGCTCAAACAAAAAGCACCAACGCCAAAGTGAAAGAATTTGCCGATATGATGGTAATGGACCATGGCAAAGCCAACGACGAACTAATGGCCCTGGCCAAAAGCAAAAACATCACCCTGCCCAGCACCATCAGCAACGATAAGCAAAAAGAAATGGACGACCTGAACAAGAAGAACGGCGCCGATTTTGATAAGGCTTATGTTGATGCTATGGTAGATGGCCATAAAAAGACTATCAGCATGTTCGAGGATGAATCGAAAAACGCAAAGGATCCTGACCTGAAAGCTTTTGTAGATAAAACCCTGCCGACCATAAAAATGCACCTGCAACACATCGAAAGCATTAAAGCCGGTATGAAGTAAAGATAGAGCCCAACAATCTAACACCTGTTGGAACGGGGTGGCTTGAAAGAGCTGCCCCGTTTGCTGTTTGTAGCCCCAGCAAAACAAGTGGTGGGCGATTTCCTCCCACGGTGCTATCGTGTGGATAATAAGTACAATTTGTCATTTCGAACCCCTGGAGGGAGGGAATAGTAGGGCAAGGGTGAGAAATCTTATACGTGCGACAAGCATTTTGTATAAGATTTCTCCTCACGCAACCGCGCATCCCCTCCCAGGTTCGTCGAAATGACAAGCTATTAATAAATGTGTCCACACGATAGCCCACTATGAGGGTGTGGGGAGGGGTTTATATTATATCCCATAGTGGTTAAACCCCTCCCTGCCACCTCACATCCCATCGCACCCCTCCCCGTGGGAGAGAACCGGATCTGATCCAAAAAATCTTTTCCCGCACAACACACAAAATCGTATAATTGCATATCTATGGCAGCACCTATTGTAACCGGTTTAATGGCCTACGGCATGTCGGGCCGTATATTTCACGCGCCGTTTTTAAGTACGCATCCCGGCTTTAAACTAAAAGCCGTTACCGAGCGTAGCAAAAAGGTTATGGCCGCGCATTACCCGGGTATTATTAGTTACGATAGCATCGATGAATTGCTGAACGACGCCGAAATAGAACTCATCGTAGTCAACACCCCCAACCATACGCATTTCGATCTGGCTACCAAAGCGTTAAAAGCCGGCAAGCATGTGCTGATAGAAAAACCTACCACGCGCACGGTTGCAGAAGTAAAGGCTTTGTACGATTTAGCCCGCGAGGTTGGTAAACAGGTATTTGTTTACCAAAACCGCCGCTGGGACAGCGATTTTTTAGCCGTAAAACAAGTACTGGAAAGCGGTCGCCTGGGTAAGCCGGTAGAGATCAGTTTCCGGTTCGACAGGTATAAACCAATATTAAGCCCGAAGAAGTTTAAGGAAGATGCCGGCATGGGGACCAATGGTTTGGTATACGATCTTGGCCCGCATTTGATAGATCAGGTCATCAGCCTGTTTGGCAGGCCATTGTCGTTCCATAAGGTTATAGCTAATCACCGTGAAAATTCGGAGGTGATCGATTATTTCAGCATTCAGTTATCATACCCCAACCAACTGAATGTATATTTAACATCGGGCTTGCTGATCCCCGAGCCGCTGCCATCATTCGTGGTACATGGCTCGTTGGGTAGTTTTATTAAAAACCGCTGCGATATGCAGGAGGAGCAGTTGGACAAAGGCATGATGCCAACCGACCCTGCATACGGACAAGAACCAACCAACTGCGAAGGCAAACTGGTGCTTGCAGATATGGACGGAAAGAAACATACGGAAATGGTGCCATCGTTAAAGGGAGATTACACGCATCTGTTCGAAGCAGTTTATCAAAGCATCCGCCACAACGCCTTATACCCGATAACCGAAGAACATATTGCCTGGCAAACCGAAATGTTGGAAGCCTGATTTAGATAGCATACCTTTATTAAAAACTGATATACAAACCCATGAAACGAATACTCCTTTTATTAGCCTTAGCAACTTTCATCAGCTGTACCAATGCGCAGAAGACCGATGCTAATACAAAAACGAAACCAGATAGCGGCACAAAGCAGCAAACTGCCCAAGTACAGGAAGAAGCACCGGGTGCACCCGTAAAGCCACGCCCCATCCCTGATTATCGTATTTTAACTACCGATAGTGTTTGGGTAACCCCGGCCGATCTACATAAGGGGAAGCCGGTGGTGATCATCTACTTTTCGCCCGATTGCAGCCATTGCCAGCGTATGATGTATGAGATGAAGCCTAAGTTTAACGAATTAAAAAATGTGCAGTTTGTAATGATCACCTGGTCGTTAAAATGGGATATCCGTGCAATTAAGGAGTTTCGCCGTGATTATGGGTTGAAGGACTTTGCCAACTTTATTATCGGCACCGAAGGTTATACCAAAAAAGTGCAGGATTATTACGACGTACATACCACCCCATACATTGCCATGTACGATAGCAAAGGTAAATGGGTAAAAGGTTTTGATAAAGTGCCCAAGACTGAAGATGTGGTGGCGGGCGCTAAGGGCTTGAAGTAAGCCTTTTATCTTCTTGTCATTTCGAACGATAGTGAGAAATTTTATAAGTGCAGCCGGCTGCACTTATAAAATTTCTCTTTCGCCCCGCCGCGCATCCTCCCCGGCTCTATCGTATGACAATAACGGAATTACGTTAAAAATATATCCGAACTCAAAGCTGGGATGATCCCCTTTTCCAAGGCCGTATCAAACATCAGTTGTATAGCCTTGCGGCCCTCGGTACCCAACTCAACCGAGTACTGGTTCACATACAGATCAATGTGCTTATACATCACTTCCTCGCTCATCTCCTGCGCGTGGCTACGGATAAACTCCAGCCCCGATTTGGGGTTAGCGAACGCGAACTCTACCGATTTGCGTAATACCCGGTTCAGCTTTTGTAAAACATCGGCAGGTAAATTACGGTTAGCCACAATACCACCCAGCGGGATGGCGCAGCCGGTTTGTTTTTCCCAATAGTCGCCCAGGTCGATGATCTTCTTCAGGCCCTTATCCTGGTAGGTAAAGCGGTTTTCGTGGATGATGAGGCCAATATCCACCCGGTCATCCAGCACGGCGTTTTCAATATCTGAGAATACCAGTACCTCTTTATTGGTAGCTTCGGGAAAAGCTAAGCCTAACAGGAAATTAGCAGTAGTGTACTTGCCGGGTATGCCTATTTTGTAAGCGGGGTTGTTTTTTAGGTCATTAACCGAAATCTCTTTTTTTGATATCAACAATGGCCCCACACCAAAACCCAGGGCGCTGCCGCTATCCAGCAGCACATATTTATTGGCCACGTAGGCAAAAGCATGGTAGCTGAGTTTGGTAACATCCAGTTCGCCGCGAAAGGCTTTCTGGTTAAGGGTTTCCACGTCCTCGTAATGCACTTCAAAGTCTAATCCTTCGGTATCAATTTTGTGGTGGATCAGGGCATCGAAGATAAAAGTATCGTTAGGGCAGGGCGAAAAGCCGAGGGTTAGTTTCATAGGGTCAGTAGTCGTCGGTGATAATTTACCTGCCCTAAATGATAGGCCAGGTGAGTTGACAGGTGAATTAAAAAATACTCGGTAGATGTTCTTTGTTCGTTCAGCACTATTTGCGGGTATTCCGCGGCAAGCTGATCATCACTTAATTGGCTTAAAGTTGTGTCAACTATGCTGATGGTATCGTTTATCTGGTGGATAAGTTCTTCGGATGGGACGTCTTTCAGCGAGAACTCCAGGTCGCGATGGCGGATGTAGCCGGTACCGCCAAGTTCGGCACCTATATAAGTATTCAGGTTACCTATCAAGTGCAAACAAAGGTTCCCGGCCGAATTGGCGATATGCCCGTCGATGACCCAAACAGATGGTTCGTCGGGATATTGCGCTATCTCAGCTTTTAGCTTGTTAAGGTCGCGGGCAAAAAGTTTTCGCAAGGTTTCTTGTAGCATATTGATACTTTGTAGCTGTTAATGCCGGTAAGCCACCTTTGGATCGGTATTATTTTATGGTGGCCAGCCTTTGCAAAAGCGCATCGGCAAATGTATTGAGATTTTTAATGGCCAAACCTATCTGCCAGCTGTCGCGGTTACGCTTTTCTACATAATTTGACACTGCCCTGATCTGCAGACAAGGCACACCCGCTTTACGGCAGGCATAAAAAAAGGCCGCGCCCTCCATGCTTTCTACCTGCGGGTTCAGGCGGCTGGTTACCTTGCGGATGGCTTGCTCGTTGCCGTGCACGGTATTTACGGTAATGCCGGTTGTTTGTTTTAATAACAGGTCGGCGCCATCAATTGCATTATGATTAAATATGCCCGAGAGGGTAGTGCTGGCCGTAAAAACACTCTCGCCAAACCCAAGCTGATCGATAGGTAAAAAATCCTCGTCATCCTCTGCGCCCAGTTCGGCCAGCATATCGGTGGTTACTTCCACTACTTCGCCAAGGTTAAGGCTGCGGGCAAAACTGCCGGCAATGCCCAGGTTAATGGCCAGGTCGTACTGGTTTTGTGCCAAATGCCTGCCCAGCGAAAAGGCGGTAGCTACCATACCCACGCCGGTAGTTAAAAGTCGTAAGTCCTGGGTTTGAAGTTCTAAGCCTGTTTCCTGGCTTGAGACTTCTGGCTTGAGGCTTGAGGCTGAAAACAAAGGTGCTATCTCGCCTTGGGTGGCTGCAACTATCAGTATCTTCATGGTAAAAATTGTATGCTAATATAAAAACAATAGTGCTGTTTTTGTTTTAGTATATTTGCAGCCAATTATTGCTATGATGATATACATGACGCGCAAAGAACACTTCAACGCCGCACACCGGATGTACCGCGATGAATGGAGCGCCGAAAAAAACGCTGAAGTATTTGGCAAATGCGCCAATCCCAACTGGCACGGGCATAACTATAACCTGTTTGTAACCGTAAAAGGCAACATTAGTTACGAAACCGGCTACCTGATAGACCTGAAAGAATTAAAGGTAATTATCAACACCAACGTAATTGAAAAGCTGGATCATAAGAATATAAACCTTGATGTGCCTTTTATGAAAGGCAAAATGGCA
This sequence comes from Mucilaginibacter mali, assembly GCF_013283875.1. Taxonomy (NCBI): domain Bacteria; kingdom Pseudomonadati; phylum Bacteroidota; class Sphingobacteriia; order Sphingobacteriales; family Sphingobacteriaceae; genus Mucilaginibacter; species Mucilaginibacter mali. The sequence continues at coordinate 5,462,421 of NZ_CP054139.1, forward strand.
TCGACAGAGATACTTTGCATCGAGATATTTAACCAGTTGAAAGGCCCTATCGAGGCTCATGAGGGTGTTTTTTTGCACTCGATCAAACTTTACGAAACCGAGAACAACAGCGCCGAATATTTTGGCGGATAAACCATTATGACCGTTACACCTTACATGCCCGATGACGAGGATGATGAAATGAACGGCTATCTGAAGATAGATCGTTACAATCCCGAAATGATAGCAAAGCTGTCGGCACATTACGAAGACATTTTAGCGCAGATAGGCGAGGACCCTAAACGTGAAGGCCTGCTGAAAACGCCCGAGCGTATTGCCAAGGCCATGCTGTTCCTTACCCAGGGGTACGATCTGGATGCCAAGCAGATACTGGGTTCGGCCCTGTTTAAGGAAGAATACAGCCAAATGGTAGTGGTAAAGGATATTGAAGTTTACTCGATGTGCGAGCACCATATGCTGCCATTTTTTGGGAAGGCGCATATTGCTTACATCCCTAATGGGCATGTGGTGGGCCTGAGCAAGATTCCGCGTGTGGTGGATGTTTATGCCCGTCGCCTGCAAGTACAGGAACGCCTGACCAACGAGATCCGCGATTGCATACAGGAAACCCTGCAGCCGGTAGGCGTTGGCGTGGTAATGGAATGCCGCCACCTGTGCATGTGCATGCGCGGCGTACAAAAACAAAACTCGGTAACCACCACATCGGCATTTACCGGTGGCTTTTTGCAGGAAAAAACAAGGGCTGAATTTCTTAACCTAATTTCGAGTAAATTAAGTTGATTAGGTGAGCGGTTGATTAGGTGAGTAGTTCTGTTTGCAACTATTCACTTAATCCAACACAATAAACTAAATCAACTACTCACTTAATCAACCAATTTAACTAAAATGAAAGCATACATTTTCCCGGGACAAGGCGCACAGTTTGTGGGCATGGGCAAGGATATTTATCAACAAAATGAAGAAGCAAAAGCCTTATTTGAGCAGGCTAACGATATACTGGGTTTCCGCATTACCGATGTAATGTTTGAAGGTACAGACGAAGAACTAAAGGAAACCAAAGTTACCCAGCCGGCTATCTTTTTGCATTCGGTAATTTTAGCTAAGGCTTTGGGTGCCGATTTTCAACCAGAGATGGTTGCCGGTCATTCGCTGGGCGAGTTTTCTGCACTGGTATCAGCCGGGGCATTGAACTTTGAGGACGGTCTGCGCCTGGTGGCTGCCCGCGCCAACGCTATGCAAAAAGCCTGCGAATTGCAGCCATCAACCATGGCGGCAATTTTAGGTTTGGATGATTTTACGGTGGAAGATATTTGCCATCGCGTAAGCGATGTGGTAGTTCCGGCCAACTATAATTGCCCGGGTCAGTTGGTAATATCTGGCAGCATTGCCGGTGTTGATAAGGCTTGCGAATTATTGCTGGAAGCAGGCGCTAAGCGCGCGCTGAAACTTAATGTGGGTGGCGCGTTCCACTCGCCGTTGATGGAATCGGCCAGGGTAGAGTTAGCCGCAGCTATCGAGGCTACCGAAATAAAAGCCCCGGTTTGCCCTATTTACCAAAATATCGACGCTAAACCGTACACCGATCCGGCGAAGATCAAGGAAAACCTGATCGCGCAATTAACAGGCCCGGTGCGCTGGACACAAACCGTATTGCACATGCTGCAGGATGGCGCCACCTCATTTACCGAAGTTGGGCCGGGCAATGTGCTGCAGGGCCTGGTTAAAAAAGCCGACCGCAGCGTAGCCACCTCAAGCGCCACGCTGCCCCAAACAGACGCCGAATAAAAAATAAATTAAAAAGCCGCAAACTAAAGCGGCTTTTGTTTTTTATGATAAATTTATATCCGGTAATATATACCGGTTCGTTATCGGCTTTCTTTTGAGTACATCTGCAAAAATACGTTTCCTGCTGGCCATTGTATGCGCCGCGTTCCTGCTAACAGCTATCGTTGTTAAACATACCTTTACGCCCCGCTTTAACCTTGATCAAACGGCAGGCGTGCTGCAAACTAACCTCAACAATAAAGAGGCGTATATCAACAAATTCCTTAAGTCGGCCGATGGTATGAAGCGGCTGAAGCGATTGGATACAGGCAATCAATCACAAACACTTGCCTTTATACAGGATTTTACCACCGATAACCACATATGGGTTTGTACCTACGTTAACAGGCACCTCACGTTTTGGTCGGGCGTAAAAACACTGCCGTCAGACCCTGGTCAATTTCATGAGGGTATTAATTTCTCACGCCTCGATAATGGCTATTATCATGTGGTTAAAAAAACCGATGGCAACTTTGTAGCCCTGTTTTTAACACCTGTAAAAACTATTTATTATTATCAAAACCGATACCTGCACGATGCTATTGATAAAGGCTTGCTCACGGATGATAACTTAGATATTGCCGATGTAACCGACAGGCAGGTGTATCCTGTCAAATCGCTTAATAAAGCTTACCTGTTTTCGGTAAAGTTGAAGCCGGGGCAAATCAACCATCGTTTTTATTATTTAGAAGTGATCTTTTGGTTACTGGGCTTCCTTTCGCTATGCACGCTGATACATAATACCTGCAACTATGTAGCAGGTAAAGGCCGCCCGTTTTTATCATTTGCTGTTTTGGGTGTTTTTATTGTGCTGTTACGGTACATCAATATTGCCTATACCTGGCCCGGTTTAGGATCGTTCGAGTTATTTAGCCCCACGCTGTACGCGTCAAATATTGTTTTTCCGTCTCTTGGCGATTTTTGCATCAACCTGCTGTCGGCCTGCTGGTTTTTTGCTTTTGTATATCATCACAGGCATAAAATAGTGCGTAAACCGGTGGGCAGGGCTGCCGCGTATGCCATTGTTGTTATTTGCAGCGCGGGCATTATGCTGCTTGCTACTGCGCTTTTAATTCTTTATTACGGCCTGGTCATCAATTCGCATATCAATTTTGATGTTACCAACGTATTTAATTTATCCGGATACAGCCTGTTAGGTGTGCTGATGCTGTGCTTCACCTTTTTATTGTTCTATTTGCTTAATGATACGCTACTGATCGTTACCCGGCGCCTGCCCGTCCCTGCCGCGCATAAACTGTGGATATTTATTGGCTTTGTGTTGCTGGCAACCCTTATTACCGTTATTTTAAAGGATGCCAGCATGTTTTACCTATTGGTAGGTTTATTCACTGTTTTGCGCGGGCGCGATATCTGGTATACCGATGGCAAACTGAACGCTACATCGTTTTTAAGCCTGGTGGCTATATGCGCGCTGATCTCGGCTGTTAAACTATACCATTTCCAGGATATCAAGGATTTTAGCATGCGCCAAAGCCTGGCCCAGAAACTGGAAACTGCCGACGATGCTATAGCCGATTCAACTTTCCACCGTATAGAACACGATATACTTACCGCAAAGGTTACTACCGATTATTTTCATGGGCGCGATCGTAACGATGAATACCTGAAAAATAAACTGCAAAAAAATTACTTCGATGGCTACTTGAGTAAATACGAAGTAAAGGTGTATGCATTTGATGGTAACGGCGAACCCATAACCAGCGACAAAGGCTACCTGCTGGGCAATTTTAAAGATCAGGTTGCTTACACCTCGGTAAAAAAGGTGTCCGATTTCTTTTATCACGATAACACCTTCGGGTCGCAATCGTATTTTGCCATGCTGCCGGTAAGCGGCGATGATCCTGCATCGTCGGGCACGCTGGTGATACAGCTTGTAGCCAAGCCATTACTTGCCGGCAGTACCTTCCCCGATCTGCTGGTAAATGGCGAAAGAAAATCGGACGAAGCGTTTAAAGATCATTCTTATGCTTTCTACAGCGACAATGTCCTTTTGAACCAAAGCGGAAAAGTAAATTATCCGCGTCAGAATAATGTGCTGAAAGGCACTTTACGGAAATTTGTGATCCAAAAAACCCGTGTGGAACATGTATGGTACAAGCCCATGGCGGTTATTAACCACATGATCTACCAGGCCAGCGAGCGAAATATGATCGTTGTAAGCCGCGAGGAAGACCCCATAGCACAGGGTGTTACTTCGCTTACTTTCTTTTTTGTCACGCTTTTGAGCTTTAGCGGCGTGGTTGTTTTTGCCAGCTGGCTGTGGACACGTATCCGCATCTTCAACATCAAAAACCAGCAAATAAAATGGGGCTTCCGTATCAATATGGATAAAATATTGTACCGCAGCCGCATTCAATTCTCGGTGGTGTTCACTGTGGTATTTACCTTATTGCTGATCGGTGGCATCACGTTTTCATCCATCAGCACGCAGTATAAAGATCAGCAGAACGATATCATCCGCGAGAAGATCAATCGTATTGGCGCGGTGTTTGAAAAAGGTTTGCAGCAGGGCGATTTTACCAGTACCCCGGCCGGGCAGGTAAAATTTAACGATTTTGCCAGTACCTATCGAGCCGATCTTACCTTATACAATAAGCTGGGTATCCCGTTATTGACCACCCAGCCTAAGATATACGATCATAACCTGCTGGCCCGACGCATGAACCGCCGCGCTTATATCGCCATGAACAAGTTGCAGCAATCCATCTTTCTTAACGATGAAAAAATAGGCGACCTGAGCTACAAAGCTGCCTATATACCTATCACCAACTCGTTTAACGTTACAACCGCTTATTTGCAACTGCCCTATTTTAGCAACGAAAGCGAATATAACGACCGTAAAGGCGCCCTGCTGAATGCCATGATCAATATCTACGCGCTGGTATTTATCGCCATTGGTTTGTTTGCCATTGTTATTGCAAGGCAAATCACCGCGCCGTTAACCTTTATACAGCAAAGCCTGAGTAAAACTATTTACGGCCAAAAGAACGAGCTGATCGTTTGGGATCGCGACGACGAGATTGGCGCGCTGGTGACTGAATACAACAAAATGATAGCCCAACTGGAGAATAGCGCCCAGCGACTGGCCCAGTCTGAAAGGGAGACCGCCTGGCGTGAAATGGCCAAGCAGGTAGCGCACGAGATAAAGAACCCGCTTACCCCGCTAAAACTTGGTTTGCAACTGTTAGATAAGGCCTGGAAAGATAAAGACCCCAAATTCGATCAGAAGTTTGAGCGCTTCAGCAAATCGTTTGTGGAGCAGATAGAAAGCCTGTCGTCCATCGCGTCGGAGTTTTCGGCCTTTGCCAAAATGCCCGATACCAAGCTGGAACAGTTTAACGTGTTTGATATTATTAACCAGGCGGTTATCATTTTTAAGCAGATGGATAACGTAACTATCGACATGGAACCGGGAGAAGCCTTCCTGATCCGTGCCGACCGCGATCAGTTGCTGCGCTGCTTTAACAACCTGCTTAAAAATGCCATTGAAGCGATACCCGATGGACGGCTCGGGGTTATCCGGATCAGCCATAAATTTAATGCAGGCCATGTGCTGATCATGGTGGGCGATAATGGCAATGGTATCCCCGAAAACCTGCGCGAGAAGATCTTCGCGCCAAACTTCACTACCAAAAGTTCGGGAACGGGTTTAGGCCTGGCCTTTGTGAAAAACTCGATAGAGAACGCGGGTGGCAAGATCTGGTTTGAAACGGAGAGGGGTAAGGGAACTACGTTTTATTTGAATTTGCCGAAAGCGGTATAACCGTCTTTAAAAATCGAACTAAAGCACTTTAATAAATAAACCATAAAACATCGCCATGAGGTCAATAGCTTATCTATGCATTATCCTGTCAGCAGGTCTGGCAAGTGCCTGTTCAAATAATCAGCAGCAGGGGCAGCAAAGCAGTAGTCCCGCTAAAATAGCCATCCACAATAACAGCGTAAATATTGCCTATACCGATACCGGCAAGAACGATACCACCCTGCTGTTTGTGCACGGCTGGGCCATTAACAAAGGCTACTGGGCCAACCAAATTAAATATTTCGGCAAGCGTTACCGGGTAGTGGCGATGGATCTGGCAGGGTTTGGCAATTCGGGCAAAAACCGGGATAAGTGGGATGTTTACGCGTTCGCCTCGGATGTAGATTCTGTTATCAAAGAACTGGATCTGAAAAAAGTGATCCTGATCGGCCATTCCATGTCGGGCGATATCGTATTGCAATCGGCCATCGACAATAAAGACCGCGTGATTGGCCTGGTTGGTATCGATAACTTTAAAAATCCCGGGTACCAGTTAACCGAAAAGGATAAAAAAGAGTACGAAGCCGCCATGGCCCAAATGAAGCAACATTTTGTAAAAACCGCTACCGATTATTTTAACCAGGCACTTTTTTATAAAACCACCACGCAGGCTGTTCGCAATAGAGTATTAAATGATGTGGCCCATGCCGATTCGGTTATCGCGATAGCATCCATGGCTAACACGGTTAATTTTGATGAACTCCCCAAATTGAAGCAGGCTGGTAAAAAACTGTATGTTATCGGCAGCGATGTTACCCCGGTTGATACCACCCATATGGTTGCAGAAAAGATACCTTTCAAAATTTATAACATCCACGCTACCGGGCATTACCCTATGATAGAAAAGCCTGATGATTTTAATTTGCTGCTGGATAAGGTGATACAACAGCTTTAAAAATTTCAACTTGTCATTTCAAACCCTTGCTTCGCTATCACCCTCCCGCTGTTAGTCGACATGACAAGTGGTTAAAGATGTGTTCGCAGGATAGCCCGACGCAACCTCATGGTCTAATTTACCTACCGCTCCTGCCGTATCTTATCGCGGTGGGTGGCGCCCCAGGTAGATAGCGCCGTCAGTACATCGCCGAGGGTATCGGCGTAGGGGGTAATATGGTATTCAACCACTACCGGGGTACCGGTATGTACCTCGCGCCTCACAAAGCCGTTCAGTTCCAATTCGCGTAATTCTGCCGATAATACCTTGGGCGATATGCCGTCGATAGCGCGCTGGATCTCGTTAAAGCGCTTGTGCCCCTCGCGCAGGGAAACGATGACCCGCAGCTTCCATTTGCCGCCAATTACGTAAAGCGCATCGCCTATGGAGGTGAGATGCCGCTTGCATTGTACCTCGTCTACCGGAGCGGTGATATCCATAACTATTTGATAATTAAATTACTATACAAAAAGTAAGTACTAACCTTTTGTATAGTGCTTACTTTTTGTAAGTAAATGTACATAGCTTTGGCCAATAAAACATAAAAACAAATGAAAAAGCTATTGCATATCATCTCCAGCCCCCGCGGCGAAGCATCGTTCAGTATTAAGCTGGGTAATGCCATTATCGAAAAACTGAAGCAGCAGTATCCCGGTAGCACCGTTAAGGAGGTTAACCTGGTGAACCTGCACTTTCCGCACCTGGAAGAGGCGCATATCAACTCGTTCTTTACCCCGGCCGAGAGCCGCAGTCCTGAATTACTGGAAGCCGTACGCCATTCGGACGATGCCATTGCCGATATACAGGAGGCCGATGTGATCGTTATCGGCGCGCCGATGTATAACTTCAATATCCACTCATCGTTAAAGGCCTGGTTAGATCATATTATCCGCTCGGGCGTAACCTTTAAGTATGATGCCAATGGCCCGCAAGGATTGGTTAATGGCAAAAAGGTTTACATTGCCGAGGCTATGGGCGGCATCTACTCAGATGGCCCGATGAAGGATTGGGATTTTATTACCCCATACCTTAAAGCAGTACTGCCATTTATCGGCCTGTCCGATGTTTCAGTTTTCCGTGTTGAGGGAACCGCGATACCGGGTGTGCAGGATACCGCGCTTGAAAAGGGCTTAAGCAGTATTCATCTAAATTAAGCAGGTAAAAAGCGCTTCGTCATTCTGAAGCGATAGCGAAGAATCCCAAACTGTGCAGGTCTTCTGCTTTGCTAATCGGGGATTCTTCGCTCGCGCTTCCAGAATGACGGGGTGTTGTAAAGCATCCATCCAAAATTTAGAACCGTCTCCATTTGCTAATTAGGGTTTAAGAATTATCTTTAACCAACCTAATTTATCAAATGAAAACCCTGATCATCCCCTCAATTTTACTGGTACTTTTTTGCACCTCCTGCTCTAAGCATTATTACGCCCCGGCATTGTATAATCATGATGTTTCCTATCAACCCAAACCAACCTCGTTCGATAAGGTTAAAAGTGCCACTTACGTTTCGTTGGGCGGCGGGTTTAACCAGGCCGTAGATGATAACAACAGCATATCATTTGCCGAGTTCAATTTATCAGAGGGGCATGTTTTTGACCACGCGAACCTCTCGTACGGCGCGTTTGGATTTGCAGGTGCTATAGATAACGCCAATCACGAAAACGAAAAGAGCGACCCGCTAAGCTTCGCTTCTAAAAGCTTCGCGGGTGTTGGCGGTCGCGCGTCAATAAACATGTTCAACGTAATTGATAATGTAAACTTCAGGTACTTCGGCATCGAAGCTAATTACAGCAAGGAGTTTGGCGATTTTGCCGCTTACCGCCGCGCGGTACAAGGCTTGCCCGATTATCATGTGAGCACCCGCACCGAAATGTTTACCCTCGGCGCCACCAGCGAGGTGATATGGCATGCCCGGAACGCGGTGGAAAATCAATACGCGCTCCGACTATTTTTAGGTAAAAGCCTTGGCAGTTACAGCGAACTGAAATCGACCAACAGTAGCGATTTTAAGCTGCCCGAATTCCCGGTATATCTTACCGTAAGCTACTTTATGCAGATAAAACAACTATGGGGCGCCGCCGAACTAACCCGTACTGATATCGCGGTGCCGGGATTGAGGATCAGATTTGGGTACAAGTTCTGATTTGCTTCGCGTCATTGAGTCATTACGCTACACTGTCATTTATCCGATGTATCCCAATGACTAATGACAGCGTAGCGAAATGACTAATGATCATCCGTCCTGAACGGGGATGCTGGCAAGCCTTCCTGATTGTATAAGTTGCCTGTTGGCCTGTCGGCCCAGGCGTAGCGTACCTGTGTGGGGTTTGATATTTCGGCGCTGCTTACTTCAACCTGCTTCCCGTTGATCACCGCATCAGCCAATACCCATTTATTATCGGCACCGGCAATAACAAAACCTTTCAGCGGGCCGTCCTTGGCCAGCAGACCACTGCCAATATGATCGAACTTCAGGATCATCTTGTTGCCTTTTATTGCTGCCGATTTAAACATCGGCCCTGAATATTCCAGCCCTTTTTGGCCGTAAAGCAATGCCTTTGCCGGTAATGACAGGCGATAACCAGCCTCGGGTTTTTGTGGATAATGCCACCCGCCCGAGCGTAGATCGAAATTAACGGTCATGGCCATATTAGGTAAGCTAAGCGCCTGCCGTTGCCCCTCGCGCACCATTGGGATAAAGGCGGCGGTATCTAAGGGGATAGGCTTATTGGGCCTTTCGCTGGAAAGCTGGCCGTAGTAAAACGGGAAATCGCCCTGGCCCCAGGCTTTGCGCCAGCCGTTTATCAGCATTTTGAATTGCACGCCGTATCGCGGGGTCATCACGGTATCGTAGGTGTTTTGTTCGCCCTGTATCCAAACGGTGCCTTTTATGCCATAGCCCACAACGGGAGCCACATATTTATTAAAGTTGCTGCCGGCGGCTATGTTTTTGGTGGTGCGCATGCCTGGGTCGGCGGCTACGGTTTCCTGGTCAAACCAGGTCTCTATCAGGGTGCCGCCAACTGCGGTTACCATCAGCCCAACTGCGCAATCTACTGATTTTAAGATCTCCTTGCCAAAAAAGAAACCCGTTGCCGAGCAGCCCCCCGCCGTAGCCGGACTGATCACCTGCCAGTTAGCGGTACTGTTGCGTGGCGGTCGCATATTCATATAACGCATCAGCGGCAGATTGGCGTTTTTAATGGTATCAGCAAAGCGGTCTTTAAACTGGCTGGTATTGTTTAGCGTAAGGTCCATGTTAGATTGGCCTGCGCATTGCCAAACCTCACCCACGTAAACATCGGTAAGGGTAATGGTATTGCTGCCGGCAATAGTCATCTCCAGCGGACCGGCTGCTTTCATTGGACTTAACACTATGCGCCATTTACCATCGGTACCGGCTTTGGTAGTTTTAGTTTGCCCGTTAAAAGTTATGGTTACTTGCTCGCCGGCACCGGCAGTGCCCCAAACAGGGCAGGGCATTTTGCGTTGCAGCACCATATGATCGCTAAAGGGTGGGGCGATGATAATGGCAGCTTGTGCTACGCTAAAACCCAACAATAAAAACACAATGGCAACGCCACGGGCAATGGGGATAGTTTTCATAAAAAAGGATAATTGGTTGTGATCCAGTTTAAATATCACATTAAATAAAAATTGTAGTATCCTGTGCTATCCTGAAAAGCGGGTATGGTCACAGAGGTTTTACAAAAGGTGTAGCTATATAAACCGCTTAAGTTTTTAAAATATGCCGTCATTCTGGAGCGATATAATCCCGGTGGCCTCTAATGGTTTTTATGACATGCCGATGAAAGCCCCCTCTAAATCTCCCCCAAAGGGGGAGACTTTGGAACCCTCTCCGCTGGAGAGGGCAGGGTGAGGCTTCAGCGGAAAAACAAACATGTCATGGGTAGCGATAGCGAAGACTCTCCGTTATGTGAGTAGACTACATAGTTTGGGATTCTTCGCTATCACTCAGAATGACGATCTGGTTTATAAGAGAATTAAAACAAACTCGTTTGCCGCCCATTTTTGGGGATGAACAGCGTGTGATCCATCGCCGGCATTTCGCGGCCTTGCATAAAACGGTTGCAGGCCATGCGGAAAAGCTGGTGGATAGACCGGGCTACTTGTCCTTCACCGCTCATGCGGCGGCCGTATTCGCTATCGTTCAGTGATCCATCATGGCAGGCGCGAATCATGTTCAGCACCTTTTCGGCACGATCAGGGAACGCTTTGTGGATCCAGTCGGTAAATATTTCGGCAATACTGCCGTTCAGGCGTACAATGGTGAAGCCGGCCCCGCGCGCGCCACGGTCGGCTGCGGCTTTTATAATAGCTGGTACCTCGTTGCTGTTTAAGCCGGGGATGATGGGGGCAGCCATTACCCTTACGGGGATGCCACGTTCCGATAGTTTTTGTATCACGTTCAACCGGCCGCTGGCAGTAACGGTGCGCGGTTCCAGTTTTTGGCGCAGTTGCTCGTTTAACGAATTGAGGGATACGTTTACGCTAACCAAATTCATAGATGCCAGTTCGGCCAGGATATCGATATCGCGAAGGATCAAATTATTCTTGGTAATGAAGGCTACGGGATTGCGATAGCGCAGAAACAATTCGAGCATGCGGCGGGTAATTTCCAGTTTGCGTTCTATTGGCTGATAACAATCGGTATTGCCCGATAGCAGGATGGTTACCGGTTTGTAATTCTTTTTATTAAAATATTCTTCCAGCAGTTCGGGTGCGTTGCGTTTAACGATGATCTTGCGTTCGAAATCCAGCCCGGCACTGAAGCCATAATATTCGTGGCTATTGCGGGCATAACAGTAGATGCAACCATGCTCGCAACCCTGGTAGGGGTTAATGGAGTGCATATTGCCCAGGTCGGGGCTATTGCTTTCGCTGACGATCTTTTTCGGGGTTTCCTCGTAGATCTGTGTGGCCGAATTTTCCAGTAAAGGTTCATCAATCCCCTCTATATGGTCCTGCACATATTTACGCTGTAAAAACTTGTTGTGGGTATTAACCTGCGCACCCCTGCCCTTAAAAAACTCCGGATTATCCTCATGTGCCATAGCACAAATTTGCTAATTTATTTAGCAAATTACAATTCTATCAATTTATTTTTTATGGCATAAAGTACCAGGCCAACACGGCTTTTTATCTGTAGTTTCTCAAAAAGCTGGTCGCGGTAACCATCAACCGTGCGCGCGCTGATGCACATGGTGTCGGCTATTTCTTTGTAGGTCAATTCGGTAGCGGCAAGCTTTAAAAACTCCAGTTCGCGGCTGTTTAGTTTGATCAGTTCGGGCTTATGGTTAAAGCTGTTGATGATGTGGCGGGTAACAAACTCGGGGTAATAAACTTCTCCCTGCGATACCTTTTGCAGCGCCTGCTCAAACTCGTGTGGTTCGGCATCTTTTAGCAGGTAACCTTTTACGCCCATCTTCACCATTTCCAGCACCTTTTCGGCATCGCCAAACATGCTAAGGATGATAATATGGATATCCGGGTAGTTTTTGCGCAGCCAGCGGGCGGTTTCGGTACCATCCATTATTGGCATGTTGATATCCAATAAGATAATATCAGGCTTAACTTTTGGGGTAAGCTTGTTGGTTAGTTCTTCGCCATTGCCGGCTTCAAACAAAACCTGGTAGCCTTTAAATTCGCTGATAAGCGACGCGATGCCGCTGCGAAAAAGGCGATGATCGTCAACCAGCGCTATTTGGATGGGTGCCATCTATATTTAGTTGTTTAAATGGATCGAGTTTAACTTTAATTATACAGCCTTGCCCCGGCGCTGTTTCAAGCGTTGCTACGGCACCGATCAGGGCCGCACGGCTTTCCATATTCTTTAATCCGGCACCGTTTTTTGTGTTGGCCGTATCGGTGGTAAAGCCAATTCCGTCATCGGCAAGCGTCAAATTAAACGATTCTTCGTCATATATCAAACTAATGCTAAAATTACGCGCGTGGGCATATTTCAGCGCGTTATTCAACGCTTCCTGGAAAATGCGGAACAATACCAGTTCGCGTTGCTCACCCAGGCTGTATTGATCGCCGCTTACCTGCAAATTTATTTTGATCAACCCGCTTTTGTTAACGCGGTCTATCTCCAAATTCATCGATCGCACCAGGCCAAACTGGCTGATCTGTTGAAAACTCAAACTCTTGGAAAGGTTGCGCAGATCGGTAATTACCTGGGCCAGCAGGTCGCGGCTCTCGTCTATCTTTCGCTGTTTTTTATCCTCGGCCATACTGGCGGTAGTGCCCAGGTTAAGTTTAACAAACGAAAGCACCTGCCCGATGTTATCGTGCAGTTCCTGGCTGATATAATTGAGGGTTTGCTCCTGCACTTCTATCTGGGTGGTTAGTATCTCCTGGCTGAAGACAGCCTTCATATGTTCCTGCTCGGTAATATGTATGGTGCGTTTTTTTTGATAAAAGAATAGAAAGCTGATGATGAAAATACCCAGCAACAATAGCATAATGGTGCCTGCTATAATGATGAGGACATAGTCTTGATCGGCCTGAAACATAGAAACGCAATTATTAAGCAAGAATATAAAATAATGTTGGCCACTCCGCTAACAACATGAAAAATTTCCCTGAATAATAATGGCCGGCTATACGCTAAATTAAACGAAGCGAAAAACAAAAATTCGGATAAGAAAAAGAACAGCAGGCCGGTGTTGACCCAAAAATCGGGCTTGTGCAGCAGGGCCGTTTCCTTATCAAACTCACCCATCAGCAAATAAAAGAAGCGGCATACCATAATGATCAGCACGCCGTACTGTATCACAATAGCGATGGAGCACAACCGCATAATGCCCTGTATAAAGCAAATATCTATCAGCGTAAAAGTGAATACGCAAAGCGTAATAAAGGTGAAGCGTTTTTTCTCCTTCTTTTCGCGATAAGCACTAATAATAAAGAAGCTGTAGAACAGGTATTCGAACGCGATCTCGATATTTACCGCCCATAAATTTGATTTATTGGGGCCTATGCCAAAAAGCTTGTTAGACGACCCATACTCATACAATAAGATAATGGCCAGGTAAGGCAAAAAAAGCTTGTAGCGGGTAAGGTTGAATCTCTTGTACGAGAAAAGGCAAATAAAAAAAGCGGCTACTTCTAAAACTAAATTAATTATTCTGGCCATACGAAATGTAAATGCCGGTTATTTTATCAATAACCGGCGTTTCACCATAAATATAAGTCTTAGTCGATAGCGCAGCCACAGCCGGTATCAGGCGGGCAGATGAGCCCGTGGTTTACACCGCGGCCATCGCCTTCACCTTCGGTATCACCACTTTTTCCATCAGCGCCGGCTTCTACAAGGTCCTCATCGTTTTTGATCAGGTCGCGGTCGCGTTGGCCATTGATGTTTTTGGTAGGTACCAATATTACGGTTTGCTGGTTGTGATAATGAGACGGGATCTCATGGTCGCGGTGCAGCACGCCGGTTTTGTGTACGGCAAAATAAACACGCAGGCCAAATTCATTATTGTTTTCGGCATTGCAGCCATGGTCGGCAAACATCTGGTCGATGGCTGCCTTGGTAAACCAAACACTTTTTGAATCTTTAGTGCGGTCAAGGTCAACTATATTGCCGTTCTCGTCCTTCTTTTTAATTACTTCGTAATAGTTATCAACTAATTTTTGTAACTGGCTTTTCTTCACACCACCATTGCCGCGCGAAGTAGGGTTTAATTTTGACATTGGGCTTTAATTTATAGGTTAATATTTGGCTAAAAATAACATTATGTTTCAAATAAAAGCATACCGTTTTTTCACGGTATAAAACACAGTTAAAACCCCCTTACATACTGTGGTTTACACTAAAATTCAACCCATTATATTTTGTCAATTTTGATGCGCACGTCAATCTTAACCTATAAACACAATTTGGCTTAAAAAACTGTTATATATTTTATGCGAAGCCTGCTACAACGACTACTAAAAAAGCCGATCATCAGGCTGACCGATAAATACTCATCGCGCCCCGATAAAAAGCGCGTGAACAAGGCATTGACCGAACTTTACCAGGATATTGCCGGTGGAGGCAGCAAACGCGGGAAAGTGATCCCGTTCGACGCGTCGGCACAAAAATTCATCATCCTGTCCGATCAGCATAAGGGCGCGCGCGATGGCGCAGATGATTTTGCCATGGCCGAGAAAAATTACCTGGCCGCGCTGGATCATTATAACCGCAACAGCTTTCATTACATTAACCTGGGCGATAGCGAGGAACTTTGGGAGAACCGGTACCTGAGCATTAAAAAACATAACAAAGCTACGTTTGAGCACGAGCAGCTTTTTTTAAAGCGTAATGCTTTCACCAAGATCTTCGGTAATCACGATCTGTATTGGGATAACGATCCGCTGGCGGCATTTGGCCTGTCGCAATTGTATGGCCAAAGCGTAAAAGTTTTAGAGGGCGTTGTGCTGCAAACCAAAGTCCATAACAGGGAATTATCTATCTACCTAACACATGGCCACCAGGGCGATCTGCAAAGTGATGGCAACTGGCTTAGCAAGTGGTTTATATCAAACGTATGGGGTCCGCTGCAGGCATATCTACGTATTAACCCCAATACCCCCGCCAATAACGATCAGCTGAAGACCACGCACAACCGCATGATGTATGAATGGAGCGAAAAGCGCGAAGACCTGCTGCTGATCACCGGGCATACGCACCAGCCGGTGTTTAAATCGTTAACGCATCTTGAAACCTTGTATGCCGGACTTGACAAAGCCAAGGCAGACAACGATGAACCCCGCATACGCAACCTGCAGCACCAGATTGATGAACGCCATTTTAAGGGCGATAAGGTTTTAGAATTTAAAGACCATGACTATAAACCGTGCTACTTTAACAGCGGCTGCTGCTGTTTTGACGACGGCGACATTACCGGGATAGAAATTGAGGATGGGCACATACGGCTGATCAAGTGGAAATATATAACGCATAAACAGCCACAAAGGGTGGTACTTGATGAATGCAGCCTGGGCGACCTTGTAAACTTTGGCAATAAAAAACCACAGTTACAGCACGCCTAAGTAATTAGCCATCGAGCAGGAAAACAAACAACTCCTTAGGGCCATGGGCGCCCAACACCAGCGTTTTCTCGATATCGGCCGTACGGCTTGGGCCGGTGATATTGCTGATCATACTGGGGATATTGCTGCCATATTTTTCCTTTAGCAATTTAAAGGCATCCTTTAAATCGGGTACCAGTTGCGATGTATAGGCTACCACCAAATGCACCGGCGGGTAAATGCTAAGCCTGCGCCCGGCGCCATTGGCGTTGCTGATCATTATGCTGCCATTGCGGGCCACCAGGGCTTCGCAAAGGGTTATGCCTGCTTCGGCCTGGTCAAAATCTTTATCGGTCTCAAAAAAGGGGAATTCGTAGTTCTTTAATAATTGCTGCAGGGCGGGTTCCCAGCAGTATATCTTGTGCCAGCTGCGCTCTTCGGCAATGGTGAGCAGTTGTTCTATCAGGTGTATCTCGTCTTCGCAAAAAATAAAGTTGCCGGCCACCGCCATCAGTTGCTCGGCGAAGATCACCTCCAGCAGTTCGTCATTATCGGCATAAAGTGGTAGTTGCTCCAGGTTGGGGTAGGGGTTGTCCCGCTTCTCCAGCAAGGCGCTGCGCACTTTTTTCAGCAATTTTTCTTTGGCTGTGGTAATGTTTTTCATGCTTGCTTAACGTACCGGTTGAGTTTGGCTTCAAAAGTACAAAAAGCTCAGTACATTATGTTCAGGTACCCGCTCAATTAACTAACACCTGATCTATCCAAACCATGTTTCCCTTACTGCCATAATCGTTCCGGCGCTTATCGCTCCATTTGCTGTGTTCGCCTAAAACGGTAATGGTTAAGGTATAATCATCTTCGGGCAAAAGCGGATTAATGAACCTGATACCTTTTGTTTGATTAAGGGAATACATGTCTATCGTAGCCGTCAATATTTTTTTACCACGGCGGTTACTGATACTTATCTGTGCATAGCCACCTGTTGGCCCGGTCGGGCCATAAACCACTACCCGCTTACCGTGAAATTTAACAGTAAGCATGGCGCCCTTTTCATCAGAGCTGCCGTTAGCTAAGTTTGAAGAAGTATTATGCTGCCAGTTCCCGGTAAATGCATACGCGTTTTTATCACCGGCCAGTACGCTTTTGCCGGTTATCAAATTTTGCAGCGGGGGCATGTTCCAATGAGTATCTAAACACCAGCTATCCATATAATTTGGTATATATAACGATGTGCCGTGGATGTAAAGCGGTTGCCACACATAAGTAGCTGCCGATGCCTGTCGCGGGTACGACCATCTATCGCCCATGAACATAAAAATAGTATCCCGTTCGGTTTCAACAGGGAGCACAAAGGTAGTTTGCGAGTTATAGGTCAGGCTGCCCTCGGGCGCAAATAGTCCGCGGGCCGTCCATGGGCCTTTTAATGATGTTGCCGTCAGGTAGAAATTATCATTACGTTCCCAACTGGTGCGGTGCGAGCCGAGCCAAAAGTAAATTCCGCCCTTTTTCAATATTGCCGGCGACTCGCATTCGGGCGACATATCTTTGATGACCTGTTCGGTGGCGCTTTTGTAATCGTCGCTCAACCGGTAGATCTCGCCGCTGTGCAGTAGCAGATAGCCCGTGCCATCCGTATCCTGGAAGGTACCCATATCCCATTTCCGTATCGGTTTGCCGTTAAACAATATCGGCCCGCGAAAGGTATATGGTCCCGTAATTTTACTTGCCGTAGCATAGCCAATGCATTGGTCTTTATATCCCATATCGTCGGTATGCATCAGCATCACATATTCACCGGTTTTGGGGCACTTCATCACCTTCGCACGTTCGCCAACGCGATTGGGGCCAAGCCGGCCGCTATCCTGCACGGGTAGGGCAATACGCTCAAACTTCCAGTGGCTCAGGTCGGTTGATGAATAACAATTGAAGCCTGTGAACGCGTTTGTCGTATCAGAATGCTTTTCGCCGAATAGATAATAACGGCCATTATCTTTAATAATACCCGCCGCGTGGGCGCTTACCACCTGTCCGCGGTCATCAAACCAGGGCACGCCCGAGTAAATAGTAGAGGCGATGCCGGTTTTTTGAGCGATGGCGTTGCCAGAAAGAGTTAAGAATAGTAGTGTGAGAATAGATTGGGAGAAATTTTTCATTGATGGTTATGCTATGTGCAACCACATCGATGGATGTGAAACCCATCGCTATAATGGTTAAGGTTTTGTTTACTTCACCATCAGTGCAACTACCGGTTCTATCAGCTTGCGCGATGCTACGGCATCCATGTGCAGGCCGTCGGTGCTCATGGTTTCCATATCAAGGCCCGGGGTTTTATGGCCGTTCACAAACAGGCAGCCGTTCTTTTTGGCTATCTTTTCAAAGCTTTTGCTCATGGCCTCTACGCGCTTGTTACCGCCGATGTATTTTTCCTGCGTATCGGTCTTGCTGCCATAGGGGGGAGGCGAGATGATAATGATCTTCGCTTTATTGATGGTGGGATAAGGGCAGTTTTTTATCTTTTTGATCAGCGTTTCCAGGTTACCGGGTACCTCCTGCTGGCGCGGGTCGAAGATGGCCTTAGCATCGTTGGTGCCCAGTTCCATCACCACAAAATCGTAGGGGCGGTCGCCGGTTGCATCGGCGGCCTTTTTCAGGTTGCCATCTATCACCATCAGCGAATTGGCGGTGGTATCATTTAAATTAATGAAGCCAATGGTCCGGCCCGATTTGCTGATGTTAAACACCGTAGCATTGGGTAGCGCTGTCTTTAACTGGATTGGCCAGCTATGGGGAAAGGTACCATTACTATCGCCAAGTGTAAAAATATTCAGTTTCTTGTCTGACAATGCCGTGCCCTGCGCATGCGATAAGAACGGCAGCAGCGATAATAAAACAACCATAAGCCTCATTTTATTTTTCATGATGTTCCTGTTTAATATAAGCTGTTTAATAAACTACGTTGGTACTGTTGTTTGCTTCGTAAACCGGTTTTGCCCCGCTTGCCGATTTGACATTGGTAAAGTTCAGCCGCTCGGCATCTTTAATTACAATGCGCGCGTTATCGGGTGTAATGATGTTGGTAAAGCTGCAATCTTTCAGCTTATGGGCATCGTCCTTAAAACCGTTCAGATCCATCACCGGCCCTTTGGCAACGCTGGCTTTCGACAGATCGATATTCCGGAACGTGAAATTAGCGAACGTTGGCGGCTCTGGAGCGGCGGCGCCATCATTGTTATAGTTAAGAGCCGTAAAAATGGTGATCTTTAATAGCTGGCAATCGGCCACGGTTACGTTTTTTACATAGCCGCCGCGCTCTTTGGTGCCTTTTATCTGCATGCCGTTCAGCAGCGCGCCTGCTTTGCAGTCCTGCACCAAAACATCGCTCACCCCGCCCGACATTTCGCTGCCGATGGAGATGCCATGCCCCTTAATAAAATCGCAATCGGTAATGCGCACGTTGCGGGTAGGCTTGCCAATGGTAAAGCCCTCGGGGTTTTTGCCCGATTTAATGGCGATGCAATCATCGCCGGTAGAGAAGCTGCAATTGAAGATATAGCTATCGTCGGACGAATCGGGATCCAAACCATCGCCGTTATGGGCCGTACTCACAATTTTCAGATCGTGGCAGGTAACGCCCTTGCTGTAAATATAGTGGATGGTCCAGCAGGGCGAATCCTGGATGTTAAGGCCCTGGATCTCCACATCGCGGCAGTTCAGCAAGCAGATCAAGCGCCCGCGAACCCGAAGACCGCCGTGGTCCATCATGTTTTTAGCCAACGGACTGTTGCCCCCGCTGATGGTGCCTTCGCCTTTAATGTGCAGATCATCCACCGTATATCCGCCTTTATTATTCATGATACCAGCGTTGATAAGGCTGGCGTAGGTTTTCATTTCCCAGCCCTCAAAGCGGTTATTGATAAATGGGAGATAATCAACATCGCTCACGCTACCTTTTAATACCCCACCTTTGGCAATTTGCAGGGTCATGTGGCTTTTCAGGTAAAGCGCGCCGCTCATAAATGTGCCCTCGGGTATCAGTACGGTGCCATTGACCGGGCATGCGTCTATAGCTTTTTGAATGGCTTTGGTGTTAATGGTTGCGCCATCACCTTTGGCACCAAAATCTGTTACGTTAAAGGTTTTGCCCTGGTGTTGAGTGTTGAATTTAACAGGGGCGGATGGCGCCGAGAGTTTGCCATCCCTGTCTTCGCTGCGGACAGCGCAGCTATACGTCTTTACCGGCGACAGTCCATTCAGTATATAATTGCCTTTGGCGGTTGTGCCTGCTTCCTTACCATTTAAAATAATATGATAGCGGACAATATCATCGTACTTTACAGGCTTATCCCAAATAAGGGTGGCCGATGTGGCCGATAGGGTACCCGGCGCTACCATTAGTTTTTGAGGTGCCTCAGTAGCAAAGGCAGCGGACAATCCGCTTAACAGCAGGGCAAGCAATAGGTATTTCTTTTTCATTAATGGCAATAATTGGTGGCGTGCTGCACACACGATAGGTAAAAGTATACATTGCCCTGAAAAATACCGTCCCGAACTGTTATGACGATGTTATACTTGCGTTTAGGTATTACGCCTTGGCCGCATTTTTTTTGGCGGGCCGGTACGCGGGGCAACTTTTACGTAAGATCTAACTGGTGCTGGTGGTGCTTCCTCAACCATGTTTAAGCGTAGTTCCTTACCGTGCAGCATGTAGCCGTCAAGCGCGTCAACCGCGGCATCAAGACCGGCCCTTTCGGTAATTTCGAGAAAGGCGTAGCCTTTAGAGATCCTTGTTTTTTTATCCCTTACAATTTTAATGGTACTTACCGTAGCGTGAAGGCTAATTAATTGCACCAGTTCCATTTCGGTAGTATCTAAGGGAAAACCACCGACATATAATTTAACCATAACCTACATTTAGTGTCAGGATAAAAATAAGCATTCTGTTTGAGATATGGTTCAGTATTTTTACCTGTTAATTTTAGCTATTTTTTCGGCATAGCGGTAGTTTATTGATCTATTTGCTATTTATTTAACCACAAAGGTCGCAAAGGAAGAAACACAAAGGGCACAAAGATTTTAGTTGGAGATATTTAAGTTTTTAAAGGCGCAAAGCTCGTTTTTTGCCTTTGTGAGTTTTGTATCTTATCTTCTTTTTTCAATTCCCTGTATTCTTTGTGGAATCAACAACACGAAGATCTTTGTGTACTTTGTGATTAAATCATCGATAATTTAACACGTAACAGCGCTAAAACCAAACATAAATCAGCATCTTTAAGCAACCAAGACCAACACCAAATGAAAAGTGTATTTAACCCTGCCGATGTTGCCGAATTAACCGGCCGTATTAATAATTTAACACCTGCCACGCAACCACAATGGGGCAAAATGAGCGTGTCGCAAATGCTGGCGCATTGCAATGTGAGTTACGAAATGGTGTACGATCCTGAAAAACATCCCAAGCCCAAAGGACTGATGAAGTTTATTGTGAAGGCCTTTGTAAAGAAAGTGGTAGTTGGCCCCAAACCTTACAAAAGGAATACCCCGACAGCCCCGGCTTTTATTATTAAAGATGACAGGAGCTTTGAAACCGAGAAAGCCCGATTGACAGACTACCTCAACCAAACCCAGCAGCTTGGCGAAACACACTTCGACGGTAAAGAATCGCACTCGTTTGGGCCATTAACGGTGGGCGAGTGGAATACCATGTTTTATAAACATTTGGATCATCATTTAATGCAATTTGGGGTGTAGGGTATGATGCAGAAATTTGTAAAAGCAGCGTTATTTGTTTGGCTTACCGGATGTGCGCAAACCTTGCTTGCCCAAAACCCTTTAACCAGCAGCCCGGCTTTTCCCGAACGGGGGCAGGAGGTAACTATTACCTACCACGCCGGATCGCCCGGTGCTAAAATACCTGCGGGCGCAAAAAACATCAGCCTGGTGTTTACCTACTCTACCTTTTACGAGTTACCTTATAAGTTACCACTGGTGCAGCACGGTAACGATTGGTCGGTTACTTTTAAATTGCAGCGCTACGCCACCTTTGCCACGTTTTATGTGCAAAGCGACAATATAATTGATAAGCCCGCCGATAATAAACATTACAATATAGCCGTATACACCAACGGTAAACGGGTAGAAAACGGCTACCTGCACGAGGCTTACAGCCTGAGCGCGCAAATGGGCCGTAGTGCACTGGTGCACGATATGCAACGTCAGTTGCTGCAGACCGAACTGGAGAATTACCCCGATAATTACGAGGCGAAGATCCGTTTGATCACCAATGGCATAGCCGGCACTAAAGACGCGGCCGAAAAGAAAAAGCTATACGAACAAGGCGAGCAGATGATTGCCGGTTACTTTGCCCAGGCCCCCACCGTTATGGGCCGCATTAACAAGGTAACCATGGGCTACCTGATCCTGGGTGAGAACAGCCGGGTCGATTCCGTACACCGTGTGGTGGTTAACAAATACCCAAACAGCGATGCCGCCATGGATCTGCTGACCGAGATCGTCAACAAAGAGAAGGATACCACTAAGCGCATTATCAAACTGGAGCAGGCCTTAAAAACAGCTAAAGACCCGCGTGGCGATGGCGCTAAATCGCTACACTCGGACTTGTTTGATTATTACGCGGCCCGCAAGAATGCGCCAAAAGCATTGTATCATGCCCGCTTTTTCAGGAATGATACCAGTCCGCACCGTGCGCGTACCTTAAAGGAAATTGCCGAAACGCTGACCAAAAACCACTTAGCACCGGATACAGCGTTGAAATATGCCGGCCAGGCACTGGCCATTGTTGACACTTACCCGGTAGGCATTATCCGTTATTTCCCTGAGTTTGGCTATATTCCCGCTTATGTAGCCGATAGTACCCGTGCTAAGCAAGTGGGTATGGCCAGGGCAAGTTTGTTATCGATAGCAGCTATCAATCATATATCAAAAGGCCATACGATAACTGCTATAAAAGAAGCTGATGAGGCTGTAACTTTGTCAGACGATAAGCAAACGTTGAATAATATAGCCTGGGTTTACGAGCGTCAACATCAGCCCGAAAAAGCCTTTAACACCTATTGGAAGATATTACTTAAAGAACCCGGCGATAGCCTTGCCCTTAAAGCATCCCGCAAAAATTACCAGGCCTACAAAGGTTCGGCCGATGGGTATAAAGAGCGCCTGGCCGAACTGGAAAAAATACAAAAGCAGCAAATGACCCGCCTGGTTAAAAAAGAATTGCTGAACCTGCCCGGTCCGCAATTGTTAGCCATTACCGATTTGCAGGGCCACCCGCTGGATAAGGAAAGCCTGAAAGGCAAGGTGGTGATCATGGATTTTTGGGCTACCTGGTGCGTACCCTGTATGGAGGAATTGCCCTACCTGCAAAAGGTATATACCAAGTATAAAGATAACCCCAGGGTTGTGTTTATGGTGATAAACAGCGGTAGCAAAAACACACTTGCCGATGCGCAAAACTGGGCCAAGCAACATAGTAACTACACTTTTCCGTTGTTTTATAACGGCGACAGCAATATTGGCGATAAGGTTGGCTTTAACCTGATACCTACCATCGCCGTGCTCGATCGATCGGGCAAGATGCAGTTGCGCACCATTGGTTTTGAAGGCGCGGTGTTAGAGCAAAAGCTAAGCGCCGGGATTGACCTGCTGTTGGAGGGGATGTAAATTCGACATGAGAAGTAGTGTCCCCCCAAAAAAAATCACGTCGGGGCTATTGGTGGGTAGAAACAAAATAAGACACGAAGCGTTCCGAGCGGAACGCTTCGTGATGACCGCATGGAATCTACCGACCAAATGTGCCTGACGGCACATTCGGAATACTTATGAAAGCATAGGCCTCTGTGCCCTCTGTGTTTCTCCCTCTGTGGCCTCTGTGGTTAAATCAACCTTATCCCTACCATGAACCCATGTTAGCATCCATCCAATTGATGCGTTGCTGCAGAAAATCTTTCATATAGGCTACTTCTTTATCGTAAGTGCCCAGCCAAACGGCGTTTGGCCATACATATTGGTCTAATATCGGCCATTTCTTAAAGTTTTCCTGCTGCGATAGTTTCAGGTAGGCGGCGGTTTGGTCGATATCGGTAAAGATCTGCTTAACCTCTTTTTCCCTTATCTGTGCCCATTTGGCTCGCACTTTTAAATCGTAGGTTGGGTCTTGCGCCAGGCGGATCATCCAGGTAGCGTCGCGGATAAACCAGATGCCGGTTGGGTTTTGGGCAGGGGTATAATTGATGTTACCTGCGCTCAGATCAAAATCCCAGATGGGGCCCATATTCAGTTTGCCGTCGCGGTCTTTATAGTAGAAGATACTGCTGAAATCGCGGGCATCGTTCTCAAATATCTCGTTGGTAAAATACCAGGTGATAAACGAATCGGGGTTGATGTATTTGGCATAACCCTTATCCGGGTCTTTAAAATCGGCCGAGAACAGGGCATCTTCGGCAGCCTGGAAATAATTGTGGATATAATCCAGCTGTTTAGCGGTAGGCGCGTCCGGCGATTTTACCACAAAGGGCAAATTCTTAGTGGTTCTGAACCACGATGCACCGTCAAGTTTCTGGTCAAGCTCTACCAGGTAACCGCCAGTAATTTCGCTGTCGGATGTGTTTTTATCGCTCAGCTCCTTTATCGCTACCCGGTTTGAATTAACTTCAACCGAGGTAGTGAGCAGGTAATTACCCACAAATTCGCCGTTCAGTACTACTTCAACAAAGCGGCAATCGGGGGTAAAGTCGGCGCCCAGTCTTTTGCCCAGTTGCAGGGCCAGGTAGTTACGCATCAGGGTTTTATCATCATAATTGGCCAACAATATCCAATCCTTAGCCGCGGCCATACCCAGCATCATTATCTTCGAATCGAACTTGATCTTATACGGCTTCTTCTTAAACTCGGGCAAAGCCCAGGTAGAGTTGCCATGACCTTTTATCTGCATGGTCATGCTGTTAACCTCCTGCGTAAAGCCCTGGTTAGCATCAATAATAACACTGCCTTTTACATAGTTATCTTTAGAGGAAATAGCCGATGCCGATGTGATGTATAAAACAGGCAGCCCGGTAAACACCTTAAACTTTACCGTATAAGTTTTAACATCGCCGGTGGCCGAGGTAACATTTAGGATAACCGGCTTGGTGTAATCGGTAATAGTAACGCCGCTTACCTGGGTGGTGTCGCCTACTTTTACAGTGGTGTTGGCCGTGCGCGTGGTAAAGGTTAAAGCCAGTTTTTTTACCAGCATCCTGTCGGGAACTAACGCGGTGATATCCGTACCCGATATGGTGCAGGTAACATCGGCAGCAATTTTGCCGGTATTGTTTTTAGCCTGGATAACAGCCGATGTTATGCCAGCGCTATCAGGCTTTACAACCGGTTTAATTTCTTCGCCATCTATGGTGGTGGTGCCTTTTTTGCAGCACCATACACTTAAAGCTATCAATACTAACAGCGCGTACCTTTTTATCATATTTTTTTGCACGTAAACTATCCCGGGGAATGCACTATTGCATCCCATTTTTAATTCCTCCACGAAAACGGCTGCTTTTGGTAGATGAGCCTTTTATGAGATAACAAAACCAACGCCTGCGCGTACCGGATTTTGTTGGGGGACAAAGATAAAAAATATAAATATATTTTTACTTAACCTGTTGATAGTGAATTTCATTACTAATTGTTACTTTCGGCTACCAGATAACCGTTTATGATGAAAAACTTACTCCTTTTAGGCATGCTTATTATAGCCGCAGGTGTGGCCGCGCAGCAAAAACCAGTACCATCGGGCGTGTACCACGTGGCCGATGCGCCTGTTGTTAAAAGCGGCGACCGCGAAAGCCGCAAGTTTGCCGAGGGCAGCACCGCCGAATTGAGTTACTTCCGTGTGCATAGCAGCACGCAATATAAAGGCGCGGCACCCAAACCGCCGCATGCCCAAACCGATATCGAAGAACTGATCTTTGTTACCGAAGGCACCATGAAGTTTACCATGGGCGATAAAAGCCAGGTGTTGAAAAAGGGCAGCATTGTGCTGGTGCCCCCACATACCATGCAGGCTACCGAGAACGCAGGCGATGGCCCGCTGACCTACTATGTACTGATGTTCCGTTCTAATAAGCCGATGGACCTGGAACGCTGCGCCAAAGCCGGCGGACCGGTGATGCTAAGTGCCGATTCGCTAAAATATGTTCCATCGGCTAAGGGTGGGGGCATCAAGTATTTCGACCGGCCGACTGCCATGAGCGAGAAACTGGAGATGCATATTACCGAACTGAAAGGCCGCGGCCCCAGTCATGACCCGCATACGCATGTGGATACCGAATTGATCCTGATGCTGGAGGGCGAGTGCGAGGAAAGCATCAACGGGAAAACTTACCGTGGTACCGCCGGCGATTTCTTTTTGATGAACAGCAACGAATTGCATGGCATTACCAATATACAGGATAAGCCCTGCCGTTATTTGGCCATCCGTTGGAAGTAAGCCCCGACTTGCGAATCTTATCATAAAAATCTTCCCCGTAAAGCAAAATTAAAAGAGTTGTTTATAAGAGCTATTGCCCGGTGTTTATCGGTGTAGTATATCATAAAGTGCCATTACGCTTACCACGGGCTGTTTTACATTAAGCATTATTAAAGAACGATTGGATTTTGCTGTTTGTGAAACTGGGGTTCCTCCAAATTTTATTTGGAGATTTAGGTTTAGCTAAAAAAGCGGCCTTTGCGAAGATCGTACAATGAATGTTTGTACTACAGCGAATATATACAATATACAAAAAAATAACGGCATGAGCAAATGCACGCTGCCGGTTTGGGCTAATTGTTTTTAGTGGAGGGTCGTACACCTTCGCTACGGCTTATACTCTTTACCCACCACCAGCTTATCGCCCGAAAGATCAACCTCGAATAAGTGCGGGATGCGGATGTACTTGCCGTTAACACTTTTGTGGCTGTGGATGCACATCAGCTGTTTGCCGTTCAGATCGGTAAAGAGCATGCCATGGCCAAAATCGGGCGGGGTGATAGGGTTCTTCTCCTGCACCCAGGGGCCATCCAGCTTGCCGCTGGCGGAGTAGGCCACGCCCTGTGTGTATACATTGTAAACCCAACTGGTCCAGATGATGCCCAGCTTACCGGTTTTGGTTTGGAAAACATAAGGGCCATCGGTTACCTTGTTTGGGCGGTCCTTGCCGTTCTCGTCCTTTTCCCGGCTCCAGGGCGAATCGCTGGCGCGGAACAGCACCTTCCCCTCTCCAATGCTGCCGCCCAGGTCGGGCTTCAGGGCAATCTTTTCAACCGTGCCGTTCCAGTTTTGCAGCCACTCGTAGCAGTATAGCATATAAGGCTTGCCATTCTCTATCCAAAAAGTGGCATCCAAAGTAGGCTTATTGGCGGGCAGATAGGTGGGATCCTGCATGGGCACGTAAGGGCCGTCGGGCTTATCGCTTACCAAAATATGGCAGGCGCGGCGTTCTATCACGTTGCCCTTCACGGTATCTATCTTCACATCGCGATTGGTAAAGGTGGCGAAGTAATAGTACTTGCCTTTATACTCGTGCAGTTCGGCTGCCCAGATCATGGGCCTTGGCCCCATCCACGAATTGGGGTCGGTTTGGGTTACCCGGTAGGGGCCGTCCCACAGTTTCATATCCTTGCTTTTCCATAGCAAGCCGCCGGTGCCGGTCATGTAATACATGTTAGTTTTACTGTCGGCCATAATAAAAGGGTCGCTCAGGCGGATGGAATCTAAGGGGATATTCTTTTTAGGTTCCATTTGCCGCATGCCCTGGGCGAAAGTTATAATGGGCAAAAGCAGGCAGGCTAACAGGGTAAGTTTGATGTTTTTCATCTGCGGGTTTTTAATGGTGATACTAAGATGAGGAAATGCATCCGTTTTTACAGGGGACTGATTTGTAAAATTGAGGGGAGAAAACCATAACCGTAGAAACACGATACCTCGTGTCTCCAGATATTTACAAAAAGCAAGAAGCACGAAGTATCGTGTCTCTACAGTCAATGCTTTCTTTCAATTTACATTGCCTTTATCTTTATCCGTATTATCATAAATACTACTATCTTAGATATCGAAAACCAATAATTAAAATTAACATGAGCAAGAAAGCGATCAACATTATTTACTGGATCTCGACCGGGCTGATATTGGCCATGATGCTTTTTTCGGCAGCCTCCAGCTTTATGGAAAACCCTGATGGCGCGAAAATGCTGGCAGCAATTGGCTACAGGCCATATGTATTGCACCTTTTGGCGGTAGCTAAGGTATTGGGTGTAATAGCCATCCTTACCCCCGGTTTCCCGCGACTTAAAGAATGGGCCTATGCTGGCTTTATGTTCGATCTGATCGGCGCTACCTATTCTTTTTATGCTTCGGGTTTTGCTTTTAAAGACTGGGCATTTATGCTGGTATTAATTGCTGTATTGGCATGCTCATATATTTTTTATCATAAAAGGTTAGCGTTAAAGGGTAGCGTGGCGTAAAGATCATTAATGTAGAGCCACATATTTGTGGCTCTTTTTTAAATATCGCTGCCACAGGTTTAGCGCAGCGTAACCTGTGGTACAGTTCGCTGAAGTTTACAAACTTCAGCGAAATTGTACTTAAACTATTAAAATAATATCCAACAACGGTTAAAGTTGTTGGTTTCTCTTAGGTTTTGTTTTTTGTAATGTAGATGCTTTTTGAGAGGTATACTTGGCAACTTGCGCTTGTATGAGTTTAGGTAATTTCTGTTAGTCGCTGCCGCAGGTTTAGCGTAGCGTAACCTGTGGTACAGTTCGCTGAAGTTTATAAACTTCAGCGAACTGTACCCGTACCTGTGACATGCTTTTATTATTCAGTAAAAGCAATCACACCATCAAAGTAATATCTAACAACCCCTTCTCTCCCGCATAATCTCTTGCACTGCTATACAAATAATGTTGCGGCTCACTCACCCAGCCGGCCTTAACCGGGTTATGATGTATGTAATCAACCTTTTGTTGCATTACCTCGTTGCTGAATAGTTCTATCGGGTGGACACCTTGTTGCCAAAACTGATGGTATTGATTAGCCGGATTATAAGCACCCTCTTGTTCAAACATCCAGATCATCCATTTTTGGCGGCTTTCCTGCGGGTTTTCTCTAATTGCTTTTACAATTTCTTTGGATGTGTGTTTTTTCATATCGCGCACAATAGCTTCCATTGGCAGTTGCCTGGTACCAATAACCATGTGTACATGATTGCTCATGATACACCAGGCATATACTTCCAATCCTTTATTAGCGATACAATATTTTATACTATCAAGCAATATTTCCTTATAAACAATCCGCGTAAATACGTCTATCCAATTAACTACCGAAAATGTAATAAAGTATGGGTTTTGCTGATTGTGAAACTTATAATTCCGACTCATGATGATGCAAGTTAAAAACTTGCCCGAATATTACCACAGGTTACGCTGCGCTAAACCTGCGGCAGCAAGGAGTTAAAAACTTGCCCGAATATTACGAGATACGAAGTATCGTGCCTCTACAATCTTCCCATTTTACATTTCCCTTACCCGCCTCTCCCCAATTTTCCCGACCTTGCCCATCTCATGAATAAACAACGCATTGCCATTGATATGGACGAGGTTTTGGCCGACCCTATTGGCAAATTTATAGACATTTACCAGCGCGAACACGGCTACACCTACACATTAGACCAAATGCACGGCAAGGAATTTCGCGACCTGTTGCCCGAAGAATTACAACCCACCCTGCGTGAATATATTAACCGCAAAGGCTTCTTCCGCGACCTGGAATTGATACCTGACAGTCGCGAAGTGGTAGAGCAGTTATGCCAAAAGTATGATGTGTTTATCGTTTCGGCGGCGATGGAGTTCCCCAACTCGCTGGAGGATAAGCTGCACTGGCTGGGCGATCACTTCCCGTTTATCCCCTGGACCAATATTATCTTCTGCGGATACAAAATTGTGAAAGCCGATATCATGATAGACGACCGTATCCGCAACTTCAGCGGGTTCGACGGCCGTAAGCTGCTGTTTACATCGCCCCATAACATCGCCATTACCGAATACGAACGGGTGAATACCTGGGATGAGGTGGCGGTGTTGTTGTTGTAAAACTATATCGTATAGACACGATACTTCGTGTCCCTACGGCTCCTGCCCTCTTTTCGCGAAGCGAAGAGAGGGCCGACCAGCGCAGCGTAGTCGGGGTGAGTAAACTGCGTGGCGAGGACTCACCCGGTCGTTGCTTCGCTTGACCACCCTCTCTTCGGCTTCGCCGGAAAGAGGGGATAATGGCTAAAGATTACCTACTTTAACCAAGCCCAGCGTTTGCCCCAATCCAGCATAATATCGCTGCGCCATTTCAGCACGGTTTGGCTGCCCTGCCAAATACCATCGTAAAGGGATGCATCGGGTTTATCGGTATACCAGTTGCTGCCCAGGCGGTAATCTGTTTGATGGGGCTGGCCCGGCCACAGGTTGCTTATCACCAACTTGCCCTGCAATGGCTCGAAGCCCGGGATTTTGGAACTAACCTTATAATTCAGCGTTTCGGTTTGCTTGGGGCAGTAGCGAATTACGTAATCGCCGTTGCCGTTATAAAAGCCGTCCCACTTTTGCTCGCCAATGCCGGCTTGCATGGTTAGGGTAAAACAGGCCGAATCGGGGGAAATATTAATTTTTGGTCCTTTAAAATGGAACTCCACTGTTGAGAAAGTGGGCACAGTATCGGTTATGGTCGTCGCGCGGTCGTAAACTATCCGGGCGCTGTGGTTAAACTTAATAAAGCTGCCACCCCAGCTTTCCCTTAGCGGGTTTTTCGGGTCGCCATCCATCATATACAGCAGCGATGGCGTATCGCCCATTTTGGGTATACCTTTGTAATAACTCTTAAAGGCCGCGCCCATATAGCCGGCATTGCTGATAAAGTTATTATAATAATTGGCTGGCTTCAGGTTTTCGGGCGATCCATTGCCCGAGAAGAAGCCATAGTACGAGCTATTACACTCGATAAACCACAACTTAGGGAAATTGGCGGCGATGTAGGCATAGCTGTTGGCGCTCCACTTTTTATTGGGGCCCCCTATCCAGTAAACCCGTATGCGCGATGCGATCTCAGGCGCATCATGCAGGGCCTGGGCCACATCTTCCAATCCGCCCCAAACCAAGACCCACAGTGGGCGGGTATCTTCCTTTTTTGCGCATTTGATGATCCAATCCGAACCCTCGGTAGCGGTTAAATAGCCTTTATATGGCGCGGCGCCTTTGCGCCCCTGTTTGCAAATGGCCCGCAAGGCATCGGGAGTGGGATATCCTTTTTGGTGCTGCTGTAGCTTGGGCAGGTCCTTTTCGTACAGGCCGATCATTTTCAGGATCTCCTCCTTATTGCCGGCCCCGTACGATGGCGACGACACCAGGCCCTCGGTATCGAACAGGTGGCTGTATATCAGGAAGTGGATCATCGATTGGTTATCGTCCGGGTCGGTGCCGCCAATATCGGTACTGATGAGGATGCGCGGTTTAACGGGTACCGGTTGCTGGGCATATGCCAGGCCTGTTAGGATGAAGCACAGGCAGGCAAAGATTATCGCTTTTATATTCACTTTAAATATCATAGGATGCATTGATATTAAGGGTTCCATTTACGGTTGAAAGTCCACGCGGCGTTAATATCACCGGCCTTGGGCGCGCCCGGTGCCTGGTAAAGATTATCTTTCAACCAGTTGAATTTAGGGCCGTCGGTATGGGCATTGGAATAATAAACGGTCGATTCCCAAACCATCGGCTTGGCGGTTTCGGCCTTATAAATAGGCTTATCCATCATGTTTTTATCAAAATGGCAATCTATCAGGTAAAAACTGGCCTCGTGGTGATAGCGGCCTAACTGGAAGTGCTGCTCGCCCTTAAAATAGCAGTTGCGGAAAACGCTTTTGATATCGCGGCCCTTGCTGCCATCGTGCCAAATGGCAATAGCGCCGGGTACATTGACAATAAAGGTGCAATTTTCGGCATAGGCCCAGCCACGGGGACAGTAAAAATCGGTGCCGCCTATCAGCGTACAATCCTTAAAATAATACATGCCTGTGCCGCTCCATGGCGATACCGTATCCTGCCCGTACGAGCGGACAATACAGTTGATCACCTTTAACCGGGTGGCCGTGCCTGTTTTCAGGGTAAACTGGTGCGCGGTTTTCACCACTTTTGTCTTTTCGGGTTTGCCCGTTTGGGCGTTGGTGCAATCAATAAATACCGAATCGGCAGCATCGTGGCCATAGGTGTTCTCTACCGTCAGATCGCGCAGGGTAATATCGTTACCGTCGATATTCATCACCGCGCTGTTTTTATCGCCCGGGTGCTGGCAGGTATAAATAAGGTGCGAGATGGATCCGCTGATCACCGTGCCCGTTTTGCTTTCGCCCTGTAGCGTGATGTGGTTTTTACGTATCGATAGCTGTTCCCTATAAAAGCCGTTCTTAATAAAGATCAACCTATCCTCCGCCGCCGAATCGGGCAGACTTTGCAGCGCCTGCTGTATGGTGCGGAAATCGCCCTTGCCCGATGGATCTACCACTATCCGGGTTTTAGCGGCTTGGCAAAGCGGTGCTATCAGCAAAAGGATGATGGTGCAGATTCTGGTCATTTTAAACTATCGCAAAATACAGGTTATCGATCGGGTGCTTGCGTGCGCAAGGCTTACAATGATAATGAATATCAACTTAGATTAAATGTAGGATGCGGGTAAATCTACGCAATCGATTGCGCTTACATAGATTTTAACCACAGAGGACACAGAGGGAGAAAAGCACAGAGGTCACAGAGAAATGAAATTACAAAAGAACTCTGTGTCCTCTGTGAAAATCTCTATGCCCTCGGTGGTTAAATCGCCACAAAAAAAGCCCCCCGAAATTCGGGAGGCTTTCTGTAAGCTTTCTAAGCGATAAATTATTCAGCGCTTTCTGCAGCTTCGTCAGCAGCTGGTGCTTCTTCAGCTTCAGCAACCGGTGCTTCTTCCACCTCTTCAGCAGGAGGGGTGTTTTTAGCAGCGATGGCAGCGGCTTTGTCTGCATTACGTTTAGCTTCAGCGGCAAGGGCAGCTTTTTTAGCGGCTTCCTTAGCTGTAGATAACGAATCTTTTTTACCGGTGATCTTGCTGTCTTTGCCTTCTAACCAGGCAGCAAATTTTGCTTCTACCTGCTCTTCGGTCAAAGCGCCTTTTTTCAGGCCGCCTTGTAAGTGTTTTTTGTATAACACACCTTTGTACGACAGGATCGCGCGGCAGGTATCGGTTGGTTGTGCACCATTGTTTACCCAGTCAAGCGTTTTGTCAAAGTTAATGTCGATAGTAGCCGGGTTGGTGTTTGGGTTGTACGAACCTAAACGCTCAATAAAGCGGCCATCGCGTGGAGCGCGGGAATCCGCTACCACGATGTAGTAAAAAGGTTTACCTTTTTTACCGTGTCTTTGCAGTCTGATTTTAGTTGCCATTTTTTTCTTTTATGTATTCAACATTGCCCCCGGAGTATTCTGCGGGGCTGCAAAGGTAAGTATATTATTTATACTGTGCAAGTTATTGTTTATCTGAACCTTGATTAAACGGATTTTGGGATTACAGGATTATTTTGCAAGGTTTCTGAAATCCTGTCCTCGGATAAATCTGTTTAATCAAGGTTCAGACAATCACCAAGAAATCAATTCAAAATCATACCTTTGTATCCGCAATTTTTTGATATAAGTACTAAAAGATATGTTCGAAAATCTTTCAGATAAGCTCGACAGGGCGTTTAAGGTATTAAAAGGACAAGGCACCATAACCGAGATCAATGTGGCCGAAACCATGAAGGAGATCCGCAAGGCCCTTTTGGATGCCGACGTTAACTATAAAACTGCTAAGGCCTTTACCGACGAGGTGAGGCAAAAGGCCATTGGCCAAAACGTACTGACCAGCATTTCGCCGGGACAGTTGCTCACCAAGATCATGAACGACGAGCTGACCGACCTGATGGGCGGCAGCACAGCCGACCTGAACTTCCCGGCAACGCCTACCATTATATTAATAGCGGGCCTGAACGGTGCGGGTAAAACCACCTTCAGCGGTAAACTGGCCAACTTTTTAAAAACACAAAAAAATAAAAAACCATTACTGGTAGCCGGCGACGTTTACCGCCCTGCGGCCATCACCCAGCTACAGGTTTTGGGCGAGCAGATCGGCATCCCGGTTTATGCCGACCTGGAATCTAAAGACCCGATTGGCATTGCCCGTGCAGGTGTGGCCCAGGCCAAGCAGAACGGCAACAACGTAGTTATTATAGATACCGCCGGCCGTTTAGCAATAGACGAGGCCATGATGGTGGAAATAGAACAGGTAAAGGCCGCCGTTAATCCGCACGAGATATTATTTGTGGTTGACGCCATGACCGGCCAGGATGCCGTGAACACCGCCAAGGTGTTTAACGACCGCCTTGACTTTACCGGCGCGGTACTGACTAAGCTGGATGGCGATACCCGCGGTGGCGCGGCGCTATCCATCAAATCGGTAGTGAACAAGCCGATCAAATTTATTGGTACGGGCGAAAAGATGGAGGCGCTGGACGTTTTCCACCCCGACCGTATGGCCTCGCGTATTTTGGGCATGGGCGACGTGGTATCCTTAGTGGAGCGCGCGCAGCAGCAATTTGATGAAAAGGAAGCCGCCGAACTGCAAAAGAAGATCCGCAAGAACAAATTCGACTTTAACGACTTTTACGGCCAGATCCAACAGATCAAAAAAATGGGTAACATGAAAGATCTGATGGGCATGATACCGGGCGTTGGCAAAATGATGAAGGATGTGGAAGTAGGCGACGATGCCTTTAAAAACATCGAGGCCATAATCCAATCCATGACCAAGTTTGAAAAGGAAAACCCGGATGCCATTAACCAAAGCCGCCGTACCCGTATAGCCAAAGGTTCGGGCACTAACATTGCCGAGGTTAACCGCCTGCTAAAGCAGTTTGAGGATATGCGTAAGGTGATGAAGCAAATGAGCAACCCGGCAGCCATGGCCAATATGATGCGCCGTATGCCGAAGATGTAATCTCTTTTTAGGTAAAAGCCGAAAGGATAAAGGCGAAAGCTAAAAGGAAGGCCCTATGCAAAAGCATAGGGCTTTTTTATAACCAAAGCCTTTGTGACCAGATCTGAAATTGAAGATCTTTGTGGCTCATCAAAAGGCAATTCTTTGTGGCCTTTGTGGTTAAATTGCCACCAACCCTTAACAGACACAAAAAACATCAGCCAATACCATATCGCATTTTGGCGGTTTTTTGAAAATGAAACTAATTGAAATAATTGCTAATAAAAAGGCAATTAATTGCAATAATACGAACCAATAAGTGTAATAATTGTTAAATTATTGTGCGATAAGATAATCGTTAGTTAACATATGGTTAACATTATAGCTAAACCTTTGTGGTCAAAGAAAACCACACATGAAAAAGCTCTACTTTATCATTTTTTCCGTGCTCATTTTAGGCATAGCCAATGAGGCCAATGCCCAGATCACCACCGGTGTTATCAGCGGTAAGGTGACAGATGCAAAAGGCGGTACATTGCCGGGTGTAACCATTAGCGTGGTAAACACCAGCACAGGCACACGCTACGGCAACCAAACAAACGCCGATGGTCGGTACACCATCACCAACGTTAACCCGGGCGGCCCGTATGTAATTACAGCCAGCTTTGTTGGTTACAAAAAGCAAGAATTAACCGGCATTACCGTAAACTTAGGTAACGCTACTTACAACTTCCAGTTGCTTGACGAATCGACAGCCCTAAAGGAAGTTGTAGTAAAATCAACCGGCGGTACTACTAAAACAGGCGCCAGCACCCGTATCAATCCAAACCAGTTGCGCACTATGCCATCGCTTAGCCGCAGCCTGCAGGACCTGACCCGTTTAACCCCGCAAAGCAATAACAACTCGTTCCAGGGTACTAACTACCGTTACAATAACGTAACCTTAGACGGTGCCATCAATAACGACGCGATCGGCTTCAGCCCATCATTAGGCGGCCAGAACAACGTATCGGGCCAGGTAGGTAGCAGTACCCGTACAAGCCCTATCTCGCTTGACGCGATCCAGGACATACAGGTTTATATTGCCCCTTACGATATCAAAATTGGTAACGTATTGGGTGGTAGTATCAATGCGGTTACCCGCAGCGGTACAAACACTGTTACCGGCTCTATCTACGGTTTTGGCCGTGGCGCGTTCATGATCGGCGCTAACCGCCTGCCCACCAACGTTGGTGGCGATAACGCCAGCGAACCATCTGCCTTCCACGATTTTCAATTCGGTGGCCGTTTAGGCTTACCTATCGTTAAGGATAAATTATTTTTATTCACTAACGAGGAGTTTGCACGCCGCCAGGATCCGGTTATCTTCGCGGCAGGCAGCGCGGGTTCGGCCGGTATTTTATCAGAGCAGGACGCTATCGACATTACCAAAGCATTTAAATCGTACACCGGTGGCCTTGACCCGGGTGTTTATGGTAATACTACCATCTTCTCTAATTCTAACAAGTTTTTTAACCGCTTAGACTGGAACATCAACGATAAAAACCAGTTGACCCTGCGTAACAATACCATCACTTCTACCGCTACCAACCTTGAGCGCGATCAGCAGAACTTCCGCTTCAGCGGTATCGACTATACATCACATAACAACTCAAACTCAACAGTTGCCGAGTTAAAATCAAGGTTCAGCAACTCGGTAAGCAATAGCTTCCTGTTAGGTTACTCTAACGTACACGATTACCGTGATCCTAACTCGAGCCCTGCATTGCCGCAGATCGAGATCACCGGCCGTACACCTGGTACTACCATCTTCCTGGGCACCGACCGTGAGGCCGCGATATTTGATATGCACCAGAAAACATTCGAGATCACCGATAACTTTACGCTGAACACCGGTAAACATACCTTTACCTTTGGTACACACAACGAGTTATATAACATCACTTATAACTTCGTAAACTCATGGAACGGTCGCGACGCGTATAGCAGCATTGATGCCTTTACCGGTGCGTTCAACTCTAACCCGGCTACGGTTACCGCTTTCACCCCATTGCGTGTAAGGGCTAACTTTAACTATACTAACAACACCCGCGATTATATCCTGGCTAATCCATCAGCCCAGTTTAAAGTTAACCTGCTAAGCCTTTACGCTCAGGATGAGATCCAGGCTGCCGATAACTTCAAACTTACCGGCGGTTTACGTATAGACTACGCAGGTGTACCAAACAAGCAGCCTTTAAGCGCCAAAACTACCGGCGCCGCTGTAGATCCTAACTACGGTACCACTTTTACCTACACAAAACCATCTGAAATTCAGAACAAATACCTGGATAACATCGAGTTTAACGGCCGCTTATCGTTCAACTACGATATCAATGGCGACCAAAGCGCTGTGATCCGTGGCGGTACAGGTACCTTTACCGGCCGTGTTCCGTTTGCCTGGTTCGGTTACGCGTTCTACAACAACGGTAACACTTACGGTGCTTACGATAAAAACAACATCAATACTACTACCAATACCATTACTCCGGGTACTAACCCAACCCAGGCCCCTGCAAACGGTGGTTTAGGTTTTGTTAACCAGCAGGTACCTGCTCCAAATACCAGCGCTACCGGCCCAACCCAGGTGGATATGATCGATAACAACTTCAAAATGCCACAGGTATGGAGAAGCAGCTTAGCCTTTGATTACAAAACACAGGATCAGTGGAGATTCTCTATCGAGGGTATCTACACCAGCGTTATCCACGACTTGAAATTCCAGCAAACCAACACTACCGACCAGGTTACTTACTATCCGTACGACGTACAGAAGCAACAGCCAATATTTGTGAACACCAAACCATCGGCTAACTTCACCAACGCTTACCTGTTATCAAACACCAGCGAAGGTAAACGTTACAGCATTACCGGCCAGGTTGGTAAAACATGGCCAATGGGATTGAATGCAGAGTTTAGCTATACCTATGGTCAGTCTAAAGATATCACCAACGGTATCCGTAACTCAATGGAATCAAACTGGCAGTTAAACCAGGCGCTTAACCCTAACTCGCCTACACTGGCTTTCTCAAACTTCGATGTTCGCCACCGCATTGTGGCTAACCTGAGCTATAAATTAACTTACGGCGCTGATAAAAAGAACTCGTCAAACTTCGCCCTGTTCTTTAACGCTGCTTCGGGTACGCCATACAGCTTCGGCTTCCTGCCAAGCGCTATCGATGGTACCGGTCAGCAAGTTAGCTTAGCTTACATCCCAAGCGTAGGCGAAACCATCAAATTCTTTAGCACTACACCAAACACACCAAGTGCTGCAGAGCAGGCAATGGCCAACGCGTTCGATCAATACATCAACGCCGACCAATACCTGAGCACCCGTCGCGGTAAATTTACAGAGCGTAACGGTGCCCGCACGCCTTGGAACACCAGCGCCGACTTCCGCTTCACTCAGGACTTCAGCGTAGGCAGCGGTGCTAAAAAACAAATGTTAACCTTTACGTTTGATATCATTAACTTAACAAACCTGTTGAACCGTAACTGGGGCCACTACTATTTCTCTCCAAACACGTTCAACTCTACATCAAGTATCGGTTTAACCCGCAACGTTACGCCATCGTTTGCTAACGCTGCTACTACTTACCCTACTTACAAATTTGTTAACCCGGGTGTACCTTACGCGGTTGATCCGTTCCAGTCGCGTTACCAAATGCAGTTTGGTGTACGTTACACTTTCTAATACGTAAAGAGCAAACAATTAATAATACCAGCCCCGCTGCCATTTGGCAAGCGGGGCTTTTTTGTTGGAAAGGCGCCCATTACGCAGAACTTTTTAAAGATATGTGAATATTGATGCCATTAGTAGAGAAATAGCATCTGCATGAAAATGAGATAAAACTTAGCGAAGGATTTTGCGCACAATAGCGTCTAATATGCAACGCGTAATTGTCCATAATTTGTCCGTTTAGTTTTTATATTAACTATTTGTATAAGTTGTAACTTTACGTTAACCGATCATAATTAACGCCATGAAAAAGCCTTCACCTAAAGCCGTTGCTCCACGGCTAAACTGTGACAAGGCCGGGTGCTTGCTGTGTTGCAGGGCCGGTCTTTTATTAATAATGCTGTTGCCTGCCTTTAAAACGCATGCGCAGGATTTTTTTCCCGAACAAAAAGATTACGCTGTAAGCGTGGGTACCGACCTGGAACTACCGGGCAAAAATCTTAGCGATTACCGGAAGGCAGTAGCGGCTAACGTAGGTATAATGCGCCTGCTGGACAGGTTTACAGTGGGTGTTAATTTTTCGTACCGCGAGTTTAGTCCCATTACCCCTGTTGTGGTAGAGCAAATAGACCCGGCGCACCAGTCTACCAGTACTTACTCCAGCTATAGTACCTTTTTATTTTATTTAAGCGGCGCATATAATGTGTCGCTTTCCGAAAAAGTAAAAGCCTATGGCGGCCTGAACGTGGGTGTGGGCTACAACACATCATCGATCCTTTATCAGCAGGATGATACTAACCTGTATTTTGGCGGTGGTGTTAAACAGCTTTATGCAGCCCCTAAACTGGGTTTAAGCTATGCTATAAATAATAATGTTGATGTAGAAATACACGCGGCCTATAACCTGCTTGCGCAAACAGGAAACCTGACTAACCCTACAACCCATGTTACCCGCACCAGTTTTTCATCGCTAACTACGGGTTTGGGATTGATGTTTAAGTTT
This sequence comes from Mucilaginibacter mali, assembly GCF_013283875.1. NCBI lineage: Bacteria > Pseudomonadati > Bacteroidota > Sphingobacteriia > Sphingobacteriales > Sphingobacteriaceae > Mucilaginibacter > Mucilaginibacter mali. Next base: position 5,501,825 of record NZ_CP054139.1, read on the forward strand.
TGAGGAAGACGGGAAGACCGGAAGACAGGAAGTCCGCAAGTATAAGCAAATCCTGTCTTCCGGACTTTCCCACTTGCGGACTTCCGGTCTTCCAGTCTTTCGGACTAACTACAAATTCTTCCCCAGTTTTTCCAACATTTCGTGGGGTACGTTGTGCAGGTCTAACACCAGGAAGCCATCAAGGCAATCGGCAAACTTAGGGTCGATATTGAAGCAGATGATCTTGGCGTTCAGGGCGATGTATTGGCGCAGCAGCACCGGTACCTTCATGTTGCGGGTTTCTACTTCAGATATAATGCTATCCAAGCCCTTCAACGAATCGTCGGCCCCGGCCATCAGCAGATCGGTATCTATTTTGGAAAAATCAACCTTAAACTTCTTTCTCGGCCGCACATATTGCGCCATATCATGGTCGAAATGGTTTTTGGTGATGTAATCGACAATCAACGATTTAGAAAACTTGCTGAAGGTATTGCTGATGCTCACCGGGCCAATGAGGTAACGGTAGCGCGGATTGTCGATCAGGTATTTCAAAATACCCTTCCATAGCAGGAACAGCGGCAAGGCCTTGCCCTGGTATTCGGCACGGATAAATGAGCGGCCCAGTTCAAGGCTGCGCTTTAATACAGATGTAAACTGACCTTTGATCTTAAATACCTCTGCCGTATAAAAACCTTTTTTGCCGCGGCTATAAAATATCTCATCGCCCAGGCCAATACGGTAGGCGCCTACGATGAGTTTGGTCTCCACATCCCATATAAACAGGTGATGATAATAGATATCATACTCGTCCAGGTCGATGCTTTTATTGGTGCCCTCGCCCACCTCCCGAAAGGTAATCTCGCGCAGGCGGCCTATCTCGCGGATGATATTTGGAATAAGCGATGTTGGCGCGATATATACCTCGTAGTTTTTTTCGGTCCACACCAGGTGGTCTTCGCGCAGTGGTTCCACTTCGCGTTCAATAATGCTGCGGTCGGTCTCAAAGGCCACCTCTTCCGGATCCTGCTTTATTTTAAACAGGTTGCGGGGACTAAATAACTTCTTTTCCTCCTCAAGCCCCGTGCCCAGCGCGTAAGTCTTGGCGCGCAGGTAGTTAAGTAGCTTGGTGGGGTTGTTACTATCGGGCACATCGGCAATATGTATCGGCTTACCGATGCGCAATTTAATGGTGTGGCCATGCTTGTTAAACAACTCGGATGGTAACTTGGCCGTACGCAGCGCCGGGTGGATCATGCTCAGCAGGTTGAACAATAACCCGTTGTTGCCATGGAAGTAAATAGGCACCACCGGTACCTTGGCCTTGGCAATAATTTTACCTACCACCGGGTGCCACTTGCGGTCGGTTACCTGTTGCTGTTCAATTTTATAGGTAGATACCTCGCCGGCCGGGAATATCCCGATGGGGGTGCCGTTCTTCAATAACTCCAGCGTGCTTTTCAACCCGCTGATGCTGGATGAATGGTCGATGTTCTCGAAGGGGTTTACGGCGATAAAGTAATCGCTCAGATTAGGGATCTTCTTCAGCAGGAAGTTGGCCATCAGCTTGGCATCGGGCCGGGCCATGCAAAGTATTTTTAATAATACCATACCCTCAATGCCGCCGTAAGGGTGGTTGGCAATGGCTATAAAGGCGCCATCAGAGGGAATGTTCTTCAGCTCGCGCTCGTCAAAATCAATAGTAACGCCCACGCCCTCTAAAATGGCGTCCACAAATTCGGGGCCTTGCTTGGGCTGGGCCTGGGCAAACAGATCGTTCACCTGGTTTATCTTCATGATCTCCATCAGCAAGGCTGCCAGGCCGGGCATTTTCAACTTATCCAGCTTGGTGGCTTTGGCAAATTCTTCTTTAGTGATGATCTTCATGTTTTCCGGTAGTAGCGTTTAATAGGTAAATATCCTTAAATTTTATTTAATTTACAGCACATAGCGTTCGCCCATGTCCTTATCGCCAAAAAAATACTTTTCGGTTACCAAAAAAGAGTGGAACGGTTTAGTTGTGCTGATGATCCTTATCGCATTGGTTTTAGTTGCACCGTACGTGTATCAATCATTTCACAAAAATGAGACCATTGATGTGAAGGACTTCAATGCCGCCGTAGCCCGGTTGAAGGGTACCGGGTTGGTAGACAGCAATACTACTGCAAACGCTACACCCTTTCGCTTTAACCCCAACAACCTGCCGCCCCAACAATGGGCAAAGTTGGGCCTTACCGAACAACAGATAGGCACCATTAAAAACTACGAAGCAAAAGGTGGTCACTTTAACAGCAAGGCCGATCTGAAGAAGATGTACAGCATCAGCGCCGAGGATTATAAGCGACTGGCTCCCTACATCGATCTGCCCGAAAAAGCGGGATACGTGGAAAAAACAAACGCCGTGGTAGAGATCAATAGCGCTGACACTTTAAAACTAATGCAGATCCGCGGTATAGGCAGCGGGTATGCCAGGCTCATCATCCGTTACCGCGACAGGCTGGGCGGCTTTTACAAGAAGGAACAACTAAAGGAAGTGGCCGGATTAGATTCGCTGACTTACCAGGATATCATCCCTTTTATAAAGGTGGATGAGGCTAAGATCATTAAAATAGACCTGAACAAGGCCACCCAGAATAGCCTTGCCGTGTTCCCGTACCTAAGTTACAAGCAACGTAATGCCATTGTTGAATACCGTAATCAACACGGCGATTATAAAGAATTAGCCGACTTAAAGAACATTCCTATTATAGATGATGTACTTTTGCGTAAAATTGAACCCTACATCAGTTTGAAATGATTGCAGAAGAAATAAAGAAAGCCATCAGGGATATCCCTGACTTCCCGAAGCCGGGTATTGTTTTTAAAGATATTACACCGATATTAAAAGACGCCGCCCTGTGCGACCGCATACTGGACGCTTTTGCCGAGCAACTAAAAGATACCAAAATAGATGTGGTGGCCGGTGTAGAAAGCCGTGGCTTTTTGTTCGGTTTATCGTTGGCAGGCCGCTTAGGCGTGCCCTTCATACCCGTGCGCAAGGCCGGCAAGCTGCCATTCACCATCAAGCAAAAAGCCTATAAGCTGGAGTATGGCACCGCCACCATCGAACTGCATACCGATGCTTTTGAACCCGGTCAGCACATATTGATACACGACGACCTGCTGGCCACCGGCGGCACGGTAACCGCCGCCAGCGAACTGATACAGGAAATGGGCGGCATAGTGGCGGGCTTTAGCTTTGTTGTGGGGCTTGGCTTTTTAAATGGGCGGGAAAGGATAGCGCCTATTAATGATAATATTTTGGTGCTGGCAGATTATTGAGTGGCTGCGCCAGAGATTAGTTGATTAGAGATTAGGTTAAAAAAATTGTCATGCCGAACTTGTTTCGGCATCCCATCTGATTAGTAACACCCATGCATAAGTACCTTGTATGTGGGGTGCCGAAACAAGTTCGGTATGACAGACTAAAATTGAAAACATGTTAAACAAAAACAATATACCCACCGGCATCCTTATAGGCTTGATCCTGCCGGTAATATCGGCCTTAATACTGGAACTTGGTTTTAAGGATTGGATCTACTTCCACCGTGGCTTACCTTACTTCGCGGTGGTGGCCGCCAATTTGGTCATCATCAGGATACTGGCTAAAAAGGGGCAGGACAGGACGGCTTCCGGCATCATGATCGTTAGTTTTGTGTTTATGGTGTTGGTTTATTTTTTCAGGTACAGATAAATGAAGTATTACCTGGTAGCGGGCGAGGCCTCGGGCGATCTGCATGGCGCCAACCTGATGAAGGCGCTAAAGGAACGCGACCCTGATGCCGATTTCCGGTATTTTGGTGGCGACCTGATGCAGGCGCAGGGTGGCACGCTGGTTAAGCACTATGCCGATATGGCCTTTATGGGCTTTACCGAGGTGTTGATGAACCTGCGCGCCATCTTTAAAAATCTGGCTGCCTGCAAAGCCGATATCAGCGCCTGGCAACCCGATGTCGTGATCCTGGTCGACTTCCCGGGCTTTAACCTTAAAATATCCGAATACGCTAAAAAGCAGGGCTTTAAAACCTGCTATTACATATCGCCCAAAGTTTGGGCCTGGAACCAAAAGCGGGTACTGAAGATCAAACGGGTGGTAGATCACCTGTTCTGTATACTGCCTTTTGAGGTTGATTTTTATAAAAAATGGGGCATGAAGGTAGATTATGTAGGCAACCCCCTGCTGGATGCCGTCTCGGCCTTCACGCCCGGTCCTGATTTTTTAACGGAGCATCATTTAGGCGATAAACCCATCATTGCCCTGTTGCCCGGCAGCCGCAAGCAGGAGATCAGCCGCCTGCTGCCCGATATGGTGCAGGTGGCCGTAAGGTTTCCGCAGTACCAGTTTGTAATAGCCGGCGCGCCATCGTTCAACGCCGGGTATTACAACAAATACCTTGGTGGGCAAAATATCCCCATTGTTTTTAATGCCACTTACAACTTGCTTACAAACGCCCGTGCAGCAGTAGTTGCATCAGGTACGGCCATGCTGGAAACGGCCTTATTTAATGTGCCGCAGGTGGTGGTTTATAAGGGTGGAGCCATTAGTATTGCCATAGGCCGCATGGTTATCGCCGTAAAATACATCTCGCTGGTGAACCTGATTATGGATAAGCCGGTAGTGAAGGAATTGATACAAGGCGATTGCAATCCCGGGCAGATCAGCGCTGAACTAAATCAGCTGGCTGCCGACACCCCGCACCGCACCCAAATGCTGGCCGATTACGATGAACTGGATCTCCGCATGGGGCAACCCGGCGCATCGGGTAAAACGGCGGATTTGATTATTGGGTATATGAGGTAGGTAATTTAACCACAAAGAACACAAAGAAGTACCGTACTCATTAGCACAAAGGTCATAAAGAGATTTTTGTGCTGATGAGTTAAATCTTTGTGTTCTTTATGCAAAATCTTCGTGCCCTTTGTGGTTAAATTGCCGCCACGGCTCACCACCGGGCAACAGACTTAAAAAGCAAAACCCTCTGTGCTTAACACAAAGGGCTCTGCCGTTTTCATAGATAATGTAGTAGAATTTGATAGGTAGATGTATGATAGATCAGGCGGCGATGAGCTGTTGCTGCTCGCCAACCTTACGTATGTTATTGTTTTTAGCGCGGAAGGCTTTCAGGTCTTCCATTAGCAGGTCCATCAATTGCTGATCGAACTTGGCGACTAATTTACTTGGGGCGGTTTTTGCGGTGTAAGTTTTCATATAGTTAAATGTTTTGGCAGGTTGACGTTTTTTTATTAAGCTGCTTTTAAGCGGTTGTTCAGGCTGTTTTGAATGGTGCTTACCAACTGGTTGTGGTTGTTGCGGGCCGACAGATCATTTACCAGGATGTTTTTCAGTTCCTCGTCAAAGCGGGCCATCAGTTTGCTTACGTTGAATTTCTTTTGGTTTTTCATAGTGGTAATGTTTTGCTGAATGTGGTATTTAACTAATTCTTTTTTTCCTTGTCAATATGATCGGTTTCGCTGAGGTTGTCCTTGCGGCGCTTCGCCTCTTCGTATTGCCTCTCGATCTGCTCCTTATCGCGCGCATCCGAAGGCTGGTTGGGGTGCAGCGGGTCTTCCCACTCTTTTTCCCCTTCAGGCGTTGTTTGTTTTTTCGCGGTCGACATATTGCTTATTAATTGATGTGTTAGCTATTATTCCAATTCAGTGCCAAAAATTAAATTCGGACGAAAAATTTGTCATAATCATGTCCTGTAAAACAAAAAAACACGCCGGATAGCGTGTTTTGTATGGTGCAGTTGACAATTTGATTACAATAAAACCTACACTGTGTTTTGTAGAGTAGTCAGGACAGTGCGGTTGCACGGTGCGCTTTCATCTTCTGCCGGGTGAGCAAATGGACGATAAGCACAACGCTGGATAAAGTGATACCGATAGCGCATACACCGGGCCACTGGTAATGCTGCCAGGCCATGGTAGCCAGGAAAGTGCCTGTAGAGCCACCGATAAAATACGATACCATATATACGGTATTAATACGGTTACGCGCCGCCGGGTTAAGCGCGAAGATGACGGCCTGGTTAGAGATATGTGTGGCCTGTACGCCAACATCCATCAATATTACGCCGATGCCTAAGCCAATTAAATTGTTGCCTGATAACAGGAACAGCACAAACGAAGCGATAATTAACACGATAGTAAAGGCCGATAATTTGTACGAGTCCATTTTATCGCTCAGGCGGCCCATCATGCCGGCGGCTACGGCGCCTAATACGCCCAGCAAGCCGAAGCCACCGGCCACATCGCTGCCCAGGTTAAATTGATACTTTAATAAGAATACCAGTGTTGTCCAAAACGCGCTGAAGCAGGCAAAGCAAAGCGCCCCGCGGAAGGAGGCCAACCGCAATGCCGGCTCATCCATAAATATTTTCACCAGCGATGCCATCAGGTGCTGGTACTTGCCTTTATAATCGGCCTCAACGCGGGGCAGTTGCAGGTAAACCAGCAGCCAGATAACCAGCATCATGCCTGCCGCTATATAAAACATGGCCCGCCAGCCAAAATGTTCGCCGATAAAGCCACTCAGTGTGCGCGATGCCAGGATACCTACCAGCAGGCCGCTCATAATAAAGCCTATTTTTTTACCACGCTCGTGCGGTTGGGCTAAATGCGCGGCCATAGGCACCAGCAATTGCGGAATAACCGAACTGATGCCGATGCACAAACTGGCTATTAATAAGATGGTAATGGTTGGCGCCCAGGCGGCTATCAGCAGGGAAGTGACCACAAAAATAAAATCGATCAGCATTAATTTCTTCCGCTCGAACATATCGCCCAGCGGAACGATGAATAACAGGCCCAGGGCGTAACCAATTTGCGTGAAAACGGCAACTTGCCCCGCTTTAGCACTGTTTATATGGTACGAATTGGCGATGTCATCCAGCAAAGGCTGATTATAATAGATGTTTGCCACCACAAAACCGGTGGTAATGGTCATTATCCATAAAATTAGCGGAGTTAGATGTGGTTTTTCTGATATTTTGCTTGTCATGTATAAATTTGGTCGGTATTTGCGCTTTTTTTGATTGTAAAATTATCTAAATATTAAGTTTGTGATAACTTAATGAGTTAAATACTGCTTTTTTGTCCTTGTTTGGTCTATTATTTTATATTTTTTTAATATTTTTTAAAATTTTTGTGATTATTTGATAGTTGGATTATAAAAAACTATTACTTTTGTATAGAAACGCTGGAATAGCTATCTGAAAATTGTGTTTTTTGAACGATAAATATTTTTTGATATAATTATGACAATCTTTTTTTAAATTATTTTAAAAAAATACAACGAATATCAAAACTAAGTGTTACTTTTACACCGTATTAAAAATACACATTAAAACGTCTTCTCATAATTTAGGTTTATAATTGGTTAGTAAAGGCCCCTGCCCATCAGGGGCTTTACTTTTTTATAAACTTTCGGTTGCAAAAGTACACGCTCAACATTTTATAAAACTCGGTTTAAAGTAAAATTTGTGTTTTAAAGACAGATCGTCCCGATGTTTACAGGCGGATCAAACCCATATAAAATAATTTTTAATTAGGGTTTACATTTTTAATAAGATATGATATATTTGCATCCCGCAATTGGGGGATTAGCTCAGCTGGCTAGAGCGCTTGCATGGCATGCAAGAGGTCACCGGTTCGACTCCGGTATTCTCCACTGATTATCAAGCACTTACAAGTATAGTAAGTGCTTTTTTATTTTCAGAGACCTCCAAATAGCTCCCCTGTATCCTCCACTTCACGCTTCCGGTAACAGTTTATGGCAGTAAACGCCATAAAGTAGTTTAAAATGGTTTAAAATTACCGTAGACCTCTTGCGTACCCTGCAAGCGTTTTCCTTCGCCAAAATAACCTAATACTTACTTTATTGGCGTTTTATTTTTGAGTAGTTTCTCATATAAAGAAGGACTGTCTTCGGATGTTATCCCGAGGTCAAAGTTGAGTTTCTAAAGAAAATTATATTATCCGAAGATACTAATGATGAAAAAAGATTTTGGACCGCTATTTGCCTCATCAATGACTTTCAATACTATGATTTAGAAAGGGCGATCAACTTTGCGGAAAGCATGAGAACAAATTTTCCTAATTCAGTTTATAGCGAGCGATTTATTGATATTAAACAAACCCTAATCGAATTTTCCTACGTGGATTTTTGCGGTTAGTTTTCGTGGCAATCTTCCTACTGGCCGGGGAACTCCCTTAGATATCCTTACGATTTAGCCTTCGATTTTTTAAAATCAACTTCCTTTTCGATCCGTCCTTGTATAATCTTGCAATATTCTACCGTAACATCAATCCAGTTTTCAAGTTCTTCATGATTGACGATTAAAGAATCTCCAATTTTGTATTTTTGTGCAGCCACCCACATTGTTTTAAAAACCAAGTATCGACCAACTGATCCCATCCGTAAAAAATTAACTGACGCCTTTGCACACGGAGAGCTCCTCCTTTTAATCGGGAATGAAAATAATAATAACCAGGTGATATAAAAGGCGACAAAAAATGAAAATTATGATTAATTGACGAAGAAAAACCAGGTGTTTTTGCAGTTTTTTTACGAACTATTGATTGTTAATTTAATGTAATGGATTTTTATAAAATATTTTAATAGATAGTTGCTTCCCGGGAATTATAAAAAGCCTTGGGCTTTACCTTATGAATTTAATTGATAAAACCGAACACGTAAAATGCCTGATCATCGGGTCGGGCCCGGCAGGCTATACGGCTGCCATATATGCATCGCGCGCTGATCTGAAACCTGTTTTATATACAGGCATACTGGCCGGCGGCCAGCTAACCCAAACCACCGAGGTAGAAAACTATCCCGGCTACCCTGATGGCATCCAGGGCCCCGAAATGATGGAGAACTTCCGCCGCCAGGCCGAGCGGTTGGGTACCGATATCCGTTTCGGTTATATCACTTCGGTTGATTTTAGCAGCCTGCCGCATAAGGTAGTGGTTGATGAAAGCAAACCCATCCTGGCCGATACGGTGATCATCTCTACCGGTGCATCCGCTAAATGGCTGGGGCTGGAATCAGAGCAAAAATATAATGGCTTCGGCGTATCAGCCTGTGCTGTTTGCGATGGTTTCTTCTTCCGCGGGCAGGATGTGGCTATTGTAGGGGCAGGAGATACCGCCGCTGAAGAGGCTACCTATTTAGCCAAGCTTTGCAAAAAGGTGTACATGCTGGTAAGGCGCGATGAGTTCCGCGCATCAAAAGCGATGATGCACCGCGTACTGAACACCCACAACATCGAGATATTATATAATACCGAAACCAAAGAAATTGTAGGCGACGGTATGAATGTAACTGGCGTTAAAGTACAGAACAATCAAAACAACGAAGAAAAGACACTGGAGGTAACCGGTTTCTTTGTAGCCATTGGCCACCACCCGAATACCGATATTTTTAAAGGCTGGCTGGATATGGACGAAACGGGTTATATCAAAACCAAAGCGGGCAGCACGTATACCAACATCGAGGGGGTATTTTGCTGTGGCGATGCGCAGGACCATGTTTACCGCCAGGCGGTAACAGCGGCAGGTACCGGCTGTATGGCCGCTATTGATGCCGAACGTTACCTGGCCGCTAAGGAGCATGTGGCTGTATTGGAAGAAATTATTTAAATAAACCCGGTAGGTAAGAAGACCGGATGCAGTTGTAGTGATTCTGCATATGTGTTAGGTTAAGGGAAGGCCGCTTACCCGGCCTTTATTCTGATAATGCTTATATGTGGACCAAACGCAAAGACAAAACGACGATACAGGAAAAACTGTTTGTTTTGGTCGTCAGTGCCGGCCTCATCGCACTGGTGATAATTGTCAAAATGATCTTTGATCTCTTCTTTTGATTGCTTCGCGCCGTTATTATCCTCTCTTTTATTGATAACTGATCGACCCTAATACGGTTTGGCTGCCCATCTTCGGCCATTTCAAGGCCGCGGTATTAAAAAATTTAAATTTTTTTTCAAAACCACTAAGGGTAAGCCCCATAGTTATGTAACTCCATTATATAAAACCAAAATAATGGAAGAAAAACAATTGGATCTGTTGATGAGGAAATTCCTGGATGGAACCGCCAACGAATCTGAAAAACAACAATTGAACGACTGGTACCGCGTTCAAAATGAAAGGGACATCATTTGGGAAACCGACCAGCCGAATGAAGAAAAGCAGGTAGCTAAGCAGATGCGCCAAAAATTGGAAGCGCATATATATGCAGGAAGGTCCCGGTCTATGAGGTTTAATAACGGGGTGATCGGTCGTGCGGCTGCTATATTCATTGGTGTATCGGTTATGGCGGGGGCTTACTTCCATTTTAAAGGGCCTAAATCAAACCTGCTGCCTGATAGAGCGGTAATTGCCGCTACAAGCGCGCTGGAGAACAGGTATGTGCTATTACCAGATAGCAGTACAGTATTGCTGCACCCGGGCGCGAAGATCGATTACCATTTTGATGGAAAAACCAGGCAGCTTACACTAATTGGCGAGGCTTATTTCGATATCAGGCATAAAACAGATCAGCCCTTTATTATCCATACCGGCAAAGTGATCACTACGGTATTGGGCACAGCCTTTAATATCAAAGCCTACCCGGGCCAAAAGGTAACCGTAGCGGTAACCAGGGGCAAGGTGAGCGTGATAGATGAAACTAAAAAAATGCTGGCCATACTGACGCCAAACCAATCGGTTGAATACAGCAGCGAGACAAAAACAGCCAATCAGCGTGCGGTAAAATCGGAAGAAATGATCACCTGGGTAAAGGCCGATATGCAGTTTGACGATATACCATTTAAGGAACTTGCCGAAAAATTAGAACACAGGTATAATGTATCGATCAAATTTAAGAGTCCGGCATCGGAAAAACAGCTGATCAGCGGGCATTTTAACGGAACGGAACCACTTGACCGTGTACTGCAGATCATATCTGAAACCACGGCTACCACTTATACTATTGATGGTAATACGGTAACTGTTGATACTAAAGGGAATTAATAAAGAAATAAAGCTCCGGCAAAAAATATAGTATATGAATTTGTATAAAAACATCGGTTTAATAGTGTTACTGAGCGGTTTAGCTTCTGTAGCCAATGCCCAGCAAAACAGGCAGCCTGCCAAACCCGATAGCTTAACGCTTTATTACCAGGGTTTAGCCAGATCGGGCACTACTGAGGATAAAGTAAAAATAACAACCGGCTTAAAACAACTGGCAGATAAGGATGAGGCCGGGATAACGCAAGCCACAAAAATTGCCGTAGCGATAAAGGCTACGGATATGGCCGATTCGTTAAGAAACGTTACCATCAAGCGTTACCCGCATGGGCAAGCCGCCTTTATTAAACAGTATAACGAACTGGTATCGGTAAAAGCTACGGCTGCCGAAAAGGAAAAAAAGTATGACCTGCTGATCAAACAATTCCCCGAGCCTGCACAAAATGCTGATGTGGCGTATGACTACGCCCGTTCTGAAGTGGCTTACAGTTATGCCCTGGAAGGCAACGCCGCTAAATGCGAGCAATGGGTGGAGACGGTTAAATCGCCATCGTACCTGGCTACCATAAGAACCATGAACGCGCAGACCTTAGCTTCGAAAAACGAATTCGCCACGGCCGAGCGCATGATCAGGAAATCGGTAGCTGCAGCAAAATCAGCAGCTGATGCCGGCAGCGGGAACAAAGACGCTTACTATGCTAACGTGAGTGCTTTGGCCAACGTGTTATATAAAGAGCAAAAATTTAAAGATGCTTTAACCTTTGCTACCGAGGCGTACGAAGGCAGCACACGCAAAACCGGCAGCGTTAAAACTGTATACGCATTGGCCCTTACAGCCAACAATCGCGGTAAAGATGCTTTGCCGATGTTGGTGGAGGAGGTAAAGGCCGGGCGTGCCAACGCTGATATTAAAGCCAGCTTGAAGGCAGCTTATGTGCAGGATAAAGGTTCGGATACCGGGTATACCGAGTTTATAGGCGGCCTGAGCAGCGAGTTGCAAAAAGCGGTTTTGGCCGGCTTGTCTAAAAAAATGATATCCGAAGCCTCGCCCGAATTTGCGCTTGTTGATCTGAACGGGGCGAAGGTGTCTCTTGCCAGTCTTAAAGGTAAGGTAGTGATCCTTGATTTTTGGGCTACCTGGTGCGGGCCTTGCAAAAAATCGTTCCCGGCCATGCAAATGGCACTGACCAAATACAAGAACGACCCGAACGTGAAATTCCTGTTTATCGACACCTGGGAAAGGGTGCCCGACCCTGCAAAAGATGTAAAAAGCTTTATTAAAGATAATAAGTATGATTTCCAGGTATTACTTGATGATAACAAGACCAAAGTAGTCGACAAGTTTGGGATCACCGGCATCCCTGCAAAGTTTGTGATAGATGGCAACGGAAAGATCAGGTTTAAACTAACCGGTTTTGATGGCGCTGATGATGCCGCGGTTGAAGAAATATCGGCAATGATAGAAATGGCAAAAAAGACAATTTAAATAAAAAGACACCACATGAAAATTTACGCGAAAGCGCTTAGCGTTTTATTATTATCCGGTTTATCCGCAACCGGTTTGCACGCCCAGGCACCTGCTCCCCCGGTAAAAGATCTGGGCGAACCTGCCCCCGCCTTAACCGTAGGCAAATGGCTGAAGGGTGGCGAGGTTGACGGCCTTAAAAAAGGAAAGGTTTATGTAGTTGAATTTTGGGCTACCTGGTGCCTGCCTTGTATTGCCGGCATGCCGCACCTCTCGGCTGTAGCGCACGAGTTTAAAGATGTAACCGTAATTGGTTGCAGCATTTTAGAACGCAAGACTACCGACCTGGCAACGATAGAAAAGTTTGTGGCCGGTAAACGCGATACCATGGATTACCACGTGGCGGTTGACGATGGCAGTAAAATGGCCGATAACTGGCTGAAAGCCTATGGCGAGCGCGGTATCCCTTTTGCCTTTATTGTAGATAAGCAAAACCGTATAGCCTGGGCAGGGCACCCGATGAACCTGGACAAGATACTGCCGCAAGTGGTATCCGGTAAATGGAACGTAGAGAAGGCCGCGGCTGATAGGAAGGATATGCAGCGCTTATCGAAAATTGATGGCAATGAGGTGGTAACCACTTTAAATAAATATATGGGGCGGCCAGGTAACCCCGTTGGCGCGCTTGCCAGGATAGATAGTTTTTTGAAGGTTGAACCCGGGTTGAAGTATTACCCTAAAATGGGCCATTTCACCTTTGTTGCTTTGGCCAAAACAAACGAAGCCAAAGCGTTGCCATTTGCTAAAACATGGTTCGAAGCTAATAACGACGCGCCATCTTATGCTACGGTAACGGATGCGGTGAACTACCTTGAACACCCCAGCCCCGAAATGTATGCTTTTGCAGCTTATTGTTATCAGGCGCAAATAGACAGGTACCCCTGGAGCATGGACTTGAAGGTGACCTACAAGGCGATGGCCGACCTGTACAAAAAAGGTGGCGATGAAAAGAAGGCGGCCGAATTTGCAAAAAAATCGGATGCCGCGCCCGCTGGCCGGCCAGCTCATTGATATTAAAAATCACAATCACTCAAAAACAATCACCACTAATAAAAACAACAATGAAGTACTTATTTACCCTGCTTTGCATCGGCATAATGCTATACGCAGGCGCGCAGAACCGTCAGCGCGTAAACCCGCTATTAAAAGAACTGACAGACCAGAAAGACCAGCAAGTATTGGCCGCTAAGTTGAAAACGCTGGAGGATAGCCAGAAAGAAGAAGATGTGAAACTGCTGGCCGATTATTATAACGCCACCGGCAACAAACAAAAGAACGAAGAAATAACCAAGCTGATCATGACGCGTTTTCCCAACGGAGCGATGGCGTTTGATGAGGCGGCTAACAATATTTATAATGAAAGAGACCCATTAGCCAACGAAAAAAGGCTGAAGGCGCTCATCGCAACATTTTCTTCAAACCCTGCTTTAGCAAATAACAGGATGTTTAATGCATCACGGTATTATGTAGCTATTACTTTTTTAGGAAAAAATAAACCGGAAAAGGTGAAGGAATACCTGGAGGCCATAACCGATACTACCTACAAAACTAACGCTTACTCGTATGCTGCCCGCGAAGCAATTGGTACCGGCGACTATGTTTTGGGCGAACAACTGATCAGGAAAACCTTTGCCGATGTGGCAAGGAGAGGAAACGTTAACCCTGCCGATATGGTTGAGTATTCAAGAATAGCCGGCCACTTGTTTTACCTGAACGGGAAGTATAAAGAAGGCTTCCCTTATGCCAAAGCCGCTTACGATGGCAAAAGCTTATGGAAGGATGTAAAGCCGATGTATTTAGACTATCTGGTAGCCAATCACGATTATAAAGAGGCTTACCCGATGATGGAGGAAGCCATCCGCACCGGCAACGCTTCGGCCGAGGTTAAAGCTCAATTTAAAAATGCTTACGTGGCCGCTAAAGGCAGCGACGCGGGCTTTACCGAATACGAAGCATCGCTATATACCGCGATGAAGGAAAGCATCAAAGCCGAACTTGCCAAAAAGATGATGAACGAGCAGGCCTTTGATTTCCACATTACCGACCTGAACGGGAAAGCGGTTTCCCTGTCCGATTTTAGAGGAAAAACCGTTGTGCTTGATTTTTGGGCTACCTGGTGTGCCCCTTGCAAGGCATCGTTCCCTAATATGCAGGCAGCGGTAACCAAGTATAAAAACGACCCGAACGTGGTGTTCCTTTTTATCCATACCTGGGAAACTAATAACACGCCTGCCAAGGATGCTGGAAGTTATATCAGGGATAAAAAGTTCACTTTCAATGTGCTTATTGATGCTAAAGACCCGGTTACCAAGGCCAATAACGCCGCGGTGGGTTACAAGCTAAAGGGCATTCCCGCTAAGTTTATTATCGATAAAAACGGTAAGATCAGGTTTAACTCGCTGGGCGGTGGCGCCGGCGGCAACGATGCTTTTGTAGAAGAAATATCAACCATGATAGAGCTGGCCAAGGCGGCTTGATCTGTGTTTAAATATACCCCTAACTAAACTAATTGATGAAAGGAGAACGCAACATGCATTGAATTATACTATCCGGAAATTGAAAGAAGCCGGGATGCGGCAACATCCCGGCCGATAGGATCAATAAATAATTTTTCACGAGAATTTACTTTACCCTTAACAAATGTATAAAAACTTTATCCATAAAGATGGGAAGTCTATTTGCTGCGCGCTTAAATTATCACTTGCTATGAGAGTCACCATATTTATATTCCTGGTTACCATATTTCAGGCAAAGGCTTTAACTTCTATTGCGCAAAAGATCACCATTAACGAAAAAAACGTATCGCTAAAAGAGATATTTAACGACATAAAAACACAGGGCAATTTTGATGTGTTTTACAGCAGCAGCCTTATTGACCCGGCCAGCAAGGTTAGTGTAAACGTGCAGCAGGGCAGTGTAGAAGATGTGTTGAACGAGGCGCTGGCCAATTTACCGTTAACTTATTCCATCAGCGACAAAGTTATTGTGATCACTCGCAAAAAGGCATTGCCTCCCGCGCCGGTATCTGCTGCAGCAGCGGCCGATACGGTGGTGAGCGGTACCGTAGTGGATGCTAAAATCAAGGAAAGCATACCCGGGGCTACCGTAAGTATTAAACAAAGAAAAGGCCTTGTTATTACCGACAAGGATGGTCATTTTATGCTGAACGCCCGCACCGGCGATTCCATACTGGTATCCTTTGTAGGCTACAAACCTAAAAGTGTAGCTGTAAAAAATGTAAAAACACGCTTACTGATTGTACTTGAAGAGGCGGTGAGCAATTTGAACGAAGTTACGATCAACGGTTTATTTACCCGTAAAAACACCACGTATACGGGTACGGCTTCTACCTTTAACCAGGAAGAATTATTAAAGGGAGGCTCGCAGAATGTGATCCAAAGCTTAACCGCCCTGGATCCGTCGATCGTTTTGGTACCGAATAATACTTTAGGGTCCAATCCAAACGCTTTGCCCCAGTTGCAGGTGCGCGGCCAAAATGGCCTGCCCGATCTGACCGGAGGGAGCGTTGCCAATGATCCGAATCAGCCCCTTTTTATATTGGATGGCTTTGAAACCACGCTGCAAAAAGTGGTCGATCTGGATATTTACCGGGTGGCCAGCGTTACCCTGCTTAAAGATGCCGCATCGAAGGCTATCTACGGATCGAAGGCGGCTAACGGCGTAGTAGTTATCGAAACTATTAAACCTAAACCCGGCCAGGTGCGCCTTACCTATAACCTGACCGGAGGCCTGAGCGCGCCTGATCTGAGCAGCTATCATCTGACCAACGCCTTTGAAAAACTACAGGCCGAGGTTAACGCCGGTGTTTATACCAGCACCAGCCCAACCAACCAGTATAACCTGGCTACCGAATACAATACTTATTTAAAGAACGCCCAAAGCGGAGTAAATACCTACTGGCTTTCTAAACCACTGCAAAACGGTATCAACCAAAGGCACTCGTTCATGTTTGAAGGTGGCGACGACCGCCTGGTTTACGGCGTGCAGTTATCCTATAACAACAACTCCGGCGTAATGAAGGGTTCGGCCCGTAATACGTTTGGCGGCGCTATTAACCTGAGCTATCGCTTTAAGGGATTAAACATCAGCAACGTGCTGACCCTTACCTCAAATAAGGCCTCAAATTCGCCATGGGGCGATTTTTCTACCTACGCGGCCATGAATCCTTACTTGCCTTATTTTGATGCTAACGGCAATATCCTGAAGCAGATCAATACGGTGCTTACACCACCGGCAGGTTCGCCCAACCTAACATCAAGCCCGGTTTATAACCCGGCGTATAATTCAACCTTAAGTTCGTTTGATGTAAGTAAGTATACTGATATCACCAACAATACATCGGTAGACTGGGCCATTACTCCGGCTTTCCGGGTGATCGCTAAATTCAGCATCACGGCGCAAAACAATGGCTCGGATACCTACAAGGCTGCCGATGATACCTACTTTACATCGGCTGTTTACCAAACCAGCACAGGTGTTTACCGTAAGGGCTATTATATTAAAGGTAATGGTACCATTAATAACTGGACGAGCAATGCGGTTGCCAACTATACCAAAAAACTGGGTAAAAGCACCGCGGCGCTGAACGGTGGTTATGAGGTAAGCAGCATGTCGTCGGCCGGTAGTTCGTTTAGTGTGGAAGGCTTCCCTAATCCTATGCTGACTTTGCCATCGCAGGGCTTGCAGTATATGCTTAATACCACGCCAACCAGCAGTGAAAGCACCGTACGCTCTTTAGGTTTATTCGCTTCGGGTAACTATGCCTTTGCCGAAAAATACCTGTTTGATGG
This sequence comes from Mucilaginibacter mali, assembly GCF_013283875.1. Classification (NCBI taxonomy): domain Bacteria; kingdom Pseudomonadati; phylum Bacteroidota; class Sphingobacteriia; order Sphingobacteriales; family Sphingobacteriaceae; genus Mucilaginibacter; species Mucilaginibacter mali. The sequence continues at coordinate 5,519,189 of NZ_CP054139.1, forward strand.
TACCTACCGCGCTTCCGAATCATCGCAGTTTGGATCGAACAATCGCTGGGGACAATTCTGGTCGCTGGGTGTGGGATGGAACCTGCATTACGAAGACTTTTTGAAGAATGTGCACTTCCTCGATCTGTTGAAGCTGCGCGCCACCACCGGCTTTACCGGTTCGCAGGGTTTTAGCGCTTATCAAAGCGTGGGTACTTATGGCTACTACCTTAATTCAAATTATCAGAATGCAACCGGCGCCTACCTGTTAAGCCTCGCCAATCCCGACCTGGCCTGGCAGCGCCTGCAGGAGAATAACTATGGCGTAGATTTCGGCTTCCTTAAAAAGATCAGTGGTTATTTTAACTATTACGTGAAAACCACCAATGGTTTGTTAACAGATATCACCCTGCCGCCATCTGCCGGTTTTACCACTTATAAGGCTAATTTGGGTATCGTACAAAATGTTGGCTTCGATTTCAACGTGCGTTATATGATCTATAACGATCCTAAAAAACGGAACTACTTCAATGTATTTGCCACAGTGGCGCACAATACCAATACGCTGAAGCAGATCTCGGCAGCATTGCAGGCTTATAATAATAGCACCGCCGCGTCGCTTTCAAACGCTACTGCCACTGTGCTTAACCCTACGGTGGTAGTCAACAAGCCTAAGATCTTGTTAAAGGAAGGCCAGTCAATGAATGCCATATATGCTGTTCGTTCACTGGGTATCGACCCGGCTACAGGTAAAGAAGTATACCGCAAACTGGATGGCTCGGTTACTACCACATGGTCTGCCGATGACCTGACCGTTGTAGGTGATAACCTGCCTAAGATCAATACCGACTTTGGCTTCAGCCTGGCGCAATCGGGCGTTATTGTTAATGCCATCTTCAATTACCAGACTGGCGGGCAAATATACAACCAAACACTGGTTGATAAAGTAGAGAACGCCAATATCTATAACAACGTCGACATCAGGGTACTTACCCAGCGCTGGACAAAACCGGGCGATATCAGCTTCTTTAAAAACATAGCCGACCAAACACAAACACAGGTAACATCGAGGTTTGTAGAGAACAACCGCATACTTACCGCAAGTTCGCTGCAACTGCAATACGAGCTGGACAGGATCAAGGCTATCAAGCGCCTGGGCTTTACCCGCTTCAGGCTGGGCTTGCAAACCAGCAACCTGTTTGTGATATCGAGCGTAGAGCAGGAGCGCGGTACATCTTATCCTTTTGCCAGGGAAGTGGCTTTTACCTTAAATGCTAACTTTTAATTAAAAGAATTATGAAATTACGAATTGCTTTTTATACCCTGATCCTTGGCGTGGTGACCTTATTGGGAGCATGTAAAAAATGGATCGATGTACAGCCTAAAACGCAGATCGACCAAAATGTATTCTTCGCCAACGCGCAGGGTTTTAAGGATGCCCTGAACGGGGTTTATTTGAAGATGGGGACTACTCCGCTTTATGGTAAGGAATTAACCTTTGGCCTGGTTGATGTAATAGCCGGAAATTATAACATTTCTGCAAGCAATGGCTCTGTGGCGTATCAGCAGGCTTTTGCCGCCAACTATACCAACACAAACGTTCAGCCTATTATTGATGGCATTTGGTCTAACCAGTATAATGCCATTGCCAACGTCAACAACCTGCTGCAGCATATCGATGAGGTTGATCCCTCGATGTTTGCCGGTAAGGACCATGACGTGATCAAAGGCGAAGCTTTAGGTTTACGCGCATTCCTGCATTTTGATTTGCTGCGTTTGTTTACAAAGGCACCTGCTAACGGCGGTTTGGATACTTATGGCGTGCCGTATGTAACCACCTACGCTCCGGTCGTTACGCCAAGGCTTACGGTAAAGGCTACGCTCGCTAATATCATGAACGACCTTAAATCGGCAGAAACCCTGCTGAAGGCCGATTCATTATACGCTAAGAACATAGCGGTACCTGCCCGCGATCTGCGCTTTAACTATTACGCGGTTAAAGCTGTAGAGGCCCGGGTTTACTTATGGCAAAACGACCAGGCCAATGCCCTTGCCGCCGCGCAGGAGATAATTGCCGCCGCGCCGGTAAAGTTCCCTTTTATTTTACAATCGGTTATTGCAGCCAGTGCAGAGGCTAACAAAGACAGGGTGTTTACAACCGAGCATATCTTTGGGCTGAATGTAACCAACCTGGCAAACAATTATGCAGGTATTCTTGATTCGAGCAGGTTTACCAGTACTTTGGTCATCAACGCCGCACGGCAAACGCAACAGTTTGAAACGGCTACCGTAGGTTTAACCGATTACCGTAATGTTTACCTGATCAGGAATTACACTACGCCTACTGCTAAGATCTTCTTTGGTAAATTATACCAGCCCTCCGGCATATTGGCCGCTTACGCCAACCGCATGCCGCTGATCAAGGTCCCCGAGATGTACTATATAGCGGCAGAATGTTTGGCTACAACTAACCCAACGCAAGCCATCACTTACCTCAACACAGTACGTACGGCGCGGGGCATTACCACGCCGCTGGCATCAAACCTTACGGCCAGCGCCATCCAAACCGAAATTATGAAGGAGTACTGGAAGGAGACGACGGTGGAGGGCCAGATGTTCTTTTATTATAAGCGAACCAATGCCACCACCGTGCCCGGCATAGGTGCTGTCGGCGGTTACCTGTCCAGCAATTATGTGCTGCCGTTACCAGTTTTAGAAAATCAATTTGGATATTAAAATATTAAGGTGATGAAAAAATTAATGATGTTAATTGGATTAATTATCCTGTCGGGCGCCTTGTTTACCGCCTGCAAAAAAAATGACCACGATAAGGAATATAAAGACGTTGACCGTATAAGCCTCACCGGTGATCCGCTGCAGCTGGCCACCGCCGATTCTACACTGTTTACCTTTTCCATTTATCCAAAAGATACCACAGCATATAATATGCACGTGCTGGCATCTATCATGGGTAACGTAAGTACAAAGGACCGTCAGTTTACAGTAAAGGTACTGTCTTCGTCTACCGCCTTGCCCGAGGAATACACGTTGCCATCTACCTTTACCATTAAGGCCGGAACGGTTAAAACCATGCTTAACATCCGTGTAAAGCGTGCCGCAAGGCTGGCCAGCGCCAATGCTAAACTGGTATTGCAGATAGCCAATAATGATAACTTTCAGCAGGCGCCGCACCCCACCTTTAGTTTGGTGTTTACCGATCAGCTAACCATGCCGCCAAACTGGGTAAGCGCGGTTCAATTTTACTTCGGTACTTACAGTAAAGTGAAGCATAGCCTGCTGATACTTTCGCAGCCGGAGTATAAGGACCTCTCGGCGCTGGCAGGCCTTTATCCGCAGATATTTTATGTGGCAAGCGCCGGGCTGGACAGTTTAACGCGCTACAACAACGCGCATCCCGGCAACCCGATGAAAAATGAGAACGGATTGGCCATTGGCATTTGCAATGGCTGCAATTAATCATTCAATTAAAAGGATCGATCATGAAATTATTAAAATATGGAGTATATATCGCCCTGCTAAGCGCGGTATTGTTTTCCTGCAAAAAAGATCTGGGGAATTATACCTACACCAAGCTGCCCAACTTTTATGTAGATACCGTGGGCCAGGTGAAAAGCTTTTCGCTTTACCCGGTTACCGGCACGCTGACTATTAACCCTAAGATAGTTTACGATGGCGACGCGAGTAACCTAACCTACCTGTGGCGGTCGTACGGCAGTACAGCCGATACCCTGAGCAAAGAGAAGAACTTAAATGTTACCAATCTAACTTACGTGCCGGGCAACTACACTGCCGAATTGCAGGTAACCGAAAAATCGACTGGCATCCGGGCCTTAATGCGTTACAGCTACACCCTGCTATCCTTACGTGCTGATGGCTGGCTGGTTGAATATGAAACAGCGGCAGGCGGTAGCACCGATGTGGCGCTGATCAGGCATAACGAGGAGAACCTTAACGTTACCACCGATGATGTGCAGATGAATATCTTCTCGGCCATCAACGGCGCCCCGCTTACCGGTAAGCCAGTAGCCATCATTAGTAACACATCATCGCCAACGCTGGATGCGGTGTATACCGATAAAACCGCGGCAACTGTAAACCGGCCTACCTATAAGGTTACGTTGAATTTTGGCCAGATGTTCTCTTCAGGCGCGGCGCCGGCCACACCAAATATCCAGGCCGTGGGCGAGATCCCGTTCTTCGGCAACCACATTGTGAACAATGGGGATGTGATATGGATGTACAGCGGTTTGCTGGTAGGTAAGATCACTATCGATAACAAGGGTTACTACGCGGCACCGTTTATGAGTACGCTATACGCTCAAAACGGTATGTTTTACGACGCCCTTAACATGCGCTTTTGCTACCTTCAACAACAAACCAACCAGGGCGCCGCATTTGCCGGCCCGGCAGCAGGCTTTACACCAAGGTTTAGCCTCAACAACATTGGGAAGAACATGCTATACATGGGCCTGGGCAACGGTATTTTAAATAATGATACCTATAAGTTTGCTTTTTTTGAGGATCTGGATAAATCGCACCGCTGGTTGTATGGTATTAGCCCAACCACGCCAAACGCGCCTGATTACGCGCTAATTGATATATCGGCCATGCCGAATATTTTTAACGCCAAGTACTTCGCGCTGGGAACCTTAGGGCCGGTGGCATTTTACGCTACAGATAATAGCGTGTATAACTTCGCGTTTAGCAACACCACCAGCACCACTACAACGCCGGTAGCCGGCTTTACTGCCCCGGCAGGCGAGGTGATCACCTGTATCAAACCGTTCCTGGCGCAGGGCATTGGTTACACCGCTACTACATCGCAAAGCAACAAATTGCTTTACGTGGCTACATGGAATGCTACCACAAAAGCAGGCAAGGTGTACGTGCTTTCTACCAACGTAACCAGCGGCGCTATCGGAACAACTCCATTGAAGGTATTTAGCGGATTTGGAAAGATCGCTTCGATGGCTTATAAGCCACTTTAGTATCAGACAAACAAAGTAAATAAGATGAAAAATATAAAAATATGGGCCGGTTTTATAACAGCCCTTTGCTTATCCACTGTAGTTTTCGCGCAGAAGCCTGCAGTTACCCTTAAAATGGGCGATCCTGCCCCGCCTATAAAAATAGCTAAATGGCTGAAGGGCGAGCAGGTAGACGAGTTTAAAAAAGGCCAGATCTACGTGGTGGAATTTTGGGCGACCTGGTGCGCCCCCTGCCGAAAAGGTATGCCGCACTTATCAGAACTTGCTGAGAAGTATAAAGGTAAGGTGAATATTCTCGGCATCGATATTTTAGAGGTCTCAAAAGTAGCCGATAAAACCATTGATTATATGCCCAATGTTGAGCGGTTTGTAGCAAGTATGGGTAAAGCTATGGATTATAACGTCGGCGCAGACGGGCCTGATGCTTTTATGACCAAAAATTGGATGAATGCGGCGGGACAGCGGGGTATCCCGTGTGCGTTTATTGTTGATGGCAATGGGAAGGTGGTTTGGTACGGGTTCCCGCCATCAGGAATGGATGAAGCCCTTGAACTATTGGTTGCCGGAAAATGGGATGCCAATTCGCCGGCGCTTGTTGCTGAAATGGCCAAAAAGAAGGACGATCAGATTATGGAGATCCAAAAAGGGTATACACTTGCCTGGAAGGCAAAAGATAAACGCAAACAGATCGAGATCATTGATCAAATTATACCTATTGTAGGGGTTAACAATTTTGAAGGCGGGCATTGGCGCATGTATAAATACAAGTTCCTTACCGACATCGACCCTGTCGCCGCGAAGGCTTACGGGCAAGAGGTTTTCAAAACATATGAAAACTCCCCTATCATGCTGCTGGAATGGGCGGAGAGTATTATGGGGACAACAAAATTATCGCAATCACCAATCGTCGATGAAAATGTGCGCGATTACGATCTGGTGATGCAGATCGTCAAAAAAGCGATGGAGCACAGTGATCTGCAAGACCCGACCGTTCAAGCCATTTACGCCCAGGCCCTTTATCGCACAGGAAAAAAAGCTGAAGCAATCGCTGCGATGGAGAAGGCAAATAAATATCTTGCCACGAGTACTCAACATATTTCCGAAGAGCAAAAGGCCGAATACCAGACACTACTTGCTAATTACCGGAGCGGTAAATAAAAGTATGATGGTGGAGCTATGTTTTAAGATGCTTCTATCGGCTTTAGCCATCTCAAACATTTGATATGAAAAACAAACAAATTATAACAGCATTGTCCACCGCGACAATGCTGTTACTAAATACTATTGCCTTTTCGCAAGCTAAGGAGCTTGAAAAATTTACCCGGCAGGTACAGGAGGTAATTAAGAAGGCAGCCCCGGCCACCGTGTTTTTAGCAGATTACGATCCTCAAAAAAAGATCCTGACCAACGAACTCTTCAGCGGGGTAGTGGTCAGCAAAGACGGCCTGATACTTACCGCCGCCCACGTTTGCTTTCCGAACAAAACGTATATCGTAATTTTCTCTGATGGGACCGAACGCACGGCCACCGGTTTAGGCCGCATGCAATCTGTAGACGCGGCTATTATGAAAATTAACGAGCCGGGTAATTATCCAAGTGCGCCAATCGGCTGGTCGTCATCGCTTAAGGTGAATGAGCCTTGCATCAGTATTGCTTACCCCGGCAGCTTTAACACCAATACCATAAATACGCCGCCCGCAAAGCCAAAACGGCAGGTAGTTCGCCTGGGTTATGTAGCCGAACCTTTAACACGCCGTGGTACACGCATCCGTACCACCTGCCTGATGGAGCCCGGGGATTCGGGCGGCCCGGTGTTTGATATGTATGGCAGGGTAGTGGGTTTGCATAGCAGCATCAATATGCCGGTTACAGATAATATGGAAATACCGGTAGACCTATATCGCAAATACTGGACGGCCCTTAACAAACCCGAAGATTATAAAGCCATGCCTGCCGAGGATCTTGTACCGGTAGATTCGTTACGGATGGGCGAGAAGAACTTTATCGGCATCGCCAAACTGGATTCTACCTTCGGCGGACTGAAATCAAAGTATACCGACTATAGCCTGTTGGTAAAGAGTGTAAACAAGGGCAAGCCACTAAGTATTTTAGGCACAGCCGTATCGCTGGATGGATTAGCTGCTAAAAATCTGCTAAAGGGAAAAGGCTTCCTGGTTACCAAAAACTCTATGCTGGGCGATAGCATACAAGTGCAATTGCCCGATGGAAAAATGGTAGCGGGGAAAATCATCAGCCGTGATAATAACAGCGATTTGGCCCTGGTACAGATTGACACGAAGCTGAAAAATACCATCGATATCTATTCGCTTAAAGCAGATAGTATTACCAACGATCAGTTGGGTACTTTACTGCTCTCTGCCGAACCAGCCAAAACAGGTGTAGTGAGCGTATTGGCTTCTGCCGAGTTTCCGCTTAAAAACTTTTCGAGTATCGGCTATCTCGGTGGTGGCACCGCGAACAAGAACGGCAAGCTGGTGATGAACATGGTGCAGCCGAACACCGCCGCAATGGAGTTTTTAAAGGTGGATGATGAGATAACCAGTATCGACGGGCAAAAACTCAGCACCCCCGATGATTTTCTGAAAGCCATACAAAAGCACAAGCCTGGCGAGGTGGCGGTAGTTAACGGTAGCCGTGATAACAACGCCTTTTCTTATAATATCACCCTGCGCTTGCGCCCGCCGGCTAACAGCACACACATCGCGTCGAGATTTGAGGGTGGCCGCAGCGAACGTTACGACGGCTTTTGGGACACTTTTGTGCACGATGCTGTGATCAAACCATCAGAATGCGGAGGGCCGGTGTTCGATAGCAACGGTCGATTTATAGGCATCAATATGGCGCGTTACAGTCGTGTTAGTTCCATAGCCACTGCGGCACGCGGCGTTCAAAAATTTGTGGAGACTTCGGCCCGGTCATTAAGCAATACACAGATATGAGCGCGCGCAATATGATATTGATGGCTTTGGTCCTTGTATTGGGATTGGGACGTGCTTCCGCGCAGGCGTTAAATACTGGCGCGTTGCAAAAAAGCGTGCAGGAGGGCATTAAAAAAGCCTACCCCGCCAGCGTGAAGATAATGGGTTTTGATACCGTTCGGAAAATGCAGAACAGCGCGCAATTCAGCGGGGCGGTGGTGAGCGCCGGGGGGCATATCCTTACCGCGGCACATGCTATTCAACCTAACCGTACTTACAAAGTGCTGTTTCCTGATGGTAAAACCTGCATCGCCGTTGGGCTTGGCCGGATAGACCTTGCCGCCACACCTACCCAGCCAGACGTGGCTATGATGAAGATCATTACGCCCGGCAAATGGCCTTATGCGGAAATGGGTTGGTCATCGGCCCTTAAAAAGGATGAGCCTTGTATCAGCATTGCCTATCCCGAAACTTTGGGGCAGCCGCTGCCAACCGTGCGATTTGGATATATTGCCGATACGCTGAACAAGTGGGGTTTTATCCAGTCTACCTGCGTAATGGAACCCGGCGATTCAGGCGGTGCATTATACGATTATATGGGCAGACTGATCGGCTTGCACAGCCGCTGCGACTTATCGGAAGATATTAATTACGAGATCCCGGTCGATTACTACCGCAAATACTGGACGGCCTTAAATCAACCCAAAACATACACTGTTTTGCCGGAAGTTGTGGACGATGTAAAGAAGGATCCAAAAGCGTCGCAGATCGGTGTATACGCTGATCTGGAACATTTAGGCAAAACCCTGGATGCAGTAGCGGCCCCGTTTAGATCGGGCATGGTAGTTATCACCAGCAAGGTAAAAGGAGTGGATCAAAAGATCAATGGCACTATTATCGAACCTGTGGGATTGGGCGCGAAGAAGTACCAGGGCCAGCATTTTATCATCAGCAAAAGTTCGTATGTTGGCGATATGCCTATGGTAGCCACGGCGAAGGGAGCAGCGGTTAAAGCGAAGATAATTGCGCGCGATGCGGCAAATGACCTGGTGATATTTGGCTTAGATAGCAAGCTGGAGGGCGGTATCAAGATCGATATCAATAATGCCGATAGTTTGCAGTTAACCCAGTTAGGCAACATCCTGTTATTGCCACGGGTCGATTCGCTACCCAAAGTGAGTGTATTGAGCTCCGTGGGTTTTGCTATTCCGCTTAAATATAGCCCGGGTTTCTTTGGCGCGTCATCGGTTTTTCAGGATAATAAAATTGTGTTATCCCGCATACAGCGGGGCTCACCGGCTATGGATAGCTTAAAAACCGGCGATGTGATACAGAGCGTTAACGGCGAAGAATTAAAGCTCCCGCCAGATTATCAGCGGGTGTTGGAAAAATACCTGCCGGGCGATGTGATCAGTGTAGGCATTATTCGCGATGGGCAAAGCATGGTCCGCAAGGTTACCCTAAAAGCAAGACCCATGGCCGATCCGGGGCACGTTGCCGGCCGGCCGATAGGCGGTACCAGCATCCGTAAGGATGGCTTCCCGAAGGTATTCGCCACCGACGCGCGCCTGCATCCCGAAGAATGCGGTGGGCCGGTGTTTGATACTAAGGGCGTGTTTTATGGCATCGGTGAGGCAAGGTTTAGCCGCACCACGGCGCTGGTAGTCCCGGTGCAGCAACTACGCGTCTTCCTGAAAAATAGTTTAACAGACCAGAATTAACCCTTTCGATTTAATATATACCTCTATAAAATAAATCAATCATGAAAAATACATTAAGTATTGTTTTCTCTTTTTGCGTGGCCGTAGCATTCGGCCAGGGCAGGTCGAACCCGGCTGTCGATTCGTTAAAGAATGAAGCCGATCCCGCCAAACTTAAAATGAAACTTGCCGCTTTAGGAAACAGCAATAACGAGAACGATTTGGCCACCGTGGTGCAGTATTATGCATCAACCAACCAGTCGCCCAAAGGCGATTCGGTGATCTATGCGGCCGCGGCAAAATTCCCACATGGCCGTTATGCCTTGTTGGTTGCCATGAATAACTTCTCGCACGAGTCGGACCCGGTAAAGCAGGAAGCGCTGTTTGCAGAATTGCAAAAGACCTTCCCGGATAAAACCGAATCGATGGAGTTTAACCAGGCGCATAACACTATGGCCGTAACATTTGCCGAGGCTAAAAACACCGTGAAGGCGCTGTATCACCTGCAACAGGTAAAAGGCCGCTCGAATGCCATGGCGATAGCGACGGCGTTTTTAGCTTACGATCCCGCTGCCGCCGAAAAACTGGTAAAGCCAGAGTTAGACCGCCTGAAGCCAACCCTTACCGAAACTGCCCCCGCGCAGGGTAACGGACGTGGCGGCAATAACAACAAGGCCATGTATTACAGCTACGAGATACTTTACAGCAAGATCCTGGCTAAGCAGGGCAACAATGCCGAAGCGCTTAAATACGCTAAGGATGCCTACGATTATTTCCCGAAGACCACCATTAACGATGCTACCAAATCTTACGCGTATCTGTTGGCGGTAAACGGTCAATACCAGGAGGCCTTGCCATTGTTAACTCAGATCGCATCAGAAGGGCGATCGAATGCGGAACTGACCGTGCAGCTAAAAACGGCTTATGAAAAGGTTAACCCCGGTAAGGATGGCAGCGCCTACCTCGCATCGGTAAAAAATGACCTGCTGGCTAAGGTGAGCGCTGATCTGGGCAAAAAGATGACAAACGACCAATCGCCCGATTTTAGGGTAACCGATGTGAACGGCAAAAAAGTATCGCTGGCCGATTATAAGGGCAAAACCATTGTGCTTGATTTTTGGGCTACGTGGTGCGGCCCCTGCAAGGCTTCGTTCCCGGCTATGCAGCTGGCGGTAAACCAGTACAGGAATGATCCTAACGTTAAGTTCCTGTTCATCCATACCTGGGAGCGCTCAACTACGCCGCTGGCGGATGCTAAGGCCTATATCGCTGCCAATAATTACACCTTCCCGCTTTATATGGATGTTAAGGATGCCAAATCGAAGATCAACCCCGCGGTTACGGCTTTTAAGGTTCCGGGTATCCCCTCAAAGTTTATTATTGATGGTAACGGCAAGATCAGGTTTCATTTAACAGGCTTTACATCAGGACAGGACGAAGCCAACGCCGCTGAACTGGCCGCTATGATAGAAATGGCGCGTAAAGGTTCCTGATTCAGGGGATTATGCCTGAAAACGTAGGTAGTATCACCCCGCAATTATCCATTTAAACTGCCTTTTTGAAGAGGTTAAAATGAAAAAAAAGACAACGTTAGGGGAGTGGGCTGGTCTAAAACTGAATATTTTGATCATATAAATCCATAAATCCATAAAATTTATGGATTTATTATAAATGATTGTTATATAAATCAATATTACTGAATTTTATTGTTGTAATATTCATTTAACACTCAATTCATAAATCACATTATATCACCATGAAGAAGACCTTAAAAATTTTTATTGTGCTGGCCTTATTTGCCATAAAAGCGAAGGCGCAAATTTTAACCCCGGTTAACTGGAGCTATGCTGCCAAAAAAACCAGCGCTACAGAAGCCGTAGTGTTTTTAAAAGCTAATATTGATGAAGGCTGGCACGTATACTCGCAGTTTGTTAAAGAGGGCGGCCCTATTAAAACTACGTTCACGTTCACGGCCTCGCCGGAATATACACTTGTTGGAAAAACCATCGAGCCGAAGCCAATTGTACGTATGGAAAAAGTGTTTGGTATGGATGTGGCCTTTTTTGAGGGAAGTGCCATTTTTCAGCAAAAAATTAAATTGAAAAAAGGACAAACCACGGTTAAGGGATCGTTAGAATACATGACCTGTAACGACAAGCAATGCCTGCCGCCAACCACCGAGGAGTTTAGTATCCCGATAAAATAAGTAAGCAGAAAACTTTAGATTGCCTTTTGGGGATAGCCCCGGGCCACGCCTTTGCCTTTATTTTACGGTAATGGGCGTTGACAGACAAGCAACAATTGAATTATGAAAGAACAATATGTTTTAACCTTAAAAGCAGAAGACAGGCCAGGCCTGCTGCATTTGGTTACCGGAATGATCGAAAAGAGAAAGATGAAGATCAATAGCTTAAGCTTAGCGGCTACTGATATTAGCGACATTACCCTGATCACCGTAGAAGTGGTCGGCACTGAAGGTGAGATCGCCATCCTTGCTTTAAAACTGGAAAACATTATTGAGATTTTCGCGGTCGAGGTTGCTAAATATAACCAGGCGCTGTGTTTGCGGGCGGCCTATTTTAAAATAGACAGCGCTTTTTTTGAAGGCGTTAAGGCAAGCACGCTATCAAAATACAGTACCACTATTATCAAGACTTATCCCGGCGCTTTATTACTGGCCCAGTATGGCACCGATGCCGCTGTTTTAAGTTTATACAACGAGCTTGACGGCCCGCACCTGCTTGGCTTCAGCCAAACAGGGCTTATTGCCGATTGCGGTTTAATGGCCGAAAATGAAGATGTCGTCCGAATTATCGGGCTGGCCGCCTAACGGCCCTTAATGGTTAAAAAATTAATCGCAATTATAAATGAAGCACCCAATATTCATCTTTTTACTCGCCCTGGTATTTTGCCTGCCACTGTTTGGCCCGATACAGGCCAATGCCCAGGATACCGTTTCTACAGCCGACGTTACCTTTACGGATATCAAACCCGAAAAGACAGTAGCACCGGTTAAGGCTAAAAAAGCGGCAAAGACAGCCACAGGCCAGGCACACAAGCAGCAACAGCAGCAAACCTTATGGGCTATTTTTATAGCAGGTTTGCTGGGCGGCTTCGCGGCAATACTGATGCCCTGCATCTTCCCCATGCTACCGATGACGGTTAGCTACTTCACCAAGGGATCGGGCGATAAGAGCAGCGGCGTAGGTAAGGCCATCACTTATGGGGTAAGCATCATTGTTATATATGTGATCCTTGGTTTGCTCATTACCGTTTGCTTTGGGCCGGACGCGCTCAACAGCTTATCAACCAACGGCATCTTCAACTTTGCGTTCTTTTTATTGCTGGTGGTATTCGCCGCTTCGTTTTTAGGCGCGTTCGAAATTACCCTGCCCAGCAAGTGGGTTAACAAAATGGACCAGGAGTCGGACCGTAAAGGTTTGGCCGGGATCTTTTTCATGGCGGCTACGCTATCATTAGTGTCCTTTAGCTGTACAGGGCCAATTATTGGTACTTTGCTGGTACAGGCAGCTACTACGGGAGCATTGCTTGGCCCGGCGGTTGGCATGTTTGGGTTCTCGCTGGCATTGGCCTTGCCGTTTACTTTATTCGCCATGTTCCCAAGCTGGATGAACGCCCTGCCAAAATCGGGCGGGTGGTTAAACAGCGTAAAGGTTACCCTTGGTTTCCTGGAGCTGGCATTGGCCCTCAAATTTTTAAGCAATGTCGATCTGGCATATCACTGGCATTGGTTCGACAGGGAAGTATTCCTGGTGCTGTGGATCGTGATCTTCGCGCTGATGGGCTTTTACCTTTTAGGGAAGTTGAAGTTCAGTCATGATAGCGACCTGCCTTATATCTCGGTGCCACGCCTTTTCATCGCCATCATCACCTTATCGTTCACCATGTATCTGGTGCCGGGCTTATGGGGGGCGCCGTTAAAATCGGTAAGCGCTTTTCTACCGCCAATGTCTACGCAGGATTTCGACCTTTCGTCGGGCGTGAGCAATGCTGTTGCCGAAAGCGCCGATACCCAGCCGCATAAGTATAGCACCTTATTCGATAAACCCAAAGGCTTCAACCCGTACTTCGATTATGATGAGGGCCTGGCTTACGCCAAAAAAATGCACAAGCCGGTGATGATAGATTTTACCGGGCACGCCTGCGTAAACTGCCGTAAAATGGAAGCCAATGTATGGCCCGATAAGCAGGTAGCGCAACGCATCAACCAGGAGTATGTATTGATACAATTATATGTAGACGATAAAACCGACCTGGCTGCCAACGAGCAAACTACAACGCCTGAAGGCCGCGCCATCAAAACGCTTGGCAACAAGTGGAGCTACCTGCAAACATCAAGGTTCGAGGCTAATTCGCAGCCATTCTATGTATTGCTCGATCCGGAAACAGAACAGCCGCTGGTGGCCCCGCAAGGCGCCAATTACGATGTGGCCCAATATTTAAATTACCTGGATAGCGGCTTAGCCGCCTTCCGTAGAAAATAAAAAAACTACTTAAAAGTCTTCATTTCGTTCTTTTTATAAGTTAGTTAATAATAGTTAAGCGATAACTAAAAAAGCGTCCTCTGAAGCGGATGCTTTTTACCAAAAATTTTAATTATGGATCAGATCATCTATTTAGATAATGCAGCCACTACGGCATTGTCGCCCGAAGTTTTGGAAGCAATGCTGCCTTATATGCAGGAGCAATTCGGCAATCCGTCTTCAACCTATTCTTACGGACGCACCACCCGTTCGGCTATTGAGCGCGCCCGCAGAAGTGTAGCGCAGATATTGGGCGTAAAACCCACTTCGATATATTTTACCAGCGGCGGTACCGAAAGTAATAACACCGCGATCGCGTCGGCTGTGCGCGATCTGGGTTGCACCCATATCATCACCTCGCCTATAGAACATCACGCCGTATTGCATACCGTAGAACATTATAGCAAGGCAAAAGGCATCCTGTATTCATTTGTACAGTTAACCGCTGATGGCGAAGTGGATTATGAAGACCTGGAAAGGCAATTGGCAGAACAGGCCAGGGATGGTAAAAAGTGCCTCGTTTCACTAATGCACGCCAATAACGAGACCGGTGCTTTGCTGAATATAGAACATGTAGGCGATCTGTGCCGCACTTATGCTGCTGTTTTTCACTCTGATTGTGTGCAGTCTATCGGCCATTACCCTATCGACCTTGCCGAATGCGGGGTGCATTTTGCCTCTGCCGCCGGTCATAAATTTCACGGGCCAAAAGGTACCGGCATATTATACGTAGCCGAAAATGTTTATGCTTCACCACTTATACACGGTGGCGGGCAGGAGCGGAACATGCGTGCCGGTACCGAAAATGTTTACGGCATAGTTGGTTTTGCCAAAGCGCTGGAATTGGCCATGGCCCATTACGGACCAGAACGTGCCCACATCACCGCGTTGAAGGAACAGTTAAAACGCCGGCTGCTGGAAACTATCCCGGGCGTTAGCTTTCACAGCCCGGATAATTCACTTTATACCGTGCTGAGCGTATGCTTCCCGGATAACGGGCAGAACGATATGGTGATCATGCAGTTTGATATGAGCGGCGTATGTGTTTCGGGCGGCAGCGCCTGTAGCAGTGGCGAAGATTCGGCATCGCACGTAATGAAGGCTTTGGGCCGTACTGCCTGTGCCACTGTTCGCTTCTCCTTCAGCAAATACAATACTTCGGCTGATATTGAAAAAGCGGTTGATGCGGCTAAAGTGATCTTTCATAAAAGTAAACTCGAATTAGCCTAAATAATGGTACTTGAACTCGCCGGGTTTGTAGCTTGCGCCCTTATCGGGATCTCCCTCGGCCTTATCGGCGCCGGCGGCAGTATCCTTACCATGCCCGTATTGGTTTTTATGTTCAATATCCCGCCCATACTGGCTACCACCTACTCGCTGTTTATTGTGGGGGTAACCAGTTTGCTGGGCACGGCTATGAAGTTTAGAAAAGGCGATGTACTGCCCGGTATTGTCCTGTCATTCGGCATACTTTCTATGCTGGTGGTATTATTGATCAGGCGTTTTCTGTTACCGGTAGTACCGCCGGTATTGTTCCACATCGGTGCACGGGCAATGACCTATAATTGGTTAAGCATGGTTGTTTTTGCCCTTTTAATGATGCTGGCCGCCTGGTTAATGATCCGCCGCAAAGATATCGCGACGGATACCGACCTGAAGCCATCCGGCGCTAACGGAAGATCGGTTATCGCCGCTTTTTCGGTGGGTACGGTAACAGGCTTGTTAGGGGCGGGCGGGGGCTTTATCCTCATCCCTGCATTGACGCTACAGTTAAGACTGAATATGAAAAAAGCCGTTGGTACCTCACTGGCGGTGATCTTTTTGAATTGCCTGATCGGTTTTTTTTCGGATACAGGGCGGGGGCAGATCAATTGGGTGCTATTATCCGGCGTTACCTTAACCGCATTGGTGGGTTGCATAGCAGGTACCTCTTTGTCGCGACATATCCAGGCAGACCGTCTTAAGATCGGCTTTGGCTGGTTTATATTGATCCTCGGCATATTCATCTTACTAAAACAGGGTAGCCTTATTACTAATTTATGATCACATCAGCATGAAAATTGAACAGCTATATACCAATTGCCTGGCCCAGGGCGCTTACTTTATTTCGAGCGATGGCGAAGCGGCCGTTATCGATCCTATCCGCGAACCGGATGTTTATCTTAAACTGGCTAAAGCCTCGGGCAGCCGCATTAAATATATTTTTGAAACCCATTTTCATGCCGATTTTGTAAGCGGGCATCTTGAACTGGCCGAAAAAACCGGCGCTACCATCGTTTATGGCCCAACAGCTGTTACGGCCTTTGAAGCCTATATTGGCCAGGATGAGGAGACTTTTTGCATTGGCAAATTGCGCTTGAAACTGTTACATACGCCGGGGCATACCTTAGAAAGCAGTTGCTACCTGCTGGAAGACGAGACCGGAACGGCGACAACGATTTTTACCGGAGATACACTATTTATTGGTGATGTTGGCCGCCCCGACCTGGCCCAGCAGCCTAAAGAAGGCTTAACGCAGGATGAACTTGCAGGAATGCTGTTCGATTCGCTGCGCGATAAGATCATGCCGCTTAATGATGATATTGTTGTTTACCCGGCCCACGGCGCGGGCAGCGCCTGTGGTAAAAATATGAGCAAGGAAACCTGGGATACCCTGGGCAATCAAAGATTGAACAATTATGCATTAAATATTAACCTTAGCAGGGACCAATTTATTGCAGAAGTAACGGCCGGGCTCCCCCCGCCGCCGGCTTATTTCCCCATAAATGTTAGGTTGAACAGCCAGGGGTACACCGGTTTGCAGGATATCATCCGCAAGGGAACCCGCGCGTTAATGGCCGGCGAGTTTGAGCAGGAGGCCCGTAAAGAACATACCCTGATATTGGATACCCGCGATCCAGCTGATTTTGCAGCCGGGCATATTCCCGGATCGGTAAATATCGGGCTTAACGGATCGTTTGCTACCTGGGCAGGGGCCTTGTTACCGTATGAGAATGCCGGTTTGCTTATTGTGGCTAACAGTGGTAAAGAAACAGAGGTAATTACCCGTTTAGCAAGGGTTGGTTTTGATAACGTTACTGGTTATTTGCTGGGCGGATTTGAAGGATGGCAGGCAGCGGGTAAAACGATAAATAAGGTGCCCAATTTATCCGCAGCCGAGTTTTTTAAATTACAGGCTAAAAACAAATTTAATATTATTGATGTAAGGGCTGCTGCCGAATTTGAACAAGGGCATTTAGCGGGCGCTACTAATCTCCCTTTAGGTAATTTTCATCAGTTAGGCAACGTTGTTGATAAGCCGGAAGCTTATTATGTGTACTGCGCCGGTGGCTACCGGTCGATGATCTATATTTCGATGCTGAAGGCGGCGAAGAATATTGAATTAATTAACGTTAATGGTGGGTATGGCGCGCTGAAATTATTGATAAATGCCTGATAGGCTATAAAAAACAACAATAGTTTTCAATAATCGTGTGTTAATTTTCATTTTTTGAACAAAAAATTCTTATATTCACTACTATTAATCAAAAGTAATTATGGTACTGAATAATTTAGATCAAACAGACATCGACATTTTAAAGCTCCTGCAAAAGGACGCGAGTTTGACCAATAAAGAGATCTGTTATAAACTGAATAAATCTATCGGTACCATTCATCAACGCATCCAGCGGTTAAAAGATGAGGGGTTTATCCTGCGCACGGTAGCTATATTGAACCGTAAAAAATTAAATACCAGCCTCATCGCCTTCAGCCAGGTTTTATTGAACGACCATACGGCCGATACGCTGAATACTTTTGAACGCGAAGTAGCCAAATTTCCCGAAGTAATGGAGTGTTTTCAGATGACCGGAACCTTTGATTTTTTATTAAGGATAGCTACCAGCGATATGGATGCTTATCATGCCTTTTATCGTAACAAACTGGCCACGCTGCCTAATATTACAACCGTGCAAAGCTTTTTTGTATTATCCGAAACTAAGAGTATAACCGCTTACCCGTTGTAGCCTGTCCACAGGGATACAAATACGGTTAATGATATTACCCCGGCATTGCGCAAAGAGTAACGAATAGATTTCAGCGCTTTTGATAAATGCGCCTCTACAGTTTTTTCAGAGATATCCATATCGAGGGCGATCTGGCGGGCTGTTTTCCCATTTTCGCGGCTCGATTTAAAAACCAGTTTGCATTTTTCGGGCAGCGTTTCCACTACGCCGCTAATGTATTCCTGCAAAAACTGCGCGTAGATATTTTCATCATCAAAATAAGTATCTGCCTGGCTGATCACCTTAAACGCGATCTCACTTCTCCGGCGTTCGCGGACGGCATAGTTGATCACCGAGTATTTAACGGCCATAGCCAGATAGTTCGGTAACGAATCGATCCTGACGTCTTCACGCCTGTCCCACAACTTGATCATCACCTCCTGTACAATTTCCTGCGAGGTAGATTTGTCTTTGGTATGATTGTAGGCAATGGCCAATAGTTTACGCCAATACCGATCGTAAATTTCGGTCATCGCGGTTGCCTCTCCCTTTTGAAGGGCAGCTACCAATTGATCATCACCGTATTTACGAATGTTCATTATCAAAGAAGTTGTTGGGCTAAACCAAATTCATTGTAAATGATAACTGTGTAAAACAGCCAATATTACCAATTCGTTGATTCAAAGTTAAATCTATATTTTTTTGACATAAAATCAAACAATTAGCTTAAAATCTATAAATTTTATGGCATGTCAGGAAGGTATTGGCTCTTTTTTCACTCAAAGTGCTGTTTGGCTTGTGCAATTCTTATTTTTTTCATTTTGTAAGTGAGGCTTATTGGGGGCTTCTCAACAAGCCACCCGGCCTCATTTTACCCCGATCTTTGTGGGCATGAAAGAAAATTACATAGAAAATAAAGATACATCGGTGTTGGTACGGCGATAGCTGGCTAAATATCAGGGCTGCTTTACTCAAAGAGCGCGGCGCTGACAGGGGTTATTTTGCCAATGCGTTTATCCTTACGGGAAACGAGCTCGCATAATTGAATTGCCGCACCCTCAAAATCATCGTGCTGATCACTGAGCAGTAGCCAGGCGGTATCAAAGCCCTCGTCCAGTTCAAAATCGGTAATGGCTGGTATTTCTTCCTTTAGACTGGCATGATGCTCTCTTTTTGTGGAGATCCAGATGCCGTTATGCTGTGGATTTTTAGCCGTTCGGCGAAAGATGAATACGATCTTCCCGTCGAAATAAATATAGAACATGCCGATGGCCGGCTTTACAATGGTGTTGGCCGGCAGGTAGTCTAACAGGAAATCAAAAGGTACCGGCTTCAAGGATGTTTTTTAAATTCGTTAAACTCTTGTCCATATCCTTAGCCACATGCTTTTGCATCATGGGGATCAGCATATTTATCGGGTAGCCCAGCTCGCCGGCATTACTCCACCATAATTTAGTCTGATCATCGGCCAATGGTTCCAGCTCCATCAAAATGCGGGCGCTGGTTTTCATGGGCTTCACAAAGCGGATCTCCATCTCAACACTTTTGCCATCTACTATACTCATGATCTCTTTCTCGCCTTCGCCGGCATCCTTATTACCGCTCCATGCGTAAACATAACCCACTGTTCCGTCGGTACCGCGGAATTCCTTTTTACGGTCTGCATCAGCCATGGCATTGGTGTTAAATGCCTCCTGGTTTTTCAGAAACCGGACATAATCGAACACCTTTTGCACAGGCTCGTTGATGATGATCTCCCGTTTCACGTAATGCTTCTTCGGCATCAAAAGCGAGAGCAGGAAGAGCAGGGCGATGAGACCCGCAAGGGATAGCAGGATGATGAGGAGTATGTTCATGTAATAAAATTCGGGTAATAATTGATCTTATCAAAATATATGATTCATAAGAAATACCAAAACCAACAGTGTTTTAAAACTTAAAGGAATGTTTCAGCTTCGCCGATAAAGAATTCTTTCACAAAAAAAATCTCACCCCATCTAAAACAATTCTTTCCAATTTTGCTTTATACAAAGCCATTATTTCCAGCTCCTTTTGCAATAAAACAAGGATATTAGTAATGATTTTCCTTGCGTTATAATATTTTGCCGATAGCGATATTTTTTATTGTCTCATTTATAAAATGTTATTGAATCCTAAGTTCACAATTAATCAACCTGTCCGATGAAAGACGACGTTTTGGATGAAATTTTAGATAAGAACGGAATTGTAGACGAGCATCTTACCGATACCCTCGATCTGAAGGAACTATTAAAAGTATTATCGCTGGTGAAAAACGGGCGGCTCAACGCGCGCATGCCGGTTACCCAGGCGGGCATCAACGGCCGCATATGCGAGGTGCTGAACGATATTATCGACATGAACGAGCGCTTCGTTGCCGAGATCTCCTCGGCCGAGGTAACCATCGGCAAACGCGGGCACCTGGCCAAACGCATTGAACTGCCCGATGCGCGTGGCGAATGGGCGCGTGGCGTAACATCGCTCAATAACCTGATAGAGGACCTGACCACGCCGACCCTGGAAATTGCCGGTATGATCAACTCGGTAGCCAACGGCGACCTTTCCAAACATATCCCATTAGAAATAAAAGGCCACCCGTTAAAGGGCGAGTTTTTGCGTATCGCCAAGGAATCGAACCAGATGCTGGCCAAGCTGCAACTCTTCTCTATGGAGGTAACGCGGGTAGCGCGGCAGGTGGGTTCGGAAGGTAAACTGGGCGAGCAGGCCAAGATAAAGGGTGTAGCCGGTGTATGGGCCGAACTGACTGACTCGGTAAACCAGATGGCCGGTAACCTTACCGCCCAGGTGCGTAACGTGGCGGCGGTAACAACAGCCGTGGCCAAGGGCGACCTTTCCCGGAAGATCACCGTGGAAGCCAAGGGCGAAATATTAGAGCTGAAGAACACCATCAACACCATGGTGGATCAGCTGAACTCTTTTTCATCCGAAGTAACCCGTGTGGCGCTGGAAGTAGGTACCGAAGGTAAGCTGGGCGGCCAGGCTAAAGTGCCGGGCGTTGCGGGTACCTGGAAGGATTTGACCGACTCGGTGAACCGCATGGCCGGCAACCTGACATCGCAGGTGCGTAATATTGCCGGGGTAACCACGGCGGTGGCCAACGGCGACCTTTCCAAGAAGATCACCGTGGACGTAAAGGGCGAAATGCTGGAACTAAAGAAGACCATCAATACGATGGTGGATCAGCTGAATTCCTTCGCGTCCGAAGTAACCCGTGTGGCACTGGAAGTAGGTACCGAAGGTAAACTGGGCGGGCAGGCGCGTGTGAAAGGCGTCGGCGGGGTTTGGAAAGATCTGACCGACTCGGTAAACCAGATGGGAAGCAACCTTACCGACCAGGTGCGTAATATAGCCGGTGTAACTACGGCGGTGGCCAAAGGCGACCTTTCCCGGAAGATCACCGTGGATGCCAAGGGTGAGTTATTGGAATTGAAGAATACCATCAACACCATGGTGGATCAGCTGAACTCGTTCTCATCTGAAGTGACGCGTGTGGCGCGTGAGGTAGGTTCGGAAGGGCAGTTGGGTGGCCAGGCCAACGTGCCGGGCATTGGCGGTACCTGGAAGGACTTAACCGACTCGGTAAACCAGATGGCGGGTAACTTAACCGGGCAGGTGCGTAACATTGCCGAGGTAACCACGGCCGTGGCCAAGGGCGACTTATCTAAAAAGATAACGGTTGACGTGCAGGGCGAAATGCTGGAACTGAAGGTAACAATCAATACGATGGTGGATCAGTTGAACTCTTTCGGGTCGGAAGTAACGCGTGTGGCGCGTGAGGTAGGTTCCGAAGGGCAGCTGGGTGGCCAGGCCAATGTGCCCGGTGTAGGCGGTACCTGGAAGGATTTAACCGACTCGGTAAATAAAATGGCGGACAACCTGACATCGCAGGTGCGTAACATTGCCGAGGTAACCACGGCGGTGGCCAAAGGCGACCTTTCCCGCAAGATCACCGTAAACGCCAAAGGCGAGTTATTGGAACTTAAGGATACCATTAATACCATGGTAGATCAGCTTCGCGGTTTCGCATCCGAAGTAACCCGTGTGGCGCGTGAGGTGGGTTCGGAAGGGCAATTAGGCGGCCAGGCCAATGTGCCGGGTGTGGATGGTACCTGGAAAGATTTAACCGACTCGGTAAATAAAATGGCCGGTAACCTTACCGCGCAGTTACGTAATATAGCCGATGTATCCATCGCGATAGCTAACGGCGACTTATCTAAAAAGATCACGGTTGACGTTAGGGGAGAGATCTTGCAGCTGAAGGAAACCATTAATACCATGGTAGACCAGCTGCGCGGCTTCGCGTCGGAAGTAACGCGTGTGGCCCGTGAGGTGGGTACCGACGGTAACCTGGGCGGCCAGGCCTTTGTGCCGGGCGTTGCGGGTACCTGGAAGGATTTGACCGACTCGGTAAACCAGATGTCATCAAACTTAACATCGCAGGTGCGTAACATTGCCGAGGTAACCAAGGCGGTGGCCAGCGGCGACTTATCCAAAACAGTAATTATCGACGTGAAGGGTGAGATCATGGACCTGAAGAACACCATCAATACGATGGTGGATCAGCTGAACTCCTTCGCGTCCGAAGTAACGCGTGTTGCGCGTGAGGTGGGTACCGAGGGTAAGCTGGGGGGCCAGGCGCACGTAAAAGGCGTGGGCGGTACCTGGAAGGATTTGACCGACTCGGTAAACCAAATGGCATCAAATCTTACCGGGCAGATCCGTGGTATTGCCAAAGTGGCTACCGGCATTGCCAAAGGCAACCTGAAGCAGCGCTTATCCATCAACGCATTGGGTGAGGTGGCGCAATTAACCGATACCATTAACGAGATGATAGATACCCTGGCCGTATTTGCCGATGAGGTAACCACGGTGGCGCGTGAGGTGGGTGTGCAGGGCCGCTTAGGCGGGCAGGCCAGTGTGCCGGGCGCATCCGGTACCTGGAAGGATTTAACGGAGAACGTGAACCAGCTGGCACAAAACTTAACGGTGCAGGTGCGCTCCATATCCGAAGTGGCATCGGCGGTAACCAAGGGCGACTTAACCCGTACCATCCGCGTGGAAGCCAAGGGCGAGCTGGAAGCCTTGAAGGATACCATTAACCAGATGATCGCTAACCTGAAAGGCACCACGCTGCGTAACCACGAGCAGGACTGGCTAAAATCTAACTTAGCCAAATTTGCCCAAATGCTGCAGGGCCAGCGCGACAGGAATGCGGTGGCCAACAAGGTTTTATCAGAACTGGCCGAACTGGTGAACGCCCGTTACGGCGCGTTCTATATTTTAGAACAACGCGAAGGTGCCGACGAACCAAAACTAAAACTATTCGCCGGTTATGCCCAAAAAAGCCGCAAGCTGATAGACCAGGAATTTTCGCTGAGCGAGGGCCTGGTAGGGCAGTGCGCCACCGATAAGGAACGCATCAGGCTGGCCAATGTACCAAACGAATATTTGCAGATCAATTCGGGCATAGGGCAGGCCGCGCCTATCGATTTGGTGATACTGCCCGTACTGTTCGAAAATAATGTGAAGGCAGTAATTGAGCTGGCTTCGTTCGAGAATTTTAGCGATACGCATATCGACTTCCTCGATCAGTTGACCGAAAGTATCGGTATCGTACTAAACAACATCGAAACCAATACCCGTACCGAAGAACTGCTGAGCCAGTCGCAATCGCTGGCCGGCGAGCTTTCGGCACAACAGGAGGAGTTGAGAAGGGCAAATGATGAGCTGCACGATAAAGGCCGCTCGCTGGAAGAAAAGGCCGAACAGCTGACGCTGACATCGAAATATAAATCGGAGTTTTTGGCCAATATGTCGCACGAGTTGCGTACACCGCTTAACAGCTTGCTGATACTGGCCCAGCAGCTCTTCGAAAACCCCGAGGGCAACCTGACCGAAAAGCAGCGCATGTTTGCTAAAACCATCCACTCGTGCGGGGATGACCTGATCCAGCTGATCAACGATATCCTCGACCTGTCGAAGATCGAATCGGGCGTTATCGCGGCCGATGTGATGCCGGTTAGCTTTAAGGAGATCACCGGTTTTGCCGAATCGACCTTCAGGCCGATATCCGAAGCCAAAAACCTGAAGTTTGAGATAGAGGTAGAAGAAACCCTGCCCGAAATGATGGAGACGGACATGCAGCGCCTGAACCAGATCTTGAAGAACCTGCTATCCAACGCCTTTAAGTTTACCGAAAAAGGCCGCGTGAAACTGCATATCTTCCGCCCGGGCCAGGAGAACCCGCTGGAGCACGATTCGGTTATCGCGTTCTCTATCGAAGATTCGGGCATCGGTATCTCCAAAAACACCCAGGGCATCATTTTCGAGGCTTTTCAACAGGCCGAAGGTTCTACCAGCCGTAAGTATGGTGGTACCGGTTTGGGTCTTTCCATCAGCAAGGGTTTTGCCGAATTGTTGGGCGGTACCATTACCGTGGGCAGCGAACTGGGCAAGGGCAGTACCTTTACCCTGTACCTGCCACTAAAATACCAGGAAGAAAAGGCAGCGCCGGTGAAGGTAAAAGAACCAAACCCGGTACCGCACCTGCGATCGAGCATGGCCGATTCGGTAGCGATGGTGATAGATGATGACCGCCATAACATTACCGCCGAAGATAAGGTACTGCTGGTGGTGGAAGACGACCTGCGCTTCACCAAGATACTGATAGACAAGGCGCACAATTTTGGCCTGAAGGTGGTGGTGGCCATCACCTATCTTGAAATATTTGATAACATCATTAAATACAACCCTGTTGCCATCACGCTTGATGTGAACATGCCCGAATCGAACGGGTGGAAGTTGCTGAAGCTGCTGAAAATGGATACCAGCCTGCGGCATATTCCAGTCCATGTCATATCGGGCGAAGATAATAAGATAATGGCCCTTAAATTTGGCGCGCGTTCGTTCAGTCTGAAGCCATTATCAAACGCCTCGCTTGATGACCTGATCACCGGCATTGTCAATTTCCACATGCACGCCAAAAAGCGTGTACTGGTGATAGAAGATAATGAGACCGAACTGCAAAGGCTTACCGAACTCATCACTAACGACCGTGTGGAGGTGTTCAGCGCCACCACGGCCAAAAAAGCCCTTTCGGTACTGAAGAAGGAATTGTTTGATTGCATTATCCTTGATTATGTTTTGCCCGATGCCAACGGTATTGAACTGTTGAACAAGATCAACCTGCTGAAGCACCCGCAAACTACCATCCTGCTGCACTCGGCCCGCGACTTTACGCAGGACGAGCTGATCCAGCTGAAGCGCCTTAACCATAAGATCATCACTAAAACGCCGTCATCGCACATCCAGTTACTGGAAGAAATACTGGTGCTGCTGCATATCGACCGCAGGTATATCAGCGAAAGCAAACTGAAACTGATAGACAGCATCCGCGATAATGGCGATGTGCTGGACGGTAAAAAAGTGCTGGTGGTTGACGACGACGTGCGTAACCTGTTTGCCCTGACGGCGGTTTTTGAACGCTCCAAAATAGAGGCCATCACCGCGGAAAGCGGTCGCGAGGCGCTGGAAATACTGAACAATGACAAAAGTATTGATATTGTGCTGATGGATATTATGATGCCCGAAATGGACGGTTACGAAACCATCCAGATCATCCGCAAGGAAGCAAAACATAAAAGCCTGCCGATCATCGCGGTAACCGCCAAGGCCATGATAGGCGACCGGCAGAAATGTATTGCTTCGGGCGCTTCGGATTATATTACCAAGCCGGTGAAAACCGATCAGTTGTTATCGCTGATGCGGGTTTGGCTGATCAAATAAAATAGGATGGCTGTTAAGATACTGTTGGTTGACGATAATGAGAATAACCTCCTCTCGATAGAGGTTTCGCTGGATGCGGGGAAGTACGAGTTTCACCGGGCCACTTCAGGTCGCGACGCGCTGCGTATTTTGCTGAAGGAGGAGGATTTTTCGCTGATCCTGTTAGACGTGAAGATGCCCATAATGGATGGCTACGAAACCGCCGAACTGATCTATCAGCGCGATAAGCTGAAGCATATCCCCATTATCTTCATCACCGCGCATGATTACGAAGAGGCCGCCATATTTAAAGGCTACCAGGCCGGCGCGGTCGATTTTATCCGCAAGCCATTCAATCCCGAGATACTGCGATCTAAAGTGGCTGTGTTTACCGAGCTGTACATTAAAAACCAGCAATTGCGCCAGCAGGAGGAAAAGCTGCAGGTAATTAACGCCGAACTGGTAGAACTGAACCGCGGGTTGGAGCAACGGGTATTAGAGCGCACACTTGAACTGGAGAACCTGAACCACGAATTGCAGGCGCTCAACCTTTCTAAGGACAAGTTCCTGTCGGTCATCTCGCACGATCTGCGCAACCCGCTCACCGCCTTATTGGGCTCTGCCGATAACCTGCAGCGCGACGCGGAAAAGATGCAGCCCGATCAGATCAAGATGTTTGCGGGCATTATTAACCGCACATCGCAAAAAATATTGGCCCAGCTAAACGAACTGGTAGAATGGGCCAAAAACCAGCGTGAAAAGGCGAAGTTTCAACCCGAAAAGTTGCACCTGCTGCAAAGCGTGAACGAAGCATTGGAGCTGCTGAAAGTAAACGCGGCGCAAAAAGAGATAGGCCTTGATAATAATACCGGTGAAGCTATTTACGTGCATGCCGACGCGCTGATGCTGCGCTCCATCCTGCAAAACCTGGTAACCAACGCCATTAAGTTTACCCCATTTGGCGGCAAGCCGGTGTGCATCTCAGCGCAGGTCTCAGATAACATGGTGGAAATATGCGTGCAGGATTTTGGTGTGGGCATGTCGAAGGAAAGCAGTGAAATATTGCTGGGGCCAACAACCTCGGCCTCGCTGCTGGGTACCAACCAGGAAAAAGGCACCGGTTTAGGCCTGATGCTGGTTAAGGATTTTGTGGTACAGCACGGCGGCCGCATAGCCATAGAAAGCGAACCGGGAAAGGGTACCTGCTTTAAGTTTACCATGCCAACGGCGGATTGGCTCACTTCGCATAAAATAGTATCAGCATAGCATATAAACGTAGAGGGACGGGGTTATTGATAACCATAAATTTGATTTGGATATCAATTAACCTAAAAAGCGCATGAGGAAAACCGCTTTTGCTGCCATCGCGTTTATCGCCATCTTTTGCCTGTGCGAAAGTACAATAGCCGCGCCTGCTGATTCTTTATCCAAACGCATTTCCGAATTTTGGGCCAGCACCAAACAACAACTGGCCACCGTACCCATGGATGCGGTAGTAACACCCAGCCCGGAATCATTGCCCTATCATGCTTATAAAGTAACCTTGCGCGGGCTTAACGGCGTGCAGTTTTACGCCATGCTTTCCATCCCCGTTCAGGGCGAAGCGCCTGCCAAAGCATGGCCGGTTATTATAACTACCTGCGGCTATGGCATTGGCGCCGGACAGGGCATTATGCTGGGCGATTGCCTGCGTGGCTATGCTGTTTTGCAGGTATACCCGCGGGGACAGGGTATCTCTTCCGAATTTTTTAAGATAGAGGGTGATAAGCTTACATCGCACGGTGAGCAACCCGACGGTTTTTATTACCAGGGCGCCTACGCCGATATGATGCGCGCCATTGATTTTGTAATGACCCGTGCCGATCTGGATCATAACCGTGTGGTAATGATGTCTACCAGTCAGGGCGCGGGCACCTGTTTGGCCATAGCCTCGCTGGATGACCGGGTAAAGGCCGTGGTGGCGCATGTGCCGTTTTTGTGCAATATGCGGCTGGCCGCCACCATGCCATCATTAGTTAAAACCGTGCTGGATAAACATAAGGATAAGGCAGATACCTACCTGAAAACGCTTGATTACTTTGACCCCTATTATCTGGTTGAAAACCTGCATTGCCCCGTGCTGATGAGCGCCGGTGGCAAGGATACCACTTGTCCGCTGGTTACCGTGCAATCGGTTTACGACAAGCTGAAAACTAAAAAGCAACTGAAGGTATACCCCGGGTTGGCGCATACCACCTGTCTCGATTTTTATAAGATCAGCTGGCCATGGCTTGAAAAGCAATTGAAAAAATAATATGAAGATATTAAAGATGATCCTTTTAACAGCCTGCGTTGGTTTGGCCCCGTTGTTAGCCGATGCGCAAAACAATGCACCGTTTGATAGCACCTACCGCCCGCCTATTTACGCCGGCAAGGTGGGGCAATTTAAAAGCTTCCCCAAATCAACCAGTGATATCATTTTCCTGGGCAACAGCATCATGACCTATACCGACTGGAACGAATTGCTGGGACTTAAAACCGCCAAAAACCGCGGCATCCCCGGCGACATTACCTTTGGGCTTTTAGACCGTTTGCAGGATGTGATAGACGGCCACCCCGCCAAAATATTTATCCTGATCGGTATTAACGATATCACCCGCAACGCGCCCGAAGATCTGGTGGTAAATAACTATCGCCGCATGATTACCCGTATCAGGGCCGGCTCACCATCTACCAAAATATATTTCCACACGTTGCTGCCGGTTAACGATACTTATACACCACTCATCGGTAAAACGCAGCATATTGTAAATGTAAATGCCAAACTGAAGGAATTAACGGCTGCCGAAAAGGTAACCCTGATAGACCTGTACCCCAACTTTTTAGGTAACGATGGCAAACTGGACCCGAAGCTAACCTTCGACGGCCTGCACCTTAACGAACTGGGGTATTTTAAATGGGCCGGGATATTAAAAAAAGGTAATTATCTGAAATAGCTATGAAAAGTAAAGAGACCATTAAAACCGAATTTGCCGAAGACGGTTATGTGTTCATCCCCGGCTTTTTAAGTGCGGATGAAGTGGCGGCCATCAGCCAAAATTTTAACCGGGTGATTGATGAAGTAGTGCCCAACATGCCCGATAACCGTGTTTTTTATGAAGATAAAAGCAACCCCGCAACCCTAAAGCAGGTGATGGATATCCACGCGCATGATGCCTTTTTTCAGCAGGTGTTAACTGATAGCAAGTTTAAGGAACTGGCCGAATTTTTATTAGAAGATAAGGTGATCGGTAAAAACCTGGAGTATTTTAACAAGCCACCGATGATCGGCAAGCCTACGCCGGCCCACCAGGACGGTTATTATTTTATGTTAGACCCATCGGTAGCCGTAACCATGTGGATGGCCCTTGAACCTGCCGACGAAGAGAACGGCTGCGTGAAATATGTAAAAGGCTCGCACCTGAAGGGCATGCGCCCGCATGGCCGCACCAAAACCTTAGGCTTTTCGCAGGGGATAGTTGATTTTGGCACTGATGATGACCTGCAAAACGAAGTCGCATTTCCCGCAAAACCGGGCGATCTGCTGGTGCACCATTCGCTTACCATACACCGCGCCGGTGGCAATACCACGGCTGATAGAAACCGTAAGGCTTTAGGGCTGATCTATTTTGGCGAATCTGCGCGGGAGGATGTGGAAGCTAAGAAAGCTTACCAGCAGAAGTTACAGGAAGAGCGGGCCGCGGAGGTATAAATATCTACAATAATCTGCCTGACGTCCGCATTATTTCCATGCCCCTCTGGGGCATAGAATTACCAACTTGACTGACTAATGCATTGTAACCTATCCAATAAATTGATACAAATTAACGGGCTCATGGCGCCATGTAACGCCTAAATAGGCTATTTTTAATGTGCCGATTGAAAATAGTATCACTATTGTAAAATAAAGTAGTATCAATTAATGCGGGCAAAAGATACATTTGAAATAACAATTATCCCTTAAAACCCAATGGACGCATCCTTAACTAACGTAAGCACACCGCGAAACCCTGCAATGCCCTTTAGGGCCTGGCTGGTGGTGGGTTTACTTTGCGTGGTAGGCTGCCTCAACTACCTGGACCGTATCATGATCACCACAATGCGTGAATCCATTGTACAGTCGATACCCATGACCGACGCGCAATTTGGTTTGCTCACCTCGGTCTTCTTATGGGTGTATGGGATTTTAAGTCCGGTGGCCGGCTTCCTTGCGGATCGGTTTAGCCGCAGCCGGGTAATTGTGACGAGTTTGTTTATCTGGTCGGGAGTAACATTGTTAACCGCCAGTGCTACCAGTTTCCAGGGATTGCTGGTTAGTCGCGCCCTGATGGGGGTGAGCGAGGCCTGCTACCTGCCCGCCGCATTGGCCCTAATTGCCGATTACCATAAAGGCAGCACCCGTTCGCTGGCCATCGGCATACATTTGGCGGGGGTGATGATCGGTCAAAGTCTTGGCTTTCTGGGCGGATGGATCGCTGAAGATTACCATTGGAATACAGCCTTCGCCGCTTTTGGTGGTGTGGGCATTGTTTATTCAATTGTGCTGTTCTTCTTCCTGCGGGATGCGGGGAACCCGACAGATACAACTTCGGTTGAAGAACCCGCCGGCAAACCGAAATTCACCGAGGCGATAAAAGACCTGTTCAGCAAGCCCACATTCATTATGCTGCTGATATTTTGGGGATGCCTGGGCATTGTAGGATGGATGATATTGGGCTGGCTGCCTACTTATTATAAGGAGCATTTTAATTTATCGCAAACTAAGGCCGGCCTGTTCGCAACCGGTTATATGTACCCGCTCAGTATGGCAGGCGTGATCTTCGGCGGCTTTATTGCCGACAGATGGAGTAAAAGGAATAATAAGGCCCGCATCCTGGTGCCTATTATTGGCCTGTGCATAGCGGCGCCTGCTGTGTTTATGGCCAGCAATACCGATGTGGTGTATATCGCTTTGGCCGGTTTTATTACCTATGCGTTCACCCGGGTGTTTACCGATACCAACCTGATGCCCGTGCTGTGCATGGTGGCCGATAAGCGTTACATCGCCACTGGTTATGGTGTGCTTAATATGTTTGCCTGCATTGTGGGCGGTTTGGGTATTTACGCCAGTGGCGCCCTGCGCGACGCGCATGTAAACATGGCGCTGCTTTTCCGTATCGCATCGTTCAGCATGATCGTTTGCGCCCTGATCTTATTTATGGTGAAGAAGAATTTAGAGAACGCTCAAAAAAAATAACCACATGCTGTTGTACCTGCTAACCTTTATTTTCACCATGACTAATCCGCCAGCAACACAAACTACTGCCGCGCAAAATAAAAAAGCTTTAGATGAGCTGAACCTGACATTAACCCATCGCCAGAAATTTATCAAGGTACATGCGGCCGAATACCTGATCTGGACAGGGCACCCGCAAGCGCCCCTGAAAGCCTTTTTGCAGGAGGATGCCCAATATCATACCGAGCCTAAATACCGCATTGTAATATGGCGGGTACTGGCCCAGGCAGAAAGCAACGCGGCTCAGAAAAAGAAATGGCTGAATAATATCTACGCCGCTTACAAGGATATGAACGGCCCCGACCGTACCCATGCTACCGAAACACTGGCCAAATTGCAACAGCCGGTTACTAAACTGTTCCCGCAGGAAACGGCGAAAACACTGGTGGCTGATGACCGTAACCTGGCCACTTATGCCTTATGGGCCAATTCGTATGGATCTAAAACAAGGATGGATGCCAACCGCGAAAAGCTGTTGAATATGGCTTTAACTGATACAAATATCATCATCCGGCGCATCAGCGCTTATGTGTTGCGCAAGGAACAAGGGCTAACTTTAAAACAATGGAAGCGTTTGGATGAGGCCGCGCTGGCCATGAAAAAGACAGACGAGCTATACGTAACCTTTTTAGCCACAGCGCTGGTAACGGCTCCGGCAGGTGTAAGCAAGGAAAAGCTTGACCAGGTAGACGCGCTGATCACTACCGATATCAGCCATTACAGCGTGGGCGTACGTACCGAACTGGCCCAGGCGCTGGCGGAGCGGGGAACGAGAAAGCATTTAGATTTGTTAATAGGCATGCTGGCCGATAAGGACAGCGCGGGGATATACGACCCGGCATCGGACGAGGGCGCTGATCTGCGTGCTGCCGCGGCTTTTGCCATATTGAAAATTAATAGCAGGAAGAACTAAAATATACCCATATAGCATGAAAATGAGAGAAAGCCGCGTACTGGCAAAACTAAAGGCCGGCGGTGCCGCAAGCTGTTTAAAAGTAAATTTAGGCGATGGTCAGGCCGCCGAAATAGCAGCCATCTGCGGCTTCGATTGCCTTTGGATAGATCAGGAACATTTGGCGCAGGATTGGTCGGTGCTGAACTCGCAGATATGGGCGGCTAAATCGCGCAATGTGGATGTGATGGTGCGCGTACCGCGCGGCAGTTATAGCGGTTATGTAAAACCGCTGGAGATGGACGCGGCCGGGATCCTGGTGCCACATATCATGAATTTGGAGGAGGCTAAGCAGGTGGTGCAGATGACCAAATTCCATCCCATCGGTCGCCGGGCTATAGATGGCGGCAGTGCCGATGGCGCCTTCACCAATATGGATTTTCAGGATTATCTGAAGGATTCGAACGAGCAAAAATTTGTAGTACTGCAAATAGAAGACCCCGAAGTGCTGCCCGATATTGAAGCTATTGCCGCGCTTGATGGCGTGGATATGTTGTTCTTCGGCCCCGGTGATTTTAGCCAGGGTATTGGCGCCCCCGGCGAATGGAACCACCCGCGATTAATTGAGGCCCGCAAACTGGTGGCCGAGGTGGCCAATAAATACGGTAAATATGCCGCCACATCCGGCGGTATCGATAGCCTGGATAGCTTCCTTGAAATGGGTTATAAGTTTGTAAACGTAGGTGCCGATGTGGTAGGACTAAGCGCTTACTGCAATAACCTGGTCGATAGGTTTGGTAAATCGGTAGCGCAAAGGGTAGCCAGTTCAGCCATCAACCCAGGTAAGCCTTATTAATAGAGCATGAAGAAGCGGGCATTAGGCAATACGGGGATACAGGTGTCGGAAGTGGCTTTTGGCGGTGTAGAGATTGGCATGCCTTATGGTATCGGTGTCAACGGGAAAGAAGATATGCTGTCGACAGAAGAAGCCATCGACCTGCTGCACGAAGCTGCCGACAAAGGCATCAATTTTTTCGATACCGCCCGCCTGTACGGCGAAAGTGAGGCCATTATGGGCCAGGCCTTTTACGACAGGCGAGATAAAATAGTGCTGGCCACCAAATGCAAACATTTTAAAAATGCCGATGGCAGCCTGCCCGGTTATCAAACGCTAAAGGATATTATAGAATCATCGTTGCATGAAAGCCTCGGCTTCCTGAAAACCGACTATGTGGATGTTTTCATGCTGCACCAGGCCGATCTGGCGATACTGGATAATGATGACGTGCGGAAAGTTTTCGCCGGATTAAAGCGATCAGGAAAGATCAGGGTGACGGGAGCATCCACCTATACGGCTACAGAAACCGCGCGCGCCATTGATAAGGGTTGGGATGTGATACAACTGGCCTTTAACCTGATGGACCAGCAACAGGCGGCCAATTTTAAACATGCGCAGGAACAAGGCACTGGTATTGTTGTACGGTCGGTATTGTTAAAAGGCTTGCTGAGCGATAAGGGCCGCAATCTGCATCCGGCTTTAAGTAATGTGGAACGGCATATCAATGAGTACAGGGAATTATTAAGCGATGATATTGCCGGGATATCAACCCTGGCCACAAAATTCGCCTTATCATTTAATGAGGTTTCATCTGTTTTGGTAGGTATAGACCGCTCTGAATATTTGGACGCGGCCATCAGATCGGTTAGCGGCAGGTTGTTGAATGAGGCCGAACTTTCAAAAGCTAAACAACTGGTTTATCCCGATCCGGCATTTCTTGACCTGCCCGGCTGGGACAGGCAGGGCTGGTTAAAATAATACACATACGTTAGTTTATTTGGTTTAATAAATTGGTTTGACGGGTCCGGGAGTTTTTCCGGGCCCGTTTTTGTTTAGGTATTGGGATTTAACCAGGAATCTCCGTGGTTAAAAACGAACTACAACCAGATTATCCATCGATAAATAAAATAATATCAGGCCTTTAGCCCACTGGTCGAAAGATAGTATCATAAATCAAATTAATAGTAGTAGAAAGCCCTTTACGCAACAATTAAATTTGGGTGAAACTAATAATAAATAATACACTGATTTCGTGCTGGTAAAAAAATAACACCCTGTTGCAGGGCTGGAATTGCTTTGCCCTGAAATTTATGATATACCAATACTATTTCACAAATAAAATAAAGATCATATGCTCCAATTTTACAAGTATAAGAGAGGCCTGCTATCGTCGATAATTTTACTTTTCACGCTTACTGCTTTTTCGCAATCCCTCATCAGGGGTACAGTTAAAGACCCTAATGGGAACACCCTGCCGGGTGTAAGTGTAAAGGTAAAAGAAGCCCCGCAGGTAGGCGCCATTACCGATGCCAACGGCGCGTTCTCTATCCGCTCGGCGGCAACTTACAAAACTTTAGTGTTTAGTTTTATCGGCTACAAAACGCAGGAGGTATCCATTAATGGCCGTGATATTATCCCGGTTACGATGGAGGAAAACCAAACCGGGCTAAACGAGGTGATCATCACCGGTTATACCGGTACTGCCCGTAAAGACCTTACCGGTTCCATTTCCACCGTAAACATGAACGATCTGCAAAAAGCCCCGGTACAATCATTTGCCGATGCATTGGCCGGCCGTGTTACAGGCGTGCAGGTAATATCGCCCGATGGCAAGCCTGGTTCGTCCCCTACTATTATCGTACGTGGTTTAGGCTCGCTCACGCAGGATAGTTCGCCTTTA
Source organism: Mucilaginibacter mali (assembly GCF_013283875.1). Classification (NCBI taxonomy): domain Bacteria; kingdom Pseudomonadati; phylum Bacteroidota; class Sphingobacteriia; order Sphingobacteriales; family Sphingobacteriaceae; genus Mucilaginibacter; species Mucilaginibacter mali. The sequence goes on from NZ_CP054139.1 coordinate 5,554,069, forward strand.
TATGTGATTGACGGTGTGCCTATCGAAAGCCCTGATAATAATATGATAGATCCGGCCAATATCGAAAGCATATCCATACTTAAAGATGCTTCGGCTACGGCCATATACGGCTCGCGCGGGGGTAATGGCGTAGTAGTTATTACCACCAAACGAGGACAAAAAGGGCCGTCGAGGATTGATTATAACGGCTACTATGGTATCAACCAGCCCTACAAATATTATAAATTGTTAAGCCCTTACGAGTTTGTACGCCTGGCGCAAGACCAATTTCCAACGGCCAACCCATATTTATCCAACGGCCGCACACTGGAGGATTATCGTAATGTTAAAGGCACCGACTGGCAGGATATGTTGCTGCGGACAGGCAAGTCGCAAAACCATTCTATCATGATCTCGGGCGGTAACGATAATGCCAACTACGCGTTTTCGGGTAACTACATTAATCAAACCGGTATCATTATCGCGTCTGATTACACCCGGTACCAGGGTAAGTTCTCTTTAGATCAAAAGATCGGCACCAAGGCTAAGGTTGGCGGCTCGATGTCGTACAGCCGGTATATGACCACAGGTGGCGACCCGTCGCCGGGTTTAACATCGTCGCTATTTTTCAGCGCTTTTACCTATCGCCCAATACCGGGGCCGGCCTTTGATGATGCACCGCTGGAAGACCTGCTGTACGACCCCGACAACAGCTACCCGACAGATGCCCGCATGAACCCGATCATATCCTATACCAACGAGTTAAGGAATAAAATTAATAAAAACCTGTTTGGTAATATGTATGCAGATTATTACATATTAAAAAATCTGAAGCTGCACATCCAGGGGTCCATCAACTCAACCGATCAGCGTACCGAGGCATTTAATAATACCAAAACCAGGGGTGGCGGCCAATACAGCACCATCGGGGTTAACGGATCGGTTTTAAATGGCACTATAGATGTTTACAGCAATACCAACTTGCTGCAGTACGACGCGGTGTTTGGCCGGAACCATCACCTGAATGTGTTACTGGGTTCAGACCTGCAGCGCACCAACTATAAATCGTACGGGATGAGTTCGAACTTTATTCCCGACGAGCGTTTGGGCCTGAGCGGTTTGGATGTGGGGATCATCCAACAGAGCGGCGCGGTTGCCAAAATATCGTACAATACCCTTACCTCAGGCTTCAGCAGCGTATCTTATAACTATGCCGGTAAATACTATGTAAGCGGTACCTTCCGTGCAGACGGCAGCTCTAAGTTCCAGAATAACCGTTGGGGCTACTTCCCGTCGGCCGCCGTGAAATGGAAGATCAGCGAGGAGGAATTTTTCAAAAAGCAATCCATCATTTCCGATGCTAATATCCGTGCCAGCTACGGTGCGGCAGGTAACAACCGTGTAGGCGATTTTGATTATGTGGCCAACCTTAATTTCACCAGCCAGTTGTACCTGAACGGCGGCCTGGTTGGCTTTAACGGGGTAACCGGCACACTGCCTAACCCCGATTTGAAATGGGAGACCGATACCAAGCAAAACATCGCTATCGACCTGGGCTTTTTGAAAGATCGCTTTAATTTAACGGTAGAGTATTATAACGATAAGGTAAAGGACCTGCTTTACCGCACACCATTGGCGCCAAACACAGGCTATACGTCAGCAGTGAGGAATATCGCCGCCTTAAGTAACCGGGGGATAGAAATATCGCTGGGTGGAGATGTGGTGCGGGCCCAAAACTTTACCTACAATACCAATTTTAATATCTCATTTAATAAGAACAGGCTCGACGCGCTGTCGACCCCTACCGAAGAAGGCTTGACCACTACCGTAAACTGGGATGCCAACTTTGCCGCAGTACCAGCCTTTATAGCCAAGGTTGGCGGCCCGCTGGGGCAGATCTACGGTTACATATCTGATGGCCTTTACCAGTTAAGCGATTTTGATAAAACACCAAACGGTAACTATTTATTAAAAGCCAGCTTGCCGCTTAACGGCCCTACCCAAAGCCGCACATCAATGGTGCCGGGTATGGAGAAATACCGGGACATTAATAACGACGGTATTATTAACGATAACGATAAAACGGTTATTGGAAATGGCTACCCCATACATACCGGCGGCTGGAGCAATAACCTGCGCTACAAAAATTTCGACCTGAACCTGTTCTTCCAGTGGTCGTACGGTAACGATATCATCAATGCCAATCGTATTTGGTTCACCGGGGGGTCGGTTACCTTCCGCAGCAATTTAGGTCCGCAAAATGCTTTTGCCGATTACGCTAACCGCTGGTCGTTCAGCAATCAAAATACCGATATCGCCAGGATAGGCCAAAACAGCGCGGTGTATTCAACCCGGTATGTAGAGGATGGATCGTACATCAGGCTAAAGACCTTTAACCTGGGCTATACCTTCCCCGCTAAGATGTTATCGCGGGCTAAAATTCAAAAGCTGCGGGTTTATGTGGCTGCCAATAACCTGATCACCCTAACCGGTTATAAAGGTTACGATCCTGAGGTATCTACCTACGCTACGGCCTTAAGCCCTGCTTTAGATTACTCAAGCTATCCGCGGCCAATTACCATAACCGCCGGCCTTAACCTATCGCTATAATTTAAACTGTAAACAAGATATGAAAAAGATATTTGCAATAAGTTTAATCACCATCACGCTGCTCAGCACCGGCGGGTGTAAAAAAATATTAGATACCAAACCGCAGGACTTTTTATCGCCCGACCAGTTTTTTACCAAGCCCGAAGACGCCACCGCGGCTTTAGGCGCTGCCTGGCAAATGCTTACCAAAAGAGAGATGTACGGAGGCTACTACCAGTTTCGTTACGAAACCACCGATGATGCTTATACTAACCTGTCGGCGGCGTTCCCGGCCAATTTAGGTATCCCGGCATCCGATACGCAATGGGCAACCCGCTGGAACTATATGTACCAAACCATTCAGTACATTAACATTTTACTGGCCAACCTGCCCCGCGTGCCGATGGATGAAAGCCAGCGCGGTATTATAAAAGGCGAGGGCTTATTCCTGCGCGGCTTCCTGTACTACGAAATGGTTAAAGAATGGGGGCCGATACCCATGCGATTAACCCCCACTACCGACGCTACCGACGTAAACCTGGCCGCAACACCAATTAAGGATGTTTACGCGCAGGTGTTAAAAGATCTGACCGAGGCCGAGGCATTGGTTCCGGCTGCAACGGTGTCAAACTACGGCGGTGCAGGCTATGCGGCCAAAACCACCGTACAGGCTATATTGGCCCGTGTTTGCCTTAACATGACGGGCTACCCGCTTAACGATGTTTCTAAATACCAGGATGTAAAGAACTGGACACAAAAGATCATCGATTCAAGGCTGCATTCGTTAAACCCTGATTTTATCCAGGTGTTTAAAAACTATGCTGCCGGCATTATCGATAAAAAAGAATCGCTTTGGGAGATCGATTTTAACTATGTTTCGGGTAACTCCAATCCATCGGGTAGCATCGGCTTTTTAGATGGCATCAAGAATAATAATGTGCCCTTTGGTTCATCGGTTGGCCAGTACAATGTAACCCGTAAACTGATACTGGCCTACGGGCCTTTCGCAACGGCGGGTACAAAAGATCTGCGCCGCGATTTTACCTGCGCACCCTTCCAGTGGAAAGGAGGCCCAAGCGCGCCAAACTCAGACGCGGATATCGAAGCCAACAAAGTTTACTGGCCGTCTAACATGCTTTATGAGCGTTATTTTGCCAAATTCAGGTTGTACTGGGCGCCGCTGCCAAACGCGGCATCGCAACAATCGCCAATCAACTGGCCGGTGGTGCGTTATTCGGATGTATTGCTGATGATGGCCGAAGCCGAAAATTATATCAACGGACCTACAGCACTGGCCTATTCCTGCATCAACCAGGTGAGGGAGCGCGCCTGGGGTAAAATGCTGCCCGGCGCTACAAATATTGCCGAGGCGGATGAACCTATCGGCATGACCAAAGACGCCTTTCAGCAGGAACTGCAAATGGAGCGCTTTAGGGAACTGGCCGGAGAAGCTTTGCGCAGGCAGGACCTGATACGCTGGGGCATATTTGTGCCGACGATAAAAGCCTTGCTATCAGACATTACCGACCCCACTGCTCCTGCCGAGGGTAACCGTGGCGGCTCCAGCGGACAGGCTTATTTCGCGGTACAGAATTTAGCCAAGGTTACCGACCGCGATCTGCTATGGCCTTACCCAACTTCCGAGCTTCAGTACAACAAATTGCTTAAACAAAACCCGGGCTGGTAATTACCATCTGTAAAAAGACGATCAAAACATGAGAACAAACTTGAAACATATATATCAATGCCTGGTTGCCGGCCTTGTTGTGGTGGGCGCATTATCATCCTGCAAAAAGCAGGCTATAGATACGCCTAATTTTGATGTAACGGTTGATAAAACCAGCTATGCGGTAAACGAGCCGATTGTTTACACTTTCAGCGGCACGGCCGATATTGTAACCCTTTACTCGGGCATCAATACATCAACCGTTAATACCGAATATAAAAACAAAGACAGGCTGACTATTGACGGCGGCAAGCCGCAAATGCAGTTTACGTCCTTCCGTTCGGGAACCAGCACACAGGCTAATACACTTAAGGTATTAATGTCGGCCGATTACGATAATATTTTAAACCCGGATGATATTCAAAAAGCAACCTGGAACGATCTGACCGCGAAGTTTACGCTTTCAACCGGTGTGGATAACACCGCTTCGGGCCTGGTTGATCTGACTGACCAGATGAAGCCAAACACCCCGGTTTACCTGGCATTTAAATACGTAGCCAAAAAGGATGCCGCCGTTGCCCAGCCTACCTGGACCATCAAGAACCTTGCCATCACCAACACGGCGCCCGATGGTACGGTAACCACCATTGCTACGATAGCCAATTCGCTGTCGACCACCAACTGGGGTGTAATGAGTATCGCTAATTCTGCCAATAACTGGACATACAACACCACCGCACTGACATTTACAGGTGGCGCTATTAATGCCGATGATAACGAAGATTGGATCATCAGTCAGCCCATACAGCTCGACCGGGCGATCCGGGCATCGGGTACCAATATTAAGGCCAGTCCTACAACCAGGTTGACCACTTACACCTTCCCGGGCTATGCCACAGCGGGTACTTATACGGTAACCTTCGAGGCTATTAACGCCAATAAGTGGGATACCAGGCTGACGACAAAGGAATTTACGATAACAGTTAAATAGTTTTTTAATCTGACGATCAATGAAAAAAAGCATTACCAAAATATTAGCGATCATGATATTGCCCTGCCTGCTTGGGCTGGCGGGCTGCAAAAAGATATCATCGTATGATTATCCGCCCAGTACCGCTACGCCATACGTGCTGATCAGTAACGACAACAACTTCTCTACCTTTAAAGGTATTGTAGACCGGGCCGGACTGGCCGACTTGCTGAACAGTAACGATGCCTATACCGTATTCGCGCCAAACAACACGGCCTTTTCTTCGGTAGGGTATACGGCTACCTACATCAACAGCATGACCAATGCCGACCTGGCCATACTGGTAAAAAACCACATTGTACAGGGCAAGATCGATGTGAAAGCAACAACCTCGCCCCTCACTACACTTAGCGGCAGGAAGATCAATGTACAAAAAGGTGGAAGCACTTACTATCTTGATGGAGGCGATATCCTTAACACTAACCTGGCCACTACGGGAGGGTATTTGAATACCATTAACCGGATGATCTATGATAAGCCAACCATTTTAGATGTAATTAATACCTACAACGTTGGTGTAACCACGGTAGCGGCGCAACTTACTTACCTGGCGGCAGCCATTACAAGGGCAAGTACAGGCAGCACCAATTTTACAGCTTTATTTTCGGGCACCGATGCCTATACCTTATTCGCGCCTACTAACGACGCGTTTAACAATGCCGGGTATGCCAGTGTGGCCGCCGTGCAAGCCGCCGCGCCTGATGTTTTGGGCAACCTGCTCAAATACCAAATGATACAAGGCACAAAACTAACCAGCACTTTCGACAGTGTTGCCGTGAAAGCTTATAATGGCACCAATATTTATTTTGATGTTACTCAAAACGCTAATAAGGTAACATCGTGGTTTGCTAACGGTATTAACTTTAGCACCACCGGTGGTAACCTTACAGCCAACAATGGGGTTTTACATGTGGTGGGCAGATTTTTCCCTGCACCGGTTACTACGAATACTTTAGATCGTATCACTTCCGACGCTACCTTAACTATGTTTGCCGCGCTTATAGCGCGCGCCAGCACTGCCGATCCGAAGTTTAATTACACCAATATGCTATCGGGCAATTCATCATACACCGTATTCGCCGTTAACAATACGGGTTTAATAGCAGCGGGTTATGCCAACGTAGCGGCCATCAACGCGGAAAGCCCGACTGTTTTGGCAGCGATACTGAAGCTGCACATTGTACCTAAGCGTGTTAATAATATCAGCATTGCCGAGGGCGGTACAGTTGCATCTTTATCAGGCACCAACCTTACCATTAATACCAGCGGTGGTTATAAGGTAAAAGGCCCGTCGAACGCGGCCTCGATAACCGTCGCTACCGGTAACGTAGTAACTACCAATGGCATCTTAAACATTATCGGTTCGATATTAACACCTTAATTAGCAGATCAGGAGCGATGAGGAGGACAGCGTTATTTTTATTGTTGAGTGGGATGGTGTTTTCGTGCAGTACAGCGAAGAAGCAATTCAGCGCACACGTACAGGTTGTTGAAGAAGGGATGCCGGGGCAAACATCGCCCATCCCTTTCAGTCCGGGAATCCCGGTTTATGATGCCGCCGCAGTTTCTTACAATCGCGATAATAAGAGCGTTTTTAATATTCAGTTTAATCAGCCTGTCATCATCAGTGTGGCAGATAAGCCCCAGCCATGGGGCTTTTTTCAATTCCCGCATATTGGTACCCGGCCCGATGGCAGCCTGCAGGTAAAATGGAACATGAAGGCCGATGCCATGTCGGCTTATGGCATGGAGGGTTCGGGCGCGGCCATCTCTGCCGATGGCGGCAAGACCTGGCAATTGCAAAAACATACCGAAACCACCGGCGATGTGCTGTTGCCAAACGGCGACAGGCTGGAAATTGCCACACCCAAACCTATCGATACTAAAAATTTGAAGATGCCCAAACCGGTGCTCACGTCGGCACAGGGAAATACTTATACCAAAGAAACATCCAGCTATTACCGGCTTAACGATCTGCCTGCCGATTGCCAGGCGGTGTATCTGAAACGTTTGAAGAAAGGCGAAACCGAATGGAAAGATGAAAAGGCAACCCTTGCCGACCCCAATGCCGCCCGGCACACCACAGCCGGTTTGCTGCCGGTAATTTGGTGGGGAGATATGCATGTGGCGGCCGATGGTTCGCTGATAGCCGGCGTTTACCCCGGCACGTTGGTGAATGATGAGGGGAAGCTGGTGCCCAAATCAAATGTATTCTTCTATCGTTCCACAGATAACGGGCATTCATGGAACATCCAGGGCAGGCTGATGTACCAGGCCGATATCCTTGCCGATGCCAAAGGCAACAAGCGGATGGGCTTTACCGAACCTGCTTTTGAAATTTTACCCGATGGCACCTTCATCTGCGTTAGCCGCACTACCGATGGTAATGGCAATGGCCCTATGTATGCCGCTTATTCAAAGGATTGGGGCAAAACCTGGACTACCCCCAAAGCCTTTAGCGCCAACGGTGTATTACCGCAATTACTGCAACTAAAAAACGGGATACTGGTACTATCTTCCGGCAGGCCGGGTGTGCAGCTGCGTTTTGCAGCGGACGGGAAAACATGGTCGGATGCTTTTGAGATGTTACCTTACGCTACGGAAAAAGACCAGGTATCCTGCGGCTATACCGGTTTAATAGCTATAAATTCAGATACTTTCCTCGTGGTTTACTCCGATTTTAATTTTAAAAATGCTTCCGACGAGGTGCGGAAAGCCATTAAAATACGGCAGATCACCATTGATCCTGCATCATCCCGCCGGGCGCATATTCCAAAAGAAAGTATTATCAATCCAAATTAAAGTATTACTTAAACTTAGGCCAATAATTTAGATTTGGTATATCCCCCGGCCACCTGTTTATCATTCCGGCCGGGCCTGTAACCAATGAAAATTACCGACGTTAAAACCATCCTGCTTACCGGTCCGTGCACTAACGACCCCTATCTTTCCGAGGCGCGCAAGGTGCGCAGCGCGGCATTTATACAGATACAAACCGACAGCGGCTTAACAGGCATTGGCGAAACCTACGCCGGTTATTTCTGCCCCGAAGCCGTGCCCGAAATTGTGGAGTTTTTTAAACTCATACTGGTAGGTAATAACGTTGACAACATCCCCGGCTTATGGTACAAGATGTACCACTGCGGCAATTTTTGGTGCCGGGTAGGCTTGGGCGCCATCGTGCTTTGCGGTATCGAAGCCGCCCTGTGGGATTTGAAAGGCAAACAAGAAGGCCTGCCGGTTTGGAAACTGCTTCAGCAAAAATGGAAAAACGGTTTTAGCAGTACTGCCCATCATGAAAAGCTGCCATGCTATGCCACTGGCGGCCCCAGCAATTATCCTTTAGATAAACTGGCCGGTAAAATTGATTTCTATAAATCGCAGGGTTTTAACGGCGTAAAGATTGGCGCGGGCGCTTATTATAAAGATAAGGGTTTCGATATCCCATCCGAACCTGCCGCCGCGGCCGATTTTGAGGCGGGCAAGATCGCCTACATCCGCCAGCAGTTTGGCAGCGACTTGTGGCTGATGATGGACGCCCACATGGGCAACAGCGTAGCCACCTGGACATATGATACCGCCCTGGCCGTAGCCAAAGCGCTTGAACCTTATGATCTATACTTTTTAGAAGAACCCCTGCATTATACCCGTCCCGATTTGTACAGCCAGCTGTGTAAAAACACCAGCACCCCCATTGCCGGCGGCGAATGCTTAACCGCCGTTTGCGAGTGGCAGACGTTTATTGATCAGGATAGCTTCCATATCGGCCAGCCTGATGCATCGTTTACCGCCGGCTTAGATCAGTTTATGCACGTGGCCGCCAGTTTAGATAAAACCGGGCGTAAAATAGCCCCGCATGCCTGGGGCGCGGGCGCATCGCAAATGCAAAATATACATTGCGGCTTTGCTTGCCCCAATACCACCATACTGGAAGTTGCCCCGGCCTACGGTCCGCTGCACAACGAACTCATCGGCGATAGCCTGCAAATAAAAAACGGCTATGTATTGCCGCCCGAAAAGCCAGGTTTAGGTATCGAGTTGACGGAAGCAACGCTCAAACGTTTCCCGTTTGAGCGGGGTACGGGTGAGTTTAACAGCGTTCCGGGTAAAATTTTAACAAGGTAGATCATGGAATCGATCAACATATTAATTGATATGCCCGTGCATGGGGCTTCGCTTAAAAAGCTGGAGACAATACCGGGTGTAAATATCAAATTGGTCGGATCGCCCGAGGAGCGGGTAAGGTCGTTAGATAAGGAATTGATAGCCGGTGCCGATGTGCTGTTCTGTACCTTCCCGCCCGAAAACCATGCGGAGATGGAACAGTTGAAATTTATCCAGATCGCTTCGGCGGGATACAAGCAATTGATCGGCATCGGGCTGAATGAACGGAATATAAAAGCCAGCAACGCTCTCGGCGTTTTTGATGTGCCCATTGCCGAGTGGAATGTGGCCATGATGGTTAACCTTGCCCGCGATATGCGTGGTATGATGCATAACCAGGATAATGCCGTATGGGACCGCCCGGCCCGCTTTCAGCGCGAGATACGCGGTAGTGTAGTAGGTATCTGGGGGTATGGCGGCATCGGTCGTGAGACCGCCCGGTTAGCGAAAGCTTTGGGGATGACCGTGCATGTGCTGAGTAGAGGCGGTGTAAAACCACGTACCGATATTTACAGTGTTGAGGGCACCGGCGATCCGGAAGGTGTGCTCCCGGATAAGGTTTTTTTGATGGATGAAAAAGAGACGTTTCTAAAAGGTCTCGATTTCCTGATCATCGCCATGCCGCAAACTGATACCAACCAGGGCATCATCGGCGAATCGGAATTGAAACTGTTAAAGCCGACCACATACCTGCTCAACCCTGCCCGCGGCCCGCTGATTGACGAGCAGGCCCTGATAAAAGCCTTGAAAAACAACTGGATAGCAGGAGCGGCCTTAGATACGCATTACTACTATCCCACCCCGCCCGAACATCCATTGTGGGGCATGCCCAACGTGATTTTCACGCCGCATATTTCGGGTTCGAGTTTAAGCCCGAAGTTTTTGGAGCGGGTATGGGATATTTTTATTCAGAATGTACAAAGATTAACCGGCGGGCAGCCTTTATTAAACCAGTTAGCCCCGGCCGATTTGAAATAGAAATTGATATGAAAAACAAATTGATATTTACCTTCTCCATGTTCCTGCTCATCTGTACAGCAGCATCCGCCCAAACTAAACAGCAGGTGGAGGGCTTCGACACCGTGGCATTCCACTACGATGCCAACCGCAGCCGCCCGGTGATGGACTTTCGCGGGATGACCAAAGGTTATATGACCGCCGGCTGGTGGGCGCCCGAACAAATGAAAAAGAATATCCTGTCGTGGAAGACGGGCATAGTGCCCGAGAAGGTGGCTACCACCTTTTCGTTCATCGCGGCCACCTGTGTGTTGCCCTCCGAAATTACCGTTGGCCCCCAGGTGCGCCTAACAGTAAACGGTCATTATGCGCTCACATTTACCCTTGGCCGCATGAAGGATTATACCTGGCACGAGGGGGCGTACGAACTGAAATATATCTCTAAACGTGTAGAGTTCCCCTATACCGGCGCGCACCGCGAATTTGGCTTGAACGGCAACAGCGGCATCTACCAGTTAAGCGTACCGGCATCGGCCGTGGAAGCCGGTAAAGCCGCGCTGATAGAAGTGGAGATATTACCTTTTGAGCGCTGGCACAACGGCTGGTTCATGATCAAGCATTATCGTGATGTTTTACAGGCAGCCACCATCGCGTCGTTACAGGGGCAGATCAATGCCCTGCGTATGGATGCCAACGTAGCGAACGAGCAAACACATATCCTGGCTACCCAACTGTACAGCAAAATGCTGGGTACGGATAAATACCGCAATAATGTGATCTATACCAACGGCTACCGCCATATCCATCCGGCCGATATCATCAAACTAAAAAATGGCGATATCCTGCTGATGGCCCGCGAGGCTACCGAACACTTTGCCAACGATGGCGATGTGATTATGCTGCGCAGTAAAGACGGTGGCAAAACCTGGGGCGAAAAACAAGTGATAGGTGGTGTAAAAGATCTGGATGAACGCGAAGGCTGCGGGATACAATTGCGGGATGGCACCATTCTCGTGAGCATGTTCTACAACAATAATTACACTGTTGATGGTACCTACAACTGGGAGGGCAAAGGCAAACTGCCGCCAACTGATAAACCCCGATTAGGTTCGGAACTGATCCGCTCGACGGACAATGGCCATACCTGGTCGAAAATGACGACTATCGACCTGACCGGGATGCCGTTTAAGGGTATAGAAGGGCCAACCGACGCGCCTATTGAAATGCCCGACGGTTCTATCCTGATGGGTGTGATCGGCTACGGCAATCATGGCGATTCAAAAAATATTGCTTCCGTAATGCTGAAATCGACTGATAAAGGCAAAAGCTGGAAATACTTATCTACCATTGCTGACGACCCCGGCGGCAAATACGATGGCTTTGTAGAGCCAGGCATCACCCGCACCAAAACAGGCCGCATTGTGGCCGGCATGCGCAACAAGCAGGACGAAAACAATATCTGGATGACCTATTCGGATGATGACGGCAAAACCTGGGCGCCGCTTAACCGGACGGATATGATAGGCCACCCGGTTGATTTGATACAACTAAAGGATGGCAGGGTAATGGCCACCTATGGTGTACGTGAAGGCCCCGGTCGTCATACCGAGCCGGGAGGTGTAAGGGCCTGCTTCAGCAGCGATAACGGCAAAACCTGGGATATTAAAACCGAGGTGCAATTACGTAACGATTTTATCAACTGGGATGTCGGCTACCCGGAATCCATTCAGTTTGAAGACGGCAGCGTGATGACCGTGTATTACTTCAACCTGTTTGGTAAATACTTCCTGGGCTCAACTTTTTGGAAACCTTAAATACTTAACATGATGAGTAAAAAAATAACTGGTATTGTTGCGGCGGTAGCGGTGCTCGCTACGCTGGCCTTGTCGTTCACAAAGAAGAAGCAAGCTGATGGCAGGCCCAATATTTTACTCATCGTATCCGAAGATCACGGCCCGCACCTATCCTGCTATGGCGATAAGGTGATCCAAACGCCCAATCTCGATCAGATCGCTAAAGATGGCTTTCTTTTCAAAAACGCTTACGTTACCGAATCGGTGTGCAGCCCGTCGCGTAGCAGCATTTTATCAGGGCTGTATCCGCATCAAAGCGGGCATTTGGGATTAACTACACACGGCTTTCATTACGTGGGCCAGGTTACTACCATTTACCAGATATTGAAAAAAGCGGGTTACCGCACCGGGATGATCGGTAAGCTGCATGTAATGCCTGATACCATTTTTCCGATAGATTACCACCCGATAACCGACCCGAATTACAATAAAAAAGGCCTCATCCGCTACTCGGAATATGCCGATAAATTTATGGCCGCCGGTAACGAACCCTTCTTTTTGATGGTAAATTTCCCTGATACCCACTGGCCATTCCAAAACCAGGTAGAGGGGCGGCCTAAAAAAGTGCTCACACCCGAAGAGGTGGTTTCGTTCCCCTATATCGGTTTCGATAATCAGCGGATACGCGAATACACGGCCAGCCTGTACAACTGCATGGCCCGGCTTGATGAATGCGTGGGCGAACTGATGGCCAAACTGCATGGCTCGGGCAAGGAGCGTAATACGCTGGTCATCTTCTTGTCCGATCATGGCGACGAAATGGCGAGGGGTAAGTTTGATAATTACGAAGCATCAAACAAAGTGCCTTTTATGGTAAGCTGGCCGGGGAAGATCAGCACCGGAATAACTTCGGATGCACTGATCTCGTCGGTAGATATTATGCCTACCATTTTGGATGTGGCCGGTTTACCCGTGCCGCCAGGGCTTACCGGCAAAAGCCTGATGCCGCTGTTTAAAAACCCGGCCATGCCCTTCCGCGAATACCTGTTTACCGAGAAGAATTGTGATGAGACCGACATGTACTTCCCCCGCCGGGCGGTACGGGATAAACGTTACAAGGTGATCTATTCGCTGCTGGATACGAAGAACCGGGCGGCTGATAAATATACGGCCGAAAAGCATGGGGATGCCATTGCGGGCAGCCCGACCTTTAGCGAACTGGCCAATGCCACCGCATCCATCCAAAAAATGTATAATGATTGGCTGCACCCGGCCAAGGCCCAGCTTTACGATCTGGAGAAGGACCCATGGGAGTTTAACGACCTGTCGGCCGACCCGAAATACGCCGCGATAAAGCAGCGCCTGCTGAACCAGATCTTTAAATGGCAAAAGGATACCGACGACCCGCTGCGCTTCCCCGACAGGCTGAAGAAGTTTACGCAGGAAAACGATACCATTAAAATATCGGCCAATATGCAGTGGCAATACCCGCATTATTTGTACAATAAATAGCAATCACACACAAAACAATAACCTAATCAAAATGGAAAACGCAAACTACAATAATTCACGCCGCAGGTTTTTGCAAAACGCGTCGCTGCTGCTGGCCGGCATCCCACTGATGAAGCTGAACAGCTTTGCCGCGTCAAACTATCACGGGCAGGCGCTTGAACTACAGCGCAACACGCCGCAAACCGTAAAGGCCGATAAGCGCATCAAACTCACTTTCGGCGAGGAAGTAATGGTGATGCCTGAGGGCCTGCAACCATCCATGCTGTGCACGCAAAAAGGTACGATCGTGGTGCAGTCGCAATTACCTAAAAAGCCGCTCCCGCAAAAACGGATCTATTACCCCTTCGCCATGAAGACCGTAGTTTCAAGAGATGGCGGCCAAAACTGGGCGGAAGTGCCGCTGAAAGAGGGCGATAACGGCCTTGATCTGGAAGGCGCTATGGCGCAACTAAAAGATGGTACCATCATCGGATTAGAAACTTATGTGATACCCGGCGATAAACCCGATACCGGTGCCGGTTTGATGTACATATCAACCGATGATTATAAAACCTTGCAGGGCCCTATCGATATTACGTTCGATATGCCCAATGCCGATTTCTATGGTTCGTCCGACGATGGCGGCCGCCCGCATATTGCCATGCGTTTGCACCGCCGACTGATCGAACTGCCCAACGGCGACCTGCTCACCACTATTTACGGCTGGCAAAAAGGCGACGAGGCCAAATCAACCTACGAGCCGAATATGAAGCGCACGAGGGTGATGCTGTTCAAATCAAAGAACAAGGGGCATCACTGGACCTACGTATCCACCGTCTCTGACGATGTGCATGCCGGAACTGAAGGCATGGGCGAACCGGTGATTGTACGGGTATCAAAAGGAAAAAGGGCAGGCCGGCTGATCTGCCATATCCGTAGCGGGTACGAACTATACGCTACACACTCGGATGATGGCGGTAAAACATGGGTAAAAGCCAAACCTGTAGTTTTCGGCGGTATCGACGTATATAAAACCGCCGATTGGGCCGACTTGTTTAAGGATGTGAAACGCAAAGGCGTACTGATCACCCCCGATTCTCCGGAACTGATCGGCGCGGTGGTTGACCCTGACCTGATCGAGACGCGCAGCGGTGTGCTGGTAGCTGCTTTTGGTGTACGCATTGGTGCCAAGATCTGCTGGACGATACCTACCTACCCGTGGAACGGCAACTACCTGGCATTCAGTATAGACGGCGGCGATACCTGGAGCCAGGTGACACGCCTGACTACCGGCATTGATACCACCCATTACATGTGCGTAGAGGAAACGCCTAAAAACAACGAACTTTTTGTGGTGTACGACTTTGGCCATTGGAACGGCAAAGAGGGCCGCTACACTTACGGTCGTAAGGTAAACATCAGCGTAAACAAAGCCTGATGGAAGCCTTAACCGCCGGGCAGCTATTAGGTAACTGGGCAACGGTATTGTTGCCTATTAACGATGACGACAGCATCAATTACGAAAAGCTGTCGGATGAAATAGACCTGCTGATAGCTGCCGGGGTTAACGGCATTTACACCAACGGCACGGCCGGCGAATTTTACAATCAAACTGAGGAGGAGTTCGACCGGATCAGCCAGATGGTGGCCGAAAAGTGCAACAGGGCCGGTATGCCTTTCCAGTTGGGATGCAGCCACATGAGCCCTAAAATATCGCTGGAAAGATTGAAACGCGTGCTGCATTTAAAGCCCGGCGCCATACAGGTGATCCTGCCCGATTGGTACGCGCCCGGTATGCCCGAAGTAATTGATTACCTGAAGCTGATGGCGGCAACAGTTTTTCCCACCGGGCTTGTGCTGTACAATCCGGGGCATTCGAAAAAGAAGCTAAACCCGGAGGATTTCGCAGAGATCAGGGAAGCAGGCATCAGCCTTATCGGCTGCAAGCTGGCCGGAGGTGATAAGGAATGGTATCAAAAAATGAAGACGCTGAATCCTGAATTGTCGCTGTTTACGCCGGGGCATAAGCTGGCAACAGGTATTGGTTTTGGCGCTAACGGTTCATATTCAAATGTAGCCTGCATCAATCCCAAAGCTGCGCAATTGTGGTATGAGACCATGCTGACCGATATGGATAAAGCATTGGAAATGCAGGGCCGGATACAGGAGTTTATTTTTAAATACATCATCCCTTATATTACCGAAAAAGGGTATTCGGACCAGGCTATTGATAAGTTTTTGGCCGCTATTGGTGGCTGGTGCAATGTGGGTACCAGGTTAAGATGGCCGTACCATTGGATTGATGAAGCGGAGATTAAGAGAATGAGACCGATATGCAAGGATTTGCTGCCCGAGTTTTTTTAAGAAACTATTAAAGATGTTATTCATTACCGTTGACTTTAGTCAACGGAATAATGAATGAAATATAAGGGCTTTAGCCAAATTTATTCAGATGAGGTTTGGCTAAAGCCCAGTCTCTGTGTTCACTATTCCGTTGACTGAAATCAACGGCAATGAATTTGAAGAATTCTGAAAATGAAGATCGCTAATACTTACTTTTTTATTTGCTGTTTGACGCTGGCCGCCATCTCTGGCATCAGCAGTGCGCAGGTGGTTGTGCCTAACAATAATATGATCCTTAACGGCGATTTCATGTCGCGCGACCCCCTACAGCGGCCTACGCACTGGGTAATGGGCACCAGTTTGCAAACGGCCACACTTTCCGGCACAGAAAGGCATGGGGTTAATAAGGATGATCAATCCTTAAAAGTGGCTGATACATCCGCCATTAGCAATATTTTGATGCGCACGGAAAAGAAAATAGCCGATCCCGGCAGTTTGTATAATGCCATTGCCTGGGTAAAAACATCAAGCGGTAAACCCGCAGCCATCAAACTGGAATTTTGGGACCAGAACAATGTGGCTATCGCTTCCAAATCGGCAACGGTTGAGCCAACTGCTGATTGGCAGCAGGTAAAAATAGAGCTGAATGCGCCGGATAAATGCACCCATGTTACCATTGCCATTTACACGGGATTAAAGGAAACCGGGGTATCCTATTGGGATGATATTTCACTAACCTGCCGGGTTGATTATGATCCCGCGCTAAAAAACAACGTACGCGAATTATTTATGGATGATTACCGCGTTGCCGAAATGGTTGACGTGCAACGCGTGGTAAACCCCGGCGTAAAATCAAACATCCTCATCAAAGCTACCGAGCCATGGGAGGGAACATCGGCCTATATTTATGGCACGGTATTAAAAGATGAGCCTGCCGGCACCGGTTACCGCATGTGGTACTGCGCGTACATGGCCGGGAAGTATTTTGTTTGCTATGCCACCAGTAAGGATGGCATTAACTGGGTGAAGCCTAAGCTGGGCATTGTGGAATATAACGGCAGTAAGGCTAATAACATCTGTCGCGTTGGCGGCGGAACAGTGGTGTACGACCCCGATGATAAAGACGCATCGAGGCGGTACAAAATGATGTCGTTTGATGGGGAGATCAAGGAGAACTTTGGCTACAACGTTTACTTCTCGCCCGATGGTTTGCACTGGACGCATTACCCCAAACCGGTATTACCCTATGGCGATGTATCTAACGTGGCGTACGACAGGGAGAAGAAGTTGTTCATAGCCACCACCAAGCAACGCATGCTGGTGAGCAATACCAGCGTAACGCCGGGTAAAAACGACAGGGCGGCCTTTGTTTCGGTAAGTACCGATTTTATCAACTGGCACGCGCCGAATCAGCCCAATTCTCCATTTTCGCTGGCGGTAGAAGGCGACCCGGAGGATGACCGGCTGGTAATGTCGAGGGGCGGCATCGAGGCTAATGTTTACGGCATGCCGGTTTATCCGTACCAGGGTATTTATATCGGTTTCCCGTGGTTTTTTGATATTGCAACGTATAATTCGGGCGTGTTTGCCGTAACCGGCGATGGCAAAATACAGCCGCAGGTAGCCTCATCGCGCGACCTCAGGCATTGGAGCCGCCCGGTGCGCGACCCGGTTATCCCGCTTGGCAAAGCCGGGGCCTGGGACGATGGCACGCTCTATACATCAAGCAATATGCAGGTTGATGAGCGCGGGATGACCGTTTACTACGGCGCCATGAACCTGCCGCATGGCGGTAATGCGCTCAATATGGTGCAGCAGGCCCGCATTGCCAAAGCCACCTGGCGCAGGGATGGTTTCATATCGTTATACAATGGCGGCAGCGATACGGGCAAGGTGCTCACCAAAACCATTACGTTTACCGGCAGGCAGCTTAAAATAAATGCCAAATTGGATAACGGCGGCAGCTTAATGGTGGAGATTCTGGATAAAGACGGCGCGGTTATCGACGGCTATAAATTAACCCAGGCCAAAGCTATCACTAAAGATCAATATGCCGCTACGGTACAATGGAATGGCGGCACGGATGTATCCAAACTACAGGGCCGGGAAATAAAGCTGCGCTTCCATCTGCTGGGCGGTAATTTATATTCGTACTGGTTTCAATAATACCGAAGTATGGCGGCAAACATCGGGTTGGGTTGTGTAACGTTTGGCAGGGAGATTGATAAGGAAGCCTCGTTCGCGCTGATGGATCATGCCCGGGACATCGGCATTAAAAGCTTCGATACCGCTGCCGCCTATGGCAATGGTCTTTCTGAAACCATTATCGGCGAATGGCTGTCGGATCGTGGTGTAAAAAGCGGAGAGATCAGCATCGCTACTAAAATATTACCGCCTTATCATCCCGCACAAGTTTTAGCATCGGTTGAAGATAGCCTGAGACGTTTAAGGGTTGATACGATAGATATCATGTACCTGCACCGCTGGGATGCAAGCATCAGCAATGATACCTGGCTGATGTTGAATAATCTGAAGCAAGGTGGCGAAATCAAAGCTATTGGCGTAAGTAATTTCAATACAGAGCAGTTAAGTAATTCGGTTAACAGGTTGCAAGATCTGGGTATTCAATTAAGTTATATCCAAAACAACCATAACCTGGCTGTTAGCGATATCACCCCTGAAACGAGATTGCTGTGTGCAGGAAACGAGATCCGCATCATTACGTACAGCCCTTTGGGCGCGGGATTTTTAACCGGAAAGCATTTAAACGGTGTCGCCCAAAATTCAAGGTTCGATATCATGCCGGGCCATCAGGATGTTTATTTTAACAATGCGGCTAATAAGCGATTAAACAAACTACTACAGGTAGCCGCGCAAACCGGTGAAGCACCCGAACTGCTGGCCATGGCCTGGGCCTTGCATCAAGCGCAAACCTATTCGGTATTGGTTGGCGGGCGATCGGCCCAACAGCTCGACCTTGTTGCTAAAGCGATGCAATTTTATTCCCCGGAGATTTTTGCTGAACTTGAATCGGTTTAACCTACACTATCCTGCGGTAAAATAATACCAATATCATAGAAGAAAATAGTATCATGCTAAAGTATATAAACCGAGATTTGGTGCTATCGCCATTAAGCTTACCGGCGAAATTGTATATTTATAAAACATGATAAAACTTGGTATCATCGGCATGAGCCCGGGGAATGCGCACCCCTCTTCCTGGTCGGCTATTATTAATGGCACGTTTAACGCGCAGGCCATTACCAACCTGGGCTATCCGGCCGTAGCCGCTTATTTACAGGCTAACCGGGCCACATTAGGCTTGCCAAATGCCCGGGTAACCCACGTTTTAACCCAGGATAAGGAATTATCTGCGCAGATAGCCCTCACAGGCGGCATCGAAAACATAGTGGAAAACGCCGAAGAAATGATAGCCGCTGTAGACGCTGTTTTGCTTTGTCGTGATGACCCCGAAAATCACCGGGAAATGGCCAAACCTTTTATCGATGCCGGCATCCCGCTGTTTATTGATAAGCCGCTGTGCGATACACAGGAAGACCTGGATTATTTCAAAGCCGAAGTAGCAAAAGGCAAATTCATCATGTCCTGCTCATCCATGCGTTATGCGGGCGAATGTATGGCTGCCAAAAGCGACCTGGTTAACATGGGTAAAATAGAACTCATTACCGCCGTTGGTAAAAAGGATTGGACCAAATACGGCATGCACATGCTGGAAGCTATATTCTCCATAATGGATGACCCGAGGCCGTTAAGCGTGATCAACGTTGGCCGTGAAGATGCTGCCATTGTAAAGATAGATTTTGAGGGCGGCTTGCAGGCTACCATCCACCTGATGATGGATATTTCGGGCACGTTCCAGCTATCCATCTTCGGGCAGCAAAACTGGAAACTGGTAGATATCAAAAACTCATACGCCATGTTCCGCGATAATATTATCGAATTTATCCGCTCGGCTGAAGAGGGTAAGCCAAGGCTGGAATTCGCCAAAACAGAACAGATCATTAAAACATTGATCGCCGGAAACGATAGTTTAAAACAGGGCGGCAAAAAGATCATCATTAACTAAAAAATGAACGTTAAACAATTATTTGACCTTACGGGTAAAGTGATCCTGGTATCGGGCGGGGCAGGCAATTACGGTAAATGTATTGCCGAGGGCTTGGCCGAAGCAGGCGCCACGGTAATTATTGCTTCGCGCAATTTGGAGAAGCTGGAAGAAGTGGCCACTAACTTTCGTAAGGAAGGGTTGGATGTGCATGCCTTGCAGGTAGATCAGGCCGATCATGATTCGGTTTTGGCGTTGAGCAAAAACATTATCGACAAATTTGGCAAGCTGGATGGCTTTGTAAATAATTCGGTAGCGCGGCCAATGAAAGGCTACTACGCGCCGATAGAACAATTTGCCGAATCGATGCAGGTGAATGCCACCGGGATGATGGATATTTTGCGCGAACTGGGCGAACTGATTGCCCGCAACAGCGACGGGGGATCGATCATCAATATTAGTTCCATGATGGGGATGTTTGGGCCTGATTACTCTAACTATGAGGGTACCGATATGCCTAAAAGCCTGCCGCCCGATTACTTTTTCCATAACGCCGGGCTTATTAACCTTACCCGCTTTATGGCACAAAATTATGCCGGGAAAAATATCAGGGTGAACTGTATTAGTCCCGGTGGCTTGTTTAATAACCAGCCCGGGCGCTTTTTAGAAAACTATACTAAAAAAGTGCCGCTGAAGCGCATGGCCAATAACGATGATATTAAGGGCCTGGTAGTGCTGCTGGCATCAAAAGCGGGCGAATATATCAATGGTGAAAATATTTTAATGGATGGCGGCCTGAACGCTTAACGCAGCATTTAATATGGAAATAACGAATACAATATTAAGCCTTGCCGGCAAGGATATTTGGGTAGCCGGCGGCGCGGGCTATTTGGGGCAGGCCACAGTAGAACTATTACTGAAAGCCGGTGCCAAAGTTTTATGCATCGATCTGGAAGACCGTGCTCAGCAATTCGCGAAGACATTGGACAATCCCAACATTACCCCTATAGCGCTTGATGTGCGCAACGGCGAAGCCGTAAAAGCTTTTGTTGCCGCGCAATGTAAAGAACGGGGCCTACTGCAGGGTTTGGTGATATTGACCACCGGGTCTACCTCCAAACATTTTGCCGATTTAACCGAACAGGATTTTGATGATGTAGCCCATAACAGCCTAACCGCTACCTTTATGCTTGCCCGCGAGGTTGGTATAGCCATGGAGCAGGGTACAGGTGGCAGTATCGTGCTGTTCTCCAGCATGTACGGATCGGTATCGCCCGATCCACGTGTGTACGAACTGCCGATGAACATCAACCCAATCGAATACGGCGTTTGCAAGGCCGGCATAGTGCAGATGACGCGTTACCTGGCCGTGCATTGGGCTAAAAAAGGTGTTAGGGTTAATTGTGTTTCGCCGGGACCATTCCCAAGCCCGCAGGCGCAGGAAAAGAACCCGGAATTTACCGAACGGTTGGCTTACAAGGTGCCCATGGGCAGGGTTGGCAGGCAACACGAGGTAGCGGGTTCGGTAGCGTTCTTCCTGTCGGATGCGGCATCCTTCGTAACCGGGCAAAACCTGTTTGTTGACGGTGGCTGGACATCATGGTAACCCGGTTTGATAGCATAGCTTTAATATGAAATTTTTAACCATCATTTTTATTTTGTTTATGACGACAGCTTCGGTCGCCGGCGCGCAAAACCGTGTAACCATTGTTAACGCAGGCTATAATGGTAATAATACCGTTGAACTTTTAGCCAGGATAGATAAGGACGTGGTTGCCAAAAAACCGCAGCTGGTGGTGATGATGATCGGCACCAACGACATGCTGAACCTGCGCAACATCCTTACCGTGCAGGAATACAAAAAGCATTACCAGGAGCTGATCGATATCATCAAAAAACATTCGAAACTGATGCTGATGACCACCCCTCCCATCAATGTGGAGTATTTAAAGCAGCGTGTCGATCAGTCGCATTATGCCCCCGATGGCCCGCAGGCCCGGGTAGATTCGGCTAACGCGGTGGTGCGTGAGCTGGCTGCCAAAAACAAGTGCCACCTGATAGACCTGAACCGGATCCTATTAGCCTGCGGCGGCTCGACCGAGGATAAGGAATCACTGTTTCAGAACGTGCCTAATTTTAATATTAACGATGGTGTACACCCAACGGCCAACGGCTACAAGGTAATTGGCACGGCGGTGTACCAGGCCATTGTGAATACCTACCCCGATGTAAGCAGCATTGTTTGCTTTGGCGACAGCATCACCTTTGGGTATAAAATGCATGGCGAGGGCACTATCAAGGGCGATAGTTATCCGGCGGTGCTGAACCGGATGTTTAATCAGTAGAACTGTTGACTCACCCCGACTGCGCTGCGCTGGTCGACCCTCTCTTCGCTGCGCGAAAAGAGGGTAGGAGCAAAGTTTTTTAGCTTATGAAGTTTAAACTTCGTGAGCTGTTACTACATCCCTCTTTCCGCGCAGCGAAGAGAGGGTGGTCGAGCGAAGCAACGACCGGGTGAGTCTAACAGGCGATGCATTCTCTACCCCACATACACCGTCTTAATATTCACAAACTCGTGTATGCCAAACTCGCTCAACTCGCGGCCGTAGCCCGATTGGTTAACACCGCCGAACGGCAATCGCGGATCGGATTTTACCAGCGAGTTCACAAAGCAACAGCCCGCCTGTAATTGGGTACGTGCAATCTCTTCGCCCAGCGAACCATCTTGGGTAAACACCGCCGCCCCCAGGCCGAACGAAGTATCATTGGCAATGCTGATGGCCTGTTCGGTATCCCGGGCCGAAATGATCAGGGCCACCGGTCCAAAGATCTCTTCGGAATAGGCAGGCATCCCTTTTTTAACGCCGGTAAGTATAGTTGGCGTGTAAAAAGCATGATTACCTTTCACGGCTGGGATGGTACCGCCGAGGATGCATTTGGCACCAGCTTTTATATTGCTCAGCACCTGTTCGTGCAGTTCATCGCGCAGATCGGCGCGGGCCATAGGGCCAAGGTCTATGCCGGTTTCAAACGGGTCGCCTGTTTTTTTCTGCATCATTTTTTCTTTAAACAGCCGGGTAAATTCCTTTTCTATAGATTTAACCAGGATAAACCTTTTGGCCGCCACACAGCTTTGCCCGTTATTAATGAGGCGGCTGCTGGCGCAGGCCTGCGCGGCTTTTTCCAGATCGGCATCGGCTAACACAATGTAGGGGTCGTTGCCGCCTAATTCCAGTACCGTTTTTTTGATGAGGCTGCCCGCCTGCTGCGCCACTTTAATGCCGGCTTCGGTGCTGCCGGTAAGCGTAACGGCTTTAACCAATGGATGAGCGATGACATTCTGCACGGCCTTGCTGCCAATCATTAACGTTTGAAAAACATGCGGCGGGAAGCCGGATGTTTTCACCAGGTCTTCAATCACCAAAGCGCAGCCGGGCACGTTCGAGGCATGCTTCAGTAAACCGCAGTTGCCTGCCATCAATCCAGGCGCTAAAAAGCGGAACACCTGCCAAAAGGGGAAATTCCAGGGCATAATGGCCAGCACCACACCAATGGGCTGAAAGCTGGCATAGCTTTTTGAAGCATCGGTTTTAATGGGTTTATCGGCAAGGAAGGCGGCGCCATTTTCGGCATAGTAATCGCAAACCGAGGCGCATTTTTCAATCTCGGCCACGCCGTCTTTTAAAGGCTTGCCCATTTCCTTAGCCATCAGTGCCGCCAGTTCGTCTTTTCGGCTACGCAGGTTTTCGGCCAGTTTTTTAAGCATTCCGGCGCGTTGGGCAAAGGTGGTTTCGCGCCAGCTTAACCAGGCTTTATGCGTTTGTTCAACTTTGCGGGTAACGGCTTGCTCGGTATCCGCTTTATACGTTTTTATCACTTTTCCGTTTACCGGGTTAATGGCTTGTATGCTCATGTATCTTTTGTTAAATGGCCAACTCGCCTGAAAAGGCCGTTTTGTAGATGTTTGAAATATCTGTTTCGGTTAGCGCCATCGGGCAGCGGGCCAAAAGGCGCTTTTGTTTAACACCATCGGCGGTTAATTGTTCCAATGCCGATGCGGGTACGTTAAACCCGGCAAGGGTAGGTGGTATGCCAATATCGCGCAGCAAATTAACCAAAGCGAATATGCATTTTACCGATGCCTCCTCCGGGCCAATGCCGCTTACATCGCCACCCATCGCCGCGTAAATATCGCCCATTTTAGCAAAACAGCACGAGCGGATATAACTCATCACATAAGGGATCAGCACCGCGTTCGAATCGCCATGGGCGATGTGGAACTGCCCACCCAGCGGATAGGCCAGCGCGTGGATGGCCCCAACCCCGGCATTAAAAAATGCCAGCCCGGCAAGGTAGCTCCCGTAAGCCATATCGGTACGGGCCTGTTGATCGTTGCCGTTGGCCACCGCCGCCCTTAACGAACCACTGATAAGCTTAATGGCCTGCAACGCCAACCCATCCGAATAAGCGTTGGCATTGACAGAAATATAAGCCTCGATGGCATGGGTAAGCGCGTCGGCGCCGGTGGCGGCGGTAATTTTGGGTGGCACGCTTACGGTAAGTTGTGCGTCCACAATGGCAACATCGGCTATCAGGTAATCATGACTGATCACATCCTTGGTATGCTCCAGCGCCAGTACCGAGATATTGGTTACCTCGGCCCCGGTGCCTGATGTGGTGGGGATAAGGATGGTTGGTATGCCTTTTTGCTGTAATTTTTTTGAGCCTGATAAATTCAGGTAATCTTTAACATCGCCATCGTTGGCTGTGAAAACCGCGGCCAGTTTAGCCAGGTCTAATGCGCTGCCGCCGCCAATGCCAATCACCAGTGAATAATTGCCCGCCCTTGCAAAATCAACCAGCTGCTGGCCGGTTGCCAAAAGGGGTTCGGGGATGATATCGGTATAAATATCGTATAGGTAACCTGCATCGGCTATGGGTTTAATAACATTGTCCACAACGCCGATCTGCTTCAGTATAGGATCGGCCACGATCAGTATTTTCTGCGGAGCAAACTGCTGCACCTCGGTAAGCAAGTGCTGTACGGCTCCCCAGCCAATGTGGGTAACGGGGGTAACCGCAATTCGGGTATAATTCATAATGGGTTTATTGGATTTTCCCACCTTGTCATTTCGAACGAATCAGCGGCGGCGGTGCGTAAGGGATGAGGAGAAATCTTATGCGGTTAGTTTCAAGTGTGAAAGAGAATGCCTATCGTATAAGATTTCTCACCCTTTCCCAGCTGTTTCCTCCGCGTCAAGGGTTCGAAATGACAAGGTGCGTTGACACATCAAAATTACCAGCAGTTTAGCGTACTATCTACTACGAATTTGCTGATTACTAATACTTATACCCCAATCGTCTTCCTAAACTCCGTCGGGGTCATGTTTTTAAAGCGCTTAAACTGCCGGTTAAAATTGGCCAGGTTTTTAAAACCGCTTTCGTAGGCTATTTCCACAATATTATAGCCGTCATCAGCCAGCAGCTTGCAGGCATAGCCTATGCGTACGGTATTCAGGTATTCTACAAAGGTTACCCTGAAGTGGTCTTTAAAGAAGTTGCAAAATGTAGTTACCGCCATATTGGCTATCGAGGCTACTTCGGGCAGGGTGATCTCTTTATCGAAGTTGCGCATAATGTATTCGGTCACCTTGCCAAAGCGGTCGGATGCTTTTAACTCTACCTGCGTATAACCCGGGCTGGCCAGCAGTTCATATTCGGTAGAGGTAGCCAGGATATCAAATATTTCAAACAGGGCCGATAGCCGCATCAAGCCGCTCATGGTCACCATATTTTTCATCAGGGTGTTAATGCGGGTGCGGGTTTCGCCGTAATAGGCCAACCCTCTTGAAGATAATCGCAGGATATTCTTAAAATTCTCCATTTCAGGGATGCTTAAAAACTTTTCGCCTAAAAAGCTATCCATAAAATGGATCACAATGGCATCGGCCTGGTAATCCGCTTCGCCATTAATAAACTCGGGGTCATTTATCCAAACGTGAGGTATGCCCGATCCCATAAAAACCAGGTCATCATCGTTAAAATAACCAATATGATCGCCCACCATGCGGCGGCCGGTCGATTTTAAAACCAATACCAATTCAAATTCGGGATGGAAATGCCAGGGGCAGGGAAAGTACTTCCCCGTCTCGCGAAACACCACAAACGATTTATCAAAATCCTGCGGCAGCCTTTGTTCAATTGCCTTCATTCAATTATTAACTGGTTATTAATACAACATTAATGTATTTATTCTAAATAACCCAGATTGACGGCCTAATTGTGAAAGATAATATTAGTAATAGGTACGAAAGTAATAGTAAAGTACTACGCCCGGATTTACTTTTGATTTACAGGATAACAGGAATATTACACGGCTATTAACGCTAAATAAAAGGATATATGAATAAACAAAAGATCGTTCACCCCGACCGCCAGTCGGGTTTTGATACAGGCGCCTATTCAGATGGGGTACTGGTTGATGGCTTGCTGTTCCTTAGCGGCCAGGCATCGGTTGATTTTAAAACCTCCGAATTTGTTTTGGGGACGATAGAGGAAGAAACCACGCGCACACTGGATAACATTAAAGCCATTATCGGCGCTGCCGGCGCTACAATGGAGGATGTGGTGAAATGCACCGTCCACCTGGCCGATATCAACGATTTCGACCGTTATAACAAAGTTTACTCCACCTATTTTACCGGGATAAAGCCGGCCCGCACAACCGTGCAATCGGTACTGGCCGAAAGCTTGAAGGTGGAGATAGATTGCATTGTTAAAATACCAGCCAAATAAATGAGCATACTAAAAAATCCTGCGGATATTGAAGTTGGGGTAGTTGGGATTGGGCTGATGGGGAGCAGCATCATTGTATGCCTGCTGGCATCGGGCCACAGGGTTAAGGCTATCGCGCCTATCGGGGCCGATTTTGTGAATGCTAAAAAACGGATAAAAGACCAGCTGATCAATTGCGATCAGGCCGGCTTGCTGCCCAAAACCATCCCTCACTGCCTGGATATGCTGGAAATTAGCATGGACTATAACATCCTGGCCAATTGCGGCCTGGTGATGGAGTGCGTGATCGAAGACATCAACATTAAAAAGCAGGTTTATAAAAAGATAACCGATGTGGTTGCCGGTAATACAATCGTATCCAGCAATACATCGGCCATTGCCATCACCATTTTGCAAAAACTGGTGGCCGGGCCTGAAAGATTTATCGGTATACACTTTGCCGAGCCGGCCTACGCTACCCGTTTTTTGGAGATCACCTGCGGCGAAGTTACCGATACCAATTATGCCAACTGGGTATTTGCTTTGGCCCATTGCTGGGGAAAGGAGCCGACACTGCTCAGAAAAGATATTAAAGGCTTTATCACCAACCGCCTGATGTATGCCGTTTACCGCGAGATCTTCCACCTGATAGATAACGGCAAAACCAATATGGAGGATGCGGACAAGGCCTTCCGATATGATGTAGGATCGTGGATCACGCTGATGGGCTTGTTCAGGCGGATAGATTATTGCGGCTGGGAAGACCACGCGGTGATGTTTAAAAAGCTGTTCCCGCAATTATCAAACGCCGAATATGTACCCGAAGTAATGGGCGACATTGTAGCCCAAAACGGCCGCGGTATACAAAACTTAAACGGGCTGTATACTTACAGCCCCCGCGAGGCCAAAGATTGGGAAGAAGCATTCGCCGTGTTTAACGAGGAGATCTTCCGCCTGGCGGCATCGTACCCGGTTAGCTATTCCCGCAAAGAAAGAATATTAGTTTCATCCTAAAAAAAGACGTAGCGCTTATCAATGGAAATTAGAAAATATGACAAGTCTGCCCAATTATTAGAGCGGGCAAAAAAGGTTCTGGCTGGTGGTGTTTCTTCCGAATTCAGGAAGTATAACCACCCGCATGCCCTGTTTTATACGCATGGCAGTGGCAGCCGGGTGTATGATGTAGATGGCAACGAATATCTCGATTTCACCCTGAGCCAGGGCCCGCTGATCCTTGGCCACTCGCACCCTTACGTGATGCGGGCTATTACCGAATATTCGGCGCCGGGGCAGTTATATGCCGGGCAGCATATCCGCGAAATTGAACTGGCCGAAAAGATCAACCAACTGATCCCAGCTGCCGAGCTGATGCGTTTTTGTTTGGATGGTTCGGAGGCGGTGCATACGGCTTTCAGGGTAGCCCGCGCCAAAACCGGTAAGCAAAAATTCCTGCGTTTTGAGGGGCATTACCACGGCTGGCTGGATAACGTTTGCTGGGGCATCTCAACACCATCAGCAGAGGCATTGGGCAGCCGAGAAGAACCGGAGGTGTTCCCCTGGACGGCCGGCCTGGCCCAAAACACACGCGATGAATTTATTGTCATCCCATGGAACGATGCCGAACTGTTGCGGGAAACGGTAAAAAAAAACCATCACGAACTGGCCGCCATTATTACCGAACCGGTGATGTGCAATAACGGCTGCATTATGCCTAAAGACGGCTTCCTGCAAGCCATCCGGGCTTTATGTACCGAATATAACATGGCCTTTATACTGGATGAAGTGATCACCGGCTTCCGGCTTTCGCTGGGCGGCGCGCAGCAGTACTTCGGCATTAAGCCCGATATGGCCATTTTTGCCAAAGCCATAGCCAGCGGCTACCCCATCAGCGCCATTGTAGGCACCCGCGAATGGATGGGTTTGATCGAATCGGCAAAAGTGATCCATGCCGGCACCATGAACTCCAGCAATGCTACCGTAGCAGCAGCATTGGCAACCATAGAAGTTTTGGAAAAGGAAATGCCTTACGAGCAGATGTTCGCCCTTGGTAAAAAATTCATAGCCGGGCTGAAAGCCGCGGCCGAAAAAACGGGCCACAAAATGCTGGTACAAGGCCCGGGGCCGATGTTCAACATCGCCTTTACAGATGTTAATGAAATAGCCGATTACAGGGGTACTTTAGCTACGGATAAGGCTAAGCTAGGCAAATTTATTGCCGCCATGCATAACCGTGGCATCCGCATAATTGGCCGCGGCCTTTGCTATATTAGTGCTGCGCATACCGAAGCGGATATTGACCTGACCATTGACCAGGCTTACCAAGCCTTAAAGGAACTATAAACCTAAACAGATCCGAAAAAAATGAAAAAACTGATAAAACACACCGACCCGGTTTTGCTTGTTGGCGATGGCGAACTGATTGCCAGCGCCGCTGTTTGCCTGCTTACTGCCGGCCATACCCTTAATGTATGCACACAAAACGTAGCCGATTTTAACCTGCTGCTGAATAAGCACATCGACAGCCAGGGCAAAAACATCCCGCTTAGGGAAAAGCTGGCGGTAAGTGCTGTTTTAAAAGCCAACCGGGATTGTAGTTTAGTTATCGCCATCACCCACGAAGACGAGGAAAAAAAGAAAACCCTGCTGCAAAAACTGACCCCGCTTGTGAGGAAGGATGCCGTTGTGGCTATTAATACCGAAACCATTAGCCTTGAAGCATTGCAAAAGGGATTTGATAGGCCGGAACGGTTGATGGGCCTGAACTGGACCGAACCAGCGCATACCACTTTTTTCCTGGAGGTCATCGCTTCTGACGAGAGCGAGGAGATTGCAAAGGGTATCTCTATTTTGGCTAAATTGTTCTGGTCTAAGGATCCGTATTTGGTTAAGGGCGATGGTATCCGCAGTCGCCTGGTAAGCGCCATGGCAAGGGAGGCCTCCTTTTTGGTAGATAACGGCTACGCCTCGGTTGATGATATCGACCGTGCCTGCCGTAACGATGCCGGCTATTACTTGCCCTTTTGCGGTAACTGCCGCTATATGGATTTAATGGGCACCTACGCCTACGGCATGGTGATGAAGGACCTGAACCCCGACCTGTCAAAGGATACGCATATCCCCCGGTTTATGGATAAGGTATTGCAGGATGGCGGCATGGGCATGAAGAATAAAAAAGGCTTTTACACCTATACCGATGGCGAGGTGGAGCGCTGGCACGATACTATGGAGAAATTCAGCTACCAGATACGGGCCATTATTGAGAAATATCCGTTTAATTATAATAAAGAAACTTATACCGATTGATGATGCAGCGCCCCTTTATAGTTGATGCGCATTTAGATTTGGCCATGAACGCCCTTGAATGGAACCGGGACCTTTCGCAACCCCTGTCCGGCATCAGGCAGCGGGAAATGCACATGAAAGATAAACCCGACCGCGGTAAGGGAACTGTTTGCCTGCCAGAATTGCGAAAAGGCAGGGTTGGTTTGGTGGTTGCCACTCAGTTGGCCCGCTACACCCCGCCCGGCAGCGCCCTGCCCGGCTGGAACTCCCCGCAGCAGGCCTGGGCCATGACACAGGCCCAACTATGCTGGTACCGCGAAATGGAAAAATTGGGCGAGATGGTGCAGATTACCAACCTTACCCAGTTAGACGCGCATCTGGCACTTTGGGACAATACTACAATTGACGACGATAAAAAACCCATCGGCTATATCCTGAGTTTGGAGGGTGCCGATTCGCTGGTGGAGATAGATTATTTGCATACCGCTTATAGCTACGGTTTGCGCGCTTTGGGCTTATCGCATTTTGGCCCCGGCCGTTATGCGCCGGGAACCAAAATGCAGGGGCCACTCACCGCTAAAGGTGTGGAGTTGCTGAAAGAAATGAACTCCCTCAACATGATATTAGATGTAACCCACCTTACCGACGAGGGCTTCGACCAGGCGCTTGACCTGTATCATGGGCATATTTGGGCCAGCCATCATAACGTCAGGAAGATCGTTCCTAATCAACGCCAGTTAACCGACAATCAAATTAAGCGCCTGGTAGAACGCGGCGCGGTAATAGGTGGTATGCTGGATTGCTGGGCTATGGATATCCGCTTTATCGATACCGTATCCGACCCATGGCAGCTGGATATCCGCCTGGAGCATTTGGTTGACCATTGGGACCATATTTGCCAGATAGCGGGCAATACCGATCATATCGCCATCGGCAGCGACCTGGATGGTATCTTCGGTACCGAGCAGTCGCCCTGGGATATGAACTCCATTGCCGATCTGCAAAAGTACCAGTCGATACTTTCGCGCAGAGGGTATAGTGCCCGGGATATCGAAAACATATTCAGTAAAAATTGGCTGCGTTTTATCTGTAAAGCGTGGTCATCATAGCATATTCAGTTTTATGAATGATCAATTTTTAGCCGGCGCTGCCAATGTGGATATTACCCCGCCACTGGGTACTTATATCAACGGCGATTTTGTGGCCCACTACGCGCAATATATTCACGATCCGCTGCATGCGCGCGCCACTGTGTTTCAACATAGAGAAATGCTGGTGGCCATTGTTGTGGTTGATATCTGCGTAATGCCAAAAGATTTTGTTGACCGGGTGAAAGCTGAGATCAACAGGCAAACAGGCATCCTACCGGCCAATATGCTCATCTCCAGCACGCACACCCACGCGGCGGGTTCGGTGGCTTCGGTTTATCTGGGCGCTGCCGACCTGCAGTATATGCACAAACTGCCCGGCCTGATCGTTAAATCAGTACTGCTGGCTAAACAAAACCTGCGCCCGGCAAAATTGGCCTGGGGTAGTGTTGATGTTCCCGAACATGTGCTGTGCCGCCGTTACAGCATGCACCAGCCTTATAGGGCCAATAACCCCGTTAGCGGCAATGCTGATAAAATAAAAACCAACCCGTTCGACGGTGAAGACCTGATTGGCGAGGGCATTGCCAAAACCGATCCGCAGGTATCGTTTTTAGCCGTGAAGGGCATCGATGATGAATGGATCAGCGTAGTGGCTAATTACTCGCTGCATTATGTGGGCGATTGGGATAATGGTACCATCTCTGCCGACTACTTCGGTGAGTTTTCGCGCCAGCTGCAAGCCAAACTTAAGGCCGGCGACGGTTTTGTTGGCGCCATGAGCAACGGCACCAGCGGTAATATCAATATCTGGGATTTTTTAGGGGAAAAGGATTACCCCACCGGCAAATTCGAAAAAAGTAAGTTCATCGGCGGCGATATCGCTGAAAAGGTATATCAGCAATTGCAGCAAGCGGAATGGGATAGCAACCCATCTTTATCGGTGCAATACACGGAGATAGAACTTAAACTTCGCAAACCAACAGCTGCCGAACTGCAAAAAGCCGAAGCCGTAGTAATGGAAAGCAATTACGAGGGAATGAAGATCGATAACGAAACATTAGCCCGTTTGTATGCGCGTGAACAGGTTTTACTTAACGACCTGCCCGATACCCTGGATTTCCCGGTGCAGGCTATCCGGATAGGCAATGGTGTTATTGGTGGCCTTGCTGCCGAAATGTTTGCCGAGACTGGATTATGGCTCAAAGAACATTCGTCAGTGAAGGATTATTTTACCATCGGCCTGGCCAATGGCAATACCGGCTATATCCCGCCCCAGCATGAGTTTGAGAACGGCGGGTACGAAACCTGGCGCAGCCGTACCAGCAAGCTGGAAACAAATGCGGAAGCGGTGGTAAAAAATGAATTGTTATCGCTGATAAATAAATTAAGTAGGTAGGTACTTGCTAATAACATGTCGCACCTCCGGCGCTTGCCTTTGAAGATAGTCCCAGAGGGCAATGCCATTATTTAAGCGATTCGGTGCTCCTGTAGGAGCAAAATATTGGTAGCATCATGGCATAACCTCAGCAAGCGTGCCGTTAGGTACGCTATATTTATTCCGTACCTATGGCACGGGAGAGGTTAATTATGGTGGTTTTTCTACCAATATTTCACCCCGATGAGGTGTACACGCTCTTAAATAATGATATTGCCCGAAGGGGCGACATGTTATTGGTTCTAATACCGAAAAGACCATAGAACTCCGAAGGAGTGAAATGTTAAATATTAAACGCACAGATAAATTATACAAAACTGCTATACATAAATGAAACTATTCAGGTTTGGTGAACCGGGTAAAGAAAAACCGGGTGTCATCATTGGTGAGAAGAAATATGACGTATCATCCTTCGGGATGGATTTTGACGAGGACTTTTTTGGCGGCAACGGCATGGAAGAATTGTCGAAATTCCTGCTGAATAAAGAGGTAAGCCTACCGGTTGTTGGCGATGATGTACGTACTGGTCCGCCGGTAAAGCGGCCGGGTAAGATCATCTGCATCGGCTTAAACTTCAGGGACCATGCTAAGGAAACCAACGCGCCGATACCTGCCGAACCCATTGTTTTCTTCAAAGCCACCACAGCGCTTTGCGGACCGAATGACAATGTTATCATCCCCAAAAACAGTGTTAAAACCGATTGGGAAGTTGAACTGGCCGTAGTGGTAGGCAAAAAGGCGTCGTACGTAAAAGAGGCCGATGCGCACAAACACATAGCCGGTTATGTGTTGCATAATGATTACAGCGAACGCGAGTTTCAACTGGAGCGCGGCGGGCAATGGGTTAAGGGCAAAAGCTGCGATACCTTCGCGCCGCTTGGCCCGTTCATAGCTACGCCCGAAAAGGCCGGCAATGTAGATGATCTGAAGATGTGGCTAAAGGTTAACGGGCAGCTGATGCAAAGCAGCTCTACCAGTCAGCTGATATTTAAAGTGCCATTTTTAATTCATTACCTCAGCCAGTTTATGACGCTGATGCCAGGCGATATCATCAGTACCGGTACACCGCATGGCGTTGGGCTTGGCTTTAAGCCGCCCATCTATTTAAAGTCAGGCGATGTGGTGGAGCTGGGCATCGATAATTTAGGCACGTCCACGCAAAAGGCGGTGGCTTACACCCAACCCTGGTAACCCCTATATTTGAAACATGAACGAACAGGCAGATTGGTACCGGGTAAAAAATGTGCAGCAGGCAGATAGCCCCGCGCTGCTGCTTTATCACGAACGGGTGATCAATAACATTGAGCATTTAATAGCGATGGCCGGGAACCCGGATTTGTTGCGCCCGCATGTAAAGACCAATAAATCGGCCAGTGTTAGCCGCCTGATGATTGAACGTGGCATCACTAAATTTAAATGCGCCACCATTGCCGAAGCCGAAATGCTTGGCCAAAGCGGCGCTAAGGATGTGTTGCTGGCTTATCAGCCTAATAAAGCGAAGCTTGGGCGGTTTATAGAATTGATGGGCGCATATCCGGGCACAAAATATTCCTGTTTGATTGATAATATACAGACTGCGAGGATGATATCGGATATGGCGATTAATCATAGCCTGAATGTGTCTGTATTTATTGATCTCAACGTTGGTATGGATCGTACGGGTATAGTACCTGATGAGGCGTTAAAGTTATTTAACAGAATAGAAACACTCTCAGGTAACGAGACAGAGGAGTTTCCCGGTATCGCGTTTGCAGGTCTGCACGCTTACGACGGCCACATCGAAGATGAAAACATAGATGAGCGTATCGCCCATTGCGAGCGTGAATTTAAAGCTGTTGAACAACTGCGGAACGATATAAAGAGAATGGGTTATCCGTTCCCTTTACTCGTAGCGGGCGGCTCACCCACCTTTGCCATTCATGCCAAAAGAGCAAATACCGAATGCAGCCCCGGTACCTTTGTATTTTGGGATAAAAACTATCACGACCATATCCCCGAACAGCATTTTCTTTTTGCCGCGCTGGTGCTAACAAGAGTTGTTTCATTGCCGGCCGAAGATAAGATTTGCATCGATTTGGGTTATAAAGCCGTAGCCTGCGAAAAGCCATTGGCCGTGCGTGTATACTTTTTAAACGCGCCCGAATTGATGCCCTGCAGCCACAGCGAAGAGCATTTGGTGGTGCAAGCGCCCCAAGGCCATCCGTATAAAGTGGGCGATGTGCTTTACGCACTGCCCATGCATGTATGCCCAACGGTGGCCATGTATAACCAGGCGCATATTATTCGCAATGGTATGTTTACCGAAAAATGGGCCATTGATGCCCGCGGCCGCGAATTAAGTATTTAGCAAACCTTTTTAAATCAAAATAAATTATCCCGAGGTTTGTAAGGTATGCATCACCTGTCTGCTCAGTTTAAAACCATTGCCGGCCAAATCAACGGCGAGTTATACTTTGATGATTCGGCCCTGCACCAAACGCAGCTGCTGGCCTATTCTACCGATGCCTCTGTTTACCAGGAGAAACCCTTGGCCGTAGCCCTGCCCAAAAACAGCGAAGACGTGAAGGTGCTCATCAATTTCGCGCAGCAGCACCAGCTAACGCTGATACCCAGGGCGGCCGGTACATCGCTGGCCGGGCAGGTGGTGGGCAACGGCATTGTGGTTGATATCTCCAAATATTTTAACCGTGTAATTGAGGTAAACCAGGCAGAGAAATGGGTGAAGGTACAGCCCGGCGTCATTCGTGATGACCTGAACAACTATCTTAAGCCCTATGGGCTGATGTTCGGTCCCGAAACTTCGACAGCTAACCGCGCCATGATCGGCGGGATGGTGGGCAATAACTCCTGCGGCCTGCACAGCATTGTGTGGGGTTCCGTGCGCGACCATTTGATAGCGGCCAATGTAATATTGAGCGATGGCACCGAAGTGGTGCTGAATGCTAAAACCGATCCCTTGTCGCCTGGGGGCAATCCCCTTGAAAATAAGATCTACCAGCAGCTGATTGATCTGGTTTCAAATAACCAGGAACTAATCCGCAAAAACTATCCCAAGGCCAGCGTTACGCGTCGCAATAATGGTTACGCTTTGGATAGTTTGCTGCACATGCAGCCATTTAATGCCGATGGCCCCGAGTTTAATTTATGCCAGTTACTGGCCGGCTCTGAAGGTACGCTGGCTTTTGTTACCGAAGTAAAAATTGCCCTGCTCGATTTGCCGCCGGCCGAAACGGCGCTGATCTGCATCCATTGCAACTCTATACAGAAATCGCTTACGGCCAATATGATAGCCCTGAAGCATCAGCCCATGGCATCGGAACTGGTGGACAAGTTCATTATGGATTTTACCATCGGCCACCCCGAGTACGGCAAGAACCGCTTTTTTATCGAAGGCGATCCCGAAGCTATCCTGATGGTGGAGTTTATGGAACATACCCGGGAAGAGATAGAAGCGCGCTGCCAAAAACTGATCGGCGATTTGAAAGCCAATAATGCCGGGTACGCCTACCCGGTGCTGCACAATGCCGATACCAAATACGGCTGGGAGGTACGCAAGGCTGGCCTGGGTTTGCTGCGCAACATCAGTGGCGATAAGCAGCCCGTTAACCTGATAGAAGACTGTGCCGTAGCCCCCGAAGACCTGCCCGCTTACATTCACGATCTGCAGCAGTTGCTGGCCCGTAACGGCGTAAGCGCCTCCTACTATGCCCATGCCGGGGCAGGCGAACTGCACGTAGAACCGGTGCTCGATTTAAAGAGTGAAGAAGGTGTAAAACTGTTCCGCACTATATTGGCCGAGACGGTTGACCTGGTAAAAAAATACAACGGCTCCCTATCCGGCGAGCATGGCGACGGCCGCCTGCGCGGCGAGTTTATCCCGGCCCTGTTGGGTAACGAGGTTTACGAGTTGCTGAAGCAGGTAAAAAACATCTTCGACCCGAACCGGGTGTTTAATGCCGGTAAAATAACCGATACGCCCAAGCTGGAGGCAAACCTGCGTTACCAGGTGGGCAAACAACCCGCCCCTAAAAAAACAACGTTCGATTTTTCGGGCAAGGGCGGGATCCTGAAGTTGGCCGAAAAATGTTCGGGCAGCGGCGATTGCCGTAAGAGCGAGATTTCAGGTGGCGTGATGTGCCCCAGCTATATGGCTACCCGGCGCGAAAAGGATACCACCCGTGCCCGTGCTAATGTGCTGCGCCAGTTTTTAAGTAACGAGGCCGATGATCAGCCCTTCAATCACCAGGAGATAAAGGAGGTGATGGACCTGTGCCTAAGCTGCAAAGGTTGCAAGGCCGAGTGCCCATCAAGCGTGGACGTAGCCAAAATGAAGGCCGAGTTTTTGCAGCATTATTACGATCATAACGGCGTACCTTTCCGCGCAAAGCTGATCGGTAATTTTACCGGGCAAATGAAACTGGCCTCGGTATTTCCATGGGGATTTAACCTGCTTTACGGTACCCCTTTTTTACGCCGCATCGCCAATCATATCGTCGGGTTTCACCCAGACCGTACCATCCCTAAACTAAGCCCGGTTACCTTGCGAGACTGGCATAAAAAGAGAACTAAACCATCCGCGCAACCCCGTAAGGTGTATTTGTTTTGCGATGAGTTTACCAATTATAACGATACAGAAATTGGTAAAAAAGCTATCCAACTGCTGGAAGCTTTGGGTTATCAGGTAATTATCCCCAACCACGAAGAAAGTGGCCGCACCTGGTTATCAAAAGGCCTGGTGAAAAAAGCGGCTGGGATAGCCAATAAAAACATCAGCCTGTTAGCCGGATTGATCACCGCCAATGCTCCCCTGATCGGTATCGAACCATCGGCTATATTGACTTTCCGCGATGAGTATATCGACCTGGCTGATACCGCTAACTTTGAGAACGCGCTGAAGATCTCTAAAAACGTATTCACTATCGAGGAGTTTCTGAGCCGTGAAGCCAGCCGCGGACTGATCAGCGCTTCAAGCTTTACCTCCGAGTCAAAAGAAGTGGTGATACATGGGCATTGCTTCCAAAAGGCGCTATCTACCCAAAAAAGTATTACCGATACGCTCAGCATCCCGGCTAATTACAAAACCACGCTCATTCCATCGGGCTGTTGTGGTATGGCCGGTTCGTTCGGGTACGAGAAAGAGCATTACGAAGTATCGCTGCAAATTGGCGAACTGGTACTTTTTCCCACCCTGCGCAAAACTACCGCTGATACTATTATCGCCGCATCAGGTACTTCCTGCCGGCATCAGATTAAGGATGGTACGCAAAAGCACGCGCTGCACCCGGTAGAGATATTGTGGGATGCGCTGGTTAAATAGCAACCGCAGCCTTAGTTTTTCATGCCCCGGACACATTAAGGACAAGTGTGCTCCGGTAGGAGCAAAATATCGGTAGCGCAATGGTCTGATTATTCTTGCGTGCCTTTAGGTACGCTATATTCCGTACCTACGGCACGGAGGATTAGACTTCTAATTTTTTCTACCAATATTTCACCCCCATAGCGTGCCTGATCTCTAACTTAACGACACTGCTCGTCGGAATATTGAAATTTATAATTCAAAAAATATGGTAATAAGTAGTTCTTCCATAAAAAATAAACTGTTTAATCATGGGCGATCACCTCTGTGATCAATCCCCAACCAACTATGTAAAATAGTATCATAAATGCCTAATTTATAGATACCCCCACTGCTTGCCTCCTGTTAACTTTGTTAAGTTCAGTATGTAAAACCGGCTTAACTTTTTATGAGCGTAAATCCAGCTAAAATTTCCCGCGCTATCATTTGTTTCATGTTTTGTTGTTCCATCGCTATCGGGCAAACTAAAAAAGGCGCGATAACTGAATTGGCCGACCCTAAAGGCTGGGTGATCGAAACCAGATCTTCGGCCTACCAGTTGTACATCAACTCATCAAACAGCATCAGGCCGGTATTTTACGGATCGCGCGAGCAGGCCGAACAGCAAAAAAAGAACGCCCAATGGTTTGACGGTATTGAAGAGGTACCGGTGCGGGGCAACTTCCCTTTCAAAACCCCCGCGCTGGAAGTGATCTATGCGGATAACGTGCGCGATGCTGAACTGGAATATGTGAAAGGAGAAGTAATAGATATTGAGGGCAGGCAAACCCTGAAGATCACCCAAAAAGATAAATACTACCCGTTGGAGGTGACATCCTACATCCGCGTACTGCCCGAGTTTGATATCCTTGAAAAATGGATGGTGGTAAAAAACACAGGGACTAAAGGCAATATCAAAATAGAAAACGCGCAGTCGGGCAGCATTGTGCTCCCGGCTGATGAGTATATGCTTACGCACCTGGCGGGCAAGCAAATGAACGAATTTCAGCAGCAGCAAACCCTGCTTACACCTGGGTTAAAGGTGATCCAAAGCAAAGCTTTTAAGGCCAATTTTAACCCACCATGGTTTATGGTGCGACCTCAAAACGCGGCTAAAGATGCCGGGCCAGCCTGGTTCGGTTCGTTGCATTACAGCGGCAACTGGGATCTGACCTTCGATAAATCCATCGACGGGAACGTACAGATATTGGGCGGCATTAACTTTTGGGACAGCGCGTGGCAATTAGTGCCCGGCGCCAGTTTTGAAACGCCCAAGTTATCGGTAGGCTATACCAATGATGGCCCCGATGGCGCTGCTCAAAACATGGCGGCTTATGCCCGCAAAACCATCCTGCCGGCAAGGCACCGTAACGATTTGCGCCCCGTATTATACAACAACTGGGAAGCTACCTTTTATGCCGTTAACGAAGACCAACAACTGGAGCTGGCCAAAAAAGCAAAGGACATCGGCATTGAATTATTTGTAATAGATGATGGCTGGTTTAAGGGCCGCACCAGCTCTACCACCGGGTTGGGCGATTGGGAGGTAGATAAAACAAAATTCCCGAACGGCCTGGGGCCGATGATTAAAAAGATAAACGATATGGGCATGGATTTCGGTATCTGGATAGAGCCGGAAAGCCTGGTGCCCGCTGCCGAAGTTTATAAAAACCACCCCGATTGGGTTTTCGATATGCCACCCAACCGTACGCTGCCCATTACGCGCCGTTATTTGAATTTGGCTAAAGAGGATGTGTATCAGCATCTGCTGGAGGTATTGAGCAAACTGTTAGCCGAAAATAATATCAAATTTATTAAATGGGACCAAAACTCCTACCTGTCGGAAACCGGTTGGAAGAGCGCCCCGGTGGAGATACAGCGCGAAGTGCGTATCCGCTTTATGAAGAATGTTTACCGTTTGGTTGATGAACTTAAAAAGCGCTTCCCAAATGTTTGGTTTGAAAGCTGCGCCAGCGGCGGCGGCCGGGTTGACCTGGGTATGCTATCGCGTATGGACCAGGCCTGGGTAAGCGATGATACCAGTCCCCTGGACCGTATTTATATGCAATACGGTTACCTGTGGGCACTGCCTGCCAATACCATGGTAAGCTGGGTAACGGGAAACGCTGTGCATCAGTCTACTTCGCTCGATTTTAAATTTGATGTATCTATGGCCGGCGTACTGGCCGTGGGCGATGACCTGCGTAAATGGAATAGCGGGGATATGGCCACCGCGGCTAAAAAAATAGCCGAATACAAGGTGATCCGCCCATTGGTGCAACAGGGTACAGTTTACCATTTGGTATCGCCGTTTGAAGAGAACCGCTCGGCGCTGCAGTACTCTGATGCAACAACCAGATCGGCTGTCATCTGCTATAACATGGCCGAATACCTGATGGGCAGTCAGTATGGTTCAAGACAGGCAAGCACCTTGAAGTTAAAAGGCCTGAAAGCTGATCAAGCCTACATCATACAAAAAATTGAAGAACGCGATAAACCGGGCACAACCTACAAAGGCGCTTACCTGATGAATATAGGTATTGAATGGCCGGTTAAAGGCGCTAATAAAAGCCAGATACTGTTGGTAACCCCAAAGCAATAAAGACAAAGGATTTAATAAATTATGAAATACATTAAACAAGGAAAAAGCGATACCGAGCTAAAAGAAGCCGATGCGAAGGTTAAGGAAATTGTAAGCGGCATCATCAAAAACATCGAAGCCAATGGCGATGTGGCCGTAAGGGAACTATCAGAAAAATTTGATAAGTGGGCACCCGAAAGCTTCCGCTTAACCGAAGCGCAGATAGCCGAAATTGTGAGCGCCGTACCCGAACAAACCGTTAACGATATCAAATTCGCGCAGGCGCAGATCAAGAACTTCGCCACTAAGCAGCGCGCATCGATACAGGATATTGAGTATGAGACCCTGCCCGGCGTGTTCCTGGGGCATAAAAACATCCCGGTTAACAGCGCGGGTTGCTACATCCCCGGCGGCAGGTACCCAATGGTGGCCTCGGCGCACATGAGCATCCTCACCGCCAAGGTGGCGGGTGTAAAGCGGGTAATTGCCTGCACGCCTCCAATTAATGGCAAAGTGCCTGCGGCTACCATCTGCGCCATGCATTTGGCCGGGGCCGATGAGATTTACCTGTTAGGTGGTGTACAGGCGGTTTGCGCCATGGCCATCGGTACCGAAACCATACAGCCGGTGGATATTATTGTTGGTCCGGGTAATGCCTATGTAGCCGAGGCAAAAAAACAACTGTATGGCAGGGTAGGCATCGATTTGTTTGCCGGCCCTACCGAAGTGCTGGTGATAGCCGACGAAACATCCGATGCTGAAATTGTGGCTACAGACCTGTTAGGTCAGGCTGAACACGGCCCTACATCTCCCGCCTGCCTGATCACCACATCCGAACAACTGGCCAATGAAACGCTGGTGGAAATTGAAAAGCAATTGTTAGTGCTGCCGACGGCAGATATTGCCGGCGTAGCCTGGCGCGATAACGGATCGGTTATAGTTGTGGCCGATGAAAAGGAGGCTGTAGAAGTAGCCGATAAACTGGCTTACGAACACGTGGAAGTATTGACCAAAGACCCGAACTACTTCCTGCATAACATGACCAACTATGGCGCCCTGTTCCTTGGCCCGGAAACCAATGTGGCCTATGGCGATAAGGTGATCGGCACCAACCATACCCTACCCACCAATAAGGCCGCGCGCTATACCGGCGGCCTGTGGGTGGGTAAATTCCTGAAGAACTGTACCTACCAGCGCTGCACGCCGGAAGCGGGCGCTTTCATCGGCGGGTACTGTATGCGCCTGTGCGAAATAGAAGGCTTTATGGGCCACCGCGAACAAGCCGCCCTGCGCGTTCGCCGGTATGGGAAAAAGGAAGAAGTGGAAGCTTAATAATTAAAGTAAAAGAGGCCGGGAGTTTTCCTGGCCTCTTTGCTTTAATTATCCTTAAACCTCGCTATCGTCTTCCTTCCCAAATCATACGTTACCCTAAACACCTGCTGGCTGCTGCCGGTGCTTTCGGGGGTTTGGTGGAAACTGAATACAAACTGGCCTTTAATGTTTTTAAACAGGAATGGGGTATAGATGATATCTACCCGGTTATAGGTCTTTTTGCTGTAGTACGAGTCGCCGTAAACAATTTCGTGGCCCTGGCCGGCGTAAAACTCATCAAACAAGGCCAGTTTATGATAGCTTAGGTAAACGCTGGCCACAAAACCTTTTGGTATCTTAAAGCCATCTACCCCGCGCTGGCGCTCTAATGATATCATACCGCCGGCCTCAACCGAAAGTGAATCGAAGGTGGTTTGCTTGTGGCTGAAATCCATCCCTAAGCGTATTTGCGCGCCGCCGTTATCATTGATATGGTCGTTAGGTAAAAGCACTTCGGCGCCGGCATCGTGCAGCAGCAAAAAGTAATGCGAGATGTAGAAGTTGCCATCGGCCTTGGGTGTGTACTTACCCGATGCACCGAAGATGAACTGCTCGCGGTCGGTAACGGTTTGGCGGCTCACCCAATCCAGCCAAAAAGTTTCGTAACCGTGGTGGTTTTGGTATCGCGCCAGCAAGCCCTCCACATTGGGGCGAAAGTAGCGCAGCGTATCGTTTAACAGGGCGCGGGGATAGTTGCTTACCAAACCCTCGCGCGGGAAGGCGCCGGCATTAAATTGCCAGGCCGAACTTTTATACTGGTAATAAGCCACCGGGTCTACCTTACCGAAGAATGGTTTGGCGCCAAACTCGTGCAGGCCGTTTACGCCCACTACAAAGCTGTTAAGACTATCCAGGTTCAGGCCAAAATCCAGCGCGGTACGTGTGCCTGAGTAGGTGCGCGAGCGAGCTACAAACTCCTTATACTCGTGGTTATCTAAAAAGCCCAGTCCGTTAAAATGCACATCAAGCGTTTGGGCGCGGGTGGCAAGGGTGGCGGTAAAAAACAGGGCGATCAGCAGGTAATATCTTTTTATCATAGGGTGTAATTATTCAACGGTAAAACTAATGGGGCGGCTGTTCCTGCCGCCCGGGAATGGTGTGGTGCGCACCGAAAAAACCAGCTCGTACTTACCCTTTACAGTCGGCGCGTGAAACTCGAAATGGTAAGGAATACTTTGATGAGCCGGGATACTGATACTATCCTGCCGCGAACCGAAGCGCACGGGGAACAGTTCCTCCTCATCCTGTAAAAAAATGGCGGCTATCACCAGCTCGTGCGGGTAGCCCTGGTTCTTAAAGCTAATGGGCCAGTTGTACGGGTTGGTGATGGTGAGGTCTAAAGCCATGGCCTGTCCGGGTTTGGCCTTCATGTTTTTGGCATCGGTACGGATATCTACCTTTTGGAAGGTGCGTACGCTATCGATCCACATACTATGCCACATGCCACGGGTGGTGGGGAAGCTATCCAGCACCAGTCCCTTGCCATTAAAATCCATGGTGTACAGGGCGCGCTTGTGCTGCATGCTATCCTCAATGGGCCAGATATCAAATTGCGTGCGGCGGTAGGCACGGGCATCATAAGCAAAACCTTTTAGCGAATTGGTGTAATAGCTATACTTTGATGCCTCCTGGAAACCGCTGATAAAGATCACGTAATTATCGCCGGCCTTTTGCTTTAGTTGTTTAGCCCATTCGCGGTAGCCATAATAGCTTTGAAAGCGCGAACTGTTCTTAATAAAGGCAGGCGGGAAGATAAGTGATATCCGCAGCGCCATGACCAGCACAATATTAGCCACCGCCAGCGGGGCAAACCATTTGGGGGGCTCGCCTAATTGCTTAAAGCGGATCAGCACCAGCATCACCAGCGGCGCGAAGGCGATCAGCGTCCAGTGCGATTGTACCTCGCCTTTAAACGTGTTTAATAAAAAGAAGATCACCGTGCCGATGAAATTAACCAGCAGGCATCGGATAAAGGCATCCTTTATTTTAATGGTAAGCGCCACATAAAACAAAAACCAGCCGATGAGCGGCCCGGCCATCAGAATCTGTCCCGGGAAGTAAAGCACGGTGGTAATCGGTTCATAAACCTCGGCCGAGCGTTCGTACAAATGGTAACTGAGCGACGGATAATCGTGATGCATCTGCCACAGGATATGCGGGGTAAACAACGCGGCGGCAAGCACAACTATCAAATAAAAGCTTGGCCGCCTAAGCAGTTTGATGTTTGATAACAGGGTAAACCCAATGAGCAGTACCCCGTGATATTTGCTATAAAGTAAACCGGCAATAATTAATCCCAGCAGTAAGGCCCATTGCAACTTATCCTCGTCTGCATATTTTTGGTAGATAAAATAAAACAGCAGGGTAAAAAAGAACAACGGCACATCGGGCGTGGTGGTAAAACCATAAATGTGCAGGATGAGCAGACCGGGCACCACCAGTAAAAACCAGCGGGCCTCCACGGCATAGCGCTTCA
Organism: Mucilaginibacter mali; assembly: GCF_013283875.1. Taxonomy (NCBI): domain Bacteria; kingdom Pseudomonadati; phylum Bacteroidota; class Sphingobacteriia; order Sphingobacteriales; family Sphingobacteriaceae; genus Mucilaginibacter; species Mucilaginibacter mali. Next base: position 5,598,492 of record NZ_CP054139.1, read on the forward strand.
GGATGAGCCAAAGCAGGTAGATGGACGCGCTGCTGGCCAAGATGGTCATCAGGCGAAGTCCTAACTCGTTATGTACCAGCATATCGCCCAGGCGGATGAAGATAGCTACCATCGGCGGGTGATCGTAGTAGCCCCAATCTAACAGGCGCGAGTAGATCCAGTAGTAAGCCTCGTCGGGGTGCAGTTCAAGCGTGTAGGCTTGTATAATATTGAAGATGGTCCAGCAAAGCAGGAAATACCAGATGGGTTTATCCGACCGATAAGAAGTATTTAGCGCGTTGTCCGGCATCCTGGTGCTCAAAAATTTTTGTAAAGGTATAATAAACGCCGTTAAGCCAAGCCTGTGCGAACGGAAATGACCATTACATGGAATTTTTAGACGCCAAAACGCTGCAAATAATTATGTTTGCAGCATACAAGCAAACCTTTACAAACCATGAGCCAGCAATTTGATACCATCCGTAACCCGCGTTTAACCATACTTGCCGCTATTGAGGGGCTTACTATCGAACAATTGAACACCGTTCCAGCAGGCTTCAATAACAATATTATCTGGAACCTGGGCCATATGGTGGCAGCCCAATGCGGTATTTGCTACAAACGTGCAGGACTTGCCCTGCCTATCGACGAGGCTTTTTTCGATACCTACAAACCCGGCAGCAAACCCGAAAGGTTTTTTACGGCCGAAGAATTTGAGCAAATAAAAACCCTGCTAACCACAAGTACCAATACTTTAGAAGCCGATCTGCAAAAGGATATCTGGGGTAATTACCCAACCTGGACAACCCGTTATGGTGTAGAGATACATAATATCCAGGATGCTATAGCCTTTTTACCTTTTCATGAGGGCCTGCACATTGGTGCCATTATCGCGCTGAAAAAACTGGTTTAAATTATCGCTTTATCGCATATCCCAGCCCGATGTTCAGCGATACAAACACCGCGCTTTGCTTGCCGGCAGGGCCGTTATTTAGGGTATAGTTATCATCTATCTTCCATTTAGAATTGGTTGCCTGCAGGTAATAGCCCACCCGTACGCCAATAGGGATATTGCGTTGTATAGTATAGCAATCCATTTGCTTAGGTTTTAGCTTGATGACATAATCAAACCCGCCACCAAGTTCGAAACCAAGGTTCGGGTTCCAAAGTGTTTTGCTTGCGGTAACGTTGGTTAATTCGTTAGAAAAATCGGCTGTGCTTTGCGTGCGGTTATCATCCTGTATGCGCAGCATGGCTTCGGATAGGTTTAAGCCGATAAAGGGATATAGCCTTACGTTTTCACTATTCGAAAAATTATAACCTGCGCGGGTGTAAAACTGGAACTGGTTGTATTTGGCCCGGATCCCGTTTGATGGATTACGATCGCCGGTGGAGGTGAATGAGCCGCCCAAACCATCTTCAAACAGCCAGTTTTTATGTACATGGCTCATGCTTAAATTCAGCCACATATTATTTTCGGGCAGGGATGGGATGGCGTTTTTATTCAGTATGGCATTCAGATCTCCCAGCTTACCTGGGCGATAGGTTACCTGGATCTGCGCAGCACCGGCAATATCGCGCCGGCCAAACCAGCCGTGGTGTTTGGCGGTATCGGTTTGTGCATGAGCGGCGGTTAACATAGCCAGGGCGCATAGGGTTAATGTCAGTTTTTTCATAAACAATGTTTTAAGTGGTACTATTGGTTAATTAAAAGCTTTAACGTTTTGTTTTAATTAATGATATGTACGAGGAGGAGATTAAATAGGTTTGCGTGGTGCTGTTTATCGGTTGGTACTGTTATTAATGGTAGTCTGCGCATAGCCGGACCGACGTAAATACAGCACTAACTAAACATAAAAGCACAAACCAGACGTATGTAGAGATTGTCCTCGTTCCTCACGATGACATTATGGTTGATACGGTTCTTTATACCACCGCATAGCCTACCCATTCCCCATGATGCGATAAAGAAACCATTGCACCAGTATTCTTTCCCTTAGCGGTAATGAACGGATAACCGGAAGAGCTTTTTTCTACGCTATAATTTTTGTTGTAAGACAGTAAAGGATCTGCCAGCAAGAATTGGCGAACTGCGGATGATTGCGTTTGCGGATCGGTGGTATCGATACGTTTTATACCCCAATGGATATTCCTGAGATCAGGATTAAACGAAGCTACGGTATGCAACACTTCATCACCATAAATTATTGAGCGGGAGTAAAGCGTTTGATTTTGAAAAGAGATCGTCGCCCTGAAGCTGGCGTCATCATCAAAGCCGGTACTGACAATATTTACAGGAATGGCAGGTGAGGCTTTGACGGGTGTGTCTAAGCTAATAACAACCGTTTTAACAGGAGAGAAAACCAGATCGGGCTGCAATCTTTGCAGGCATTTGTACGCCGCCTCCTTAACCGACCATAACAGCCATACAAATTGTTCAAGCGGGATATGGCTGAGATTAGCGTAGTATAATTGCTGTTCTGTTTCGGCTAATATTTTTTTGTAGAACCGCGGGTTACGGGTACGGGCAGTATCAATAGTATTTAAAGCAATAATATCGTTGCCGATGCTGTTCATCAGGCATTTAAACGCTCGGCAATCACATCGATACAACTGCCTACGTTTATCATTTTTTCGGCATCGTCATAATCAATTTCCACGTTGTATTTTTCTTCAGCGTCGATAATAATATCTACCAGGTTAGCCGAATTAATCTTCAGGTCCTTTATCAGGTCGGTGTTTTCGTTTATGCCGGCCAGTTGTTCTTTATCAAGGGTATAAGGTGCCAGTATTTTTTTTAGTTCGTCTAAAATTTCTGCTCTGTTCATTTGTTATTTATATTTTGAAAATATTAAACAGCTGTTAACATCTCCAAATCCAAAATTAGCCTTTGCTAATATATTAATATCTTTCTTAATCGTTGTTAATGGTATACAATCCTCAGCTATCAATTGTGTTATCCCGGGGTTCGGATCTTCGAGGTTGATATTTGGGTGGGCAAAGTTATGCTTTATTTGCAATATCGCCGCCACCGATTCTATCGACCCTGCCGCGCTCAAACAATGCCCTATCATTGATTTTAGGGAATTGATAAGTGGAAAATCCTTGCCGTTACGCCCTAAAGCCGTCGCCCAGTTCTGTACTTCCTGCTTATCGGCCATGGTAGCGGTTAAATGCCCGCTTACCAAATCTATATCATCCCGATGAATACCAGATGAAATTACCGCATCATCAATGCATTTTATTACTCCCGCAGGGTTTGGGGCCGTCATGCTGCCGCCGCCTCGCTGCCCGCCGCTGTTGCTGCTGCCGCCTAAAACCTCGGCGTAAATGGTGGCGCCGCGTTCAAGGGCCATATCCAGGTCTTCCAGTATCAAAGCCCCCGAACCCGATCCCGGCACAAAGCCACCGGCAGTAGCGCTCATGGGACGCGACGCTTTTTCGGGCGCGTCATTAAATTTGCGCGAAAGCACCCGCATACTGTCGAAAGCGCCATAAACGTATGGGTCAACATATTCGCTGCTGCCCACCAGCATACGGTTGGCCTGGCCTTGTTTTATGTATTGATAGCCCATTAAAATAGCCTGCGTACCCGTTGCGCAAGCCACCGAGTTGGTAGTGATCATATTGCCCAAACCCAACCGGCCGGCTATATAGCTGGTCACCCCGCTGTTCATGGCCTGCTCTACCACCCGCGATCCCAGTTTGCGGGCCTCTCTATTATCTACCCGGATGATCACGTTCTTCATAGCCTCGGTATCGGCCACGCTGTTACCGAAGATGCAGCCCGTATCCCAGCGCGGTTCGTCGGTATCGTAAGGCAAACCGGCATCGGCCCAGGCATCAAGTGCGGCAGTTATCCCGTAGCCAATATTAGTGCCTTTTAACCCGTGAAAGGTAACTTCGGATATGTATTTCTTCAAGCTATCCCATTCAAAATCGGGCACTCCGGCCACCTGGCAACTAAAGTTAAGTTCCTGGTATAGCGGCACAAATTTCACGCCCGAAATGCCGTTCTGTATCGCATTAAGGAACGCAGGCACCCCAACGCCGTTTGGCGATACCACCCCTATACCGGTAACAACTACGCGCCTGCTCATTTTTTAAAACCGTCTACATGCTTAATTATTCCGCTGAACATACCCCGCGCTACCAGCTCGCCGGTTTCATCCAGCAGTTCTACATAGCACTTCAGCTTACCAAAACGGAAGTACTGCTTTTTTGATACCACCGTTACCTTTTGCCCTGGCAGCACCATTTTAAAGAACGATACATCGGTTGAGGTTAATAACGGGAACAAGTCGCTCTCATCGCCCAAATCCAAATTAGCATCCTTCAATATCAAAAATATACCCATTACCACCAGGCCTATCTGCGCCATAATTTCGGTAATGATCACGCCCGGCGTTACCGGGTTGCCGGCAAAATGATCTTCGTAAAAAAAGGCGTCTTCCTTCAACGTAAAATCGCCGATCACTTCATCCTCCGTCAGGCGGGATATATTATCTACAAAACGGAAAGACGATTTATAGGGCAGATGGTTTAATATACTGTTCTTCATTCGGTTTCGTAAAATTACCGGCAGTGTTCGCCGCCGTCAACGTGTATCAGGCTGCCGTTTATCCAGGCGGCCTCGTCGGTACATAATAAATAAATTACCCCGGCTACGTCGCGCGGTTCGGTCATGCGTTGTAAGGGGTTGCGGGTTTGGGCTATCTCTACCAGTTTTTCGCTACCCGGTATTCTTTGCAGGGCGGCCGTATTGGTAATACCAGCCTGTATCAAATTAGTTTTGATACCAAAAGGCGCGAACTCCACTGCCATATAGGTAACCAAACTTTGCAGCGATGCTTTGGCAATGGCAACCGCGGCATAGGCATCCCAATGCTTATCGGCACCCTCGCTGGTAAGGCCGATAATACGGGCATCAGCATGAAATAAGCCGGCGTCGAGCAGGTCGCGTGTCCAATCGAGCAGGCTGTTGCTCATGGCGTAGCTGGTGAGTTGGATATCCTCGGTAGTTAACAGGGCTTCATTCTTTTGGGTTGATACCAGGGGTTTCAGGTTACCACGGGCAACCGAATGCATCAGCAGTTTTACCTTACCTTTTTTATCGGCAACAAAATCGGTCATAAAGCTTTGGCGCGATGCGGCATCCAATACATTAAGGTTAAAGGGTAATACCTCAACGCCGTTTTTGGCGGCTACTTCAACCAATGTGGCAACCGTTTTTTTGGCCATGGCTGATGGCTCGCGGTACAACACGGCAATATTCATCCCGTGCGCTGCCAGCTTTTCAACGGCGGCAAAACCAAAGCCGCTTGATCCGCCCAGTATTACTGCCCATAAGCCCGAAAAAGGTAAGTGTTTATCCACCCGGTAGCTGTTTTTGTATGTCTGATAGACTTATCCCTACATAATTATTGGAGGTATCGGGGGTTTGAATCCCTTCCTCTCCACTATTTTTAAAAGTATATGTTGGGCTCAGTCGTTTTAAACCTTATCAATTAAATACCCTCAAAATAAACAAAATTAATTGAATACCCGGGGTAAATATATTTCAGGATATTAAATCAATTATGCGGGCTTATTGTTTTAGGCTTGGTGTTTTTATCCCCGAAAAAGAACCGGGGAATTTTATTATGTTTGATCGCTTATGAAAATGAAGATAGTTTGCAAGATAACTTTCGTAATGCTTTTCCTGTTGACCGTCAGCAGCAGTTATCAACGCGCATTAGCGCAAAAACTGGATAAAAACACGTTCTATGCCGTCATGACATCGGGCAAGCCGGAGGATATCGAAAAAGAATTATCTATACTAACCGAAGAGCAGCAGGCTTACGCGGGCGCCTTACTGATCCGCAAAGCTGGCTTGCCTAAAGTAAAAGAGCGTTTAAAGTTATTTAAAGCTGGCAAAGCCAAACTGGAAACCGCCTTAGCCGCCGAACCTGATAATACCGAATACCATTTCCTCCGTTTAACTATACAGGAGCATTCGCCTAAAATAGTAAAATACAAAGCCGATATCCCCGCCGATAAGGCATTCGTAATTAAGCATTTTGATAAGCTTTCGCCAGTAGTTCAGCACGCGGTGAAGGAGTATGCCAAGGAATCAAAAGTGATAAAACCCGAAGAATTATAATTTTATACCCGAATGAGTAAAAAGGTTTTAGCTATCTACTATACCCAATCGGGGCAGATGACGGATATCATCAGCAACTTTACCGCGCCGTTAATTGCCGGTGGGGTAGATGTAGATATTGTTTTGGTGCAACCCGTGGTTAATTACGATTTCCCCTGGACCGGCAGCCGTTTCTTCAGCGTTATGCCCGATTGCCAGTTAGGCGTGCCTACCGAATTGCAACCATTTGAATTAAAGCACAATGCTTACGACCTGGTGATCCTGGGTTATCAGCCCTGGTTCCTGTCGCCAAGTATCCCGTCAAACTCTATCATCCAGCACCCTAAATTCAGGGCGGTGGTGAAAGACACGCCGGTGGTCACCATATCTGCCGGGCGCAACATGTGGCTTAATGCTTTTGATAAGATAAAACAGTTACTGGCCGATGCGGGCGCCAAATTTGTAGGCAACGTAGCACTGGTAGATAATAACCCCAATTTTGTTAGTTTCATCACCATTTTTTACTGGATGCTTACAGGTAAGAAGGAACGCTACCTTAATATCTTCCCTAAACCGGGCGTATCCGAAGAAGATATTAAGCACACCAGCGTTTATGGCGAGGTGCTTTTGCAGCACTTAAACAACGGCGACTGGGACACTTTACAGCAGGAAATGGTTGATAAAGGCGCGGTGCGTGTTAAGTATCCGCTGATGGTAATTGAGGGCAAAGCCGGCGTTATATTTAAGGCCTGGGCAAAATTTATTTCAAAACGCAAAAACAAAATGCCCTGGATAACAGCTTATAAGTATTATCTTTTTATAGCGTTGTTTTTAGGTGCGCCCATACTGCTTACTTTAGATGCGATATTTTTGCGGCCATTTACGCAAAAAAGCATCCGTGCAAAAAAACAGCACTACTTATTGTTAAACTAAAACTGATCGAAATATATGTCTGCCAACCCGGTTTATATTGTTAATACCTCGGCCTATTTCCCCAACCAACCCGTTAGTAACGACGAGATGGAGGAATACCTGGGCTATATTAACGGCAAACCATCAAAATCTAAAAAGATAGTATTGCGTAACAACGCCATCACCAACCGCTATTACGCGTTGCAGAAAGGCGGTAAGTCGACCCATACCAATGCCCAGATGACCGCACTGGCCGTACGCGAATTATTTGATAACGACCCCGAAAAATTAAAAGATATTGAATTGCTAAGCTGCGGCACCTCATCTCCCGACCAAATGATGCCCAGCCACGGGGTGATGACCCACGGCTGGCTGCCCGAAGCTGGCGGCATAGAGGTAGTATCGCCTGCAGGTGTTTGCTGCGCCGGTATGCACGCGTTGAAATTTGCTTACCTGGCCATTAAAGCCGGCGAGGTGAATACCGCTGTGGCTACCGGTTCAGAAAGGTTTTCGGGCCTGCTGGTATCTGATGTATTTGAAGAGGAAGCCCACAAACTGGTAGAACTGAACGAGAACCCGTACATCGCGTTCTCGAAAGAGTTTTTACGCTGGATGTTATCTGACGGTGCTTCGGCATTTTTACTGTCGGATAAACCCAATGAAGAGGGCTTAAGCCTGCGCATTGAGTGGATAGAAGGCGTATCCTATGCCGACCGGATGGAACCCTGCATGTACATGGGATCTGAAAAGGAAGCTGACGGCACCTTTAAAGGCTTTATGGATTATACGCCCGAAGAGATCATGAACAAATCTATCTTCAGCGTAAAACAGGATATCAGCTTGCTAAGCGATAACATCGTTCCGTTGGGTGGGCAAAAAATTAAAGAGATATTCGAGAAAAAAGGTTTGACCGTTAATGATATCGACCACTTTTTACCGCATATCTCCAGCAATTTCTTCCGCGGTAAGATATACGATATGATAGAAGAATACGGCGGCGGCATCCCTTACGAAAAATGGTTTATTAACCTTTATACCGTAGGCAACGTTGGCGCGGCATCCATCTATTTAATGATCAACGAGATGTTCCACAGCGGTAAATTGAAGAAAGGTGAGAAGTTATTGCTGCTGGTGCCGGAAAGTTCGCGGTTTAGCTATATGTATGCGATGTTGACGGTGGTGTAGAGCACCTTGCAAACGGGGGGACTCACCCGGTCGTGGCTACGCCCGACCACCCTCTCTTCGCTGCGCGAAAAGAGGGGCTGGGTTACCGATACTGCTCCTGCCCTCTTTCCGCGCAGCGAAGAGAGGGCCGACCAGCGAAGCGTAGTCGGGGTGAGTAAGACGGGCGATAAGCACACCCGAAAGCCTCACCTAAATCCTCTCCAGAGGAGAGGACTTCAGAAGCTTTATAACCCTCTCCTCTGGAGAGGGAAGGGTGAGGCCTTTACATATTGAAAAGAATTAAAATGAAAAAAGAGAACGTACCACAAGACCTTAGCGCGTTGGCCAAGATCACCAAAGAGGTGTGCTATGCTACCGACGAGAGCGGGCAGTACGTTACGCAGTTAAGCAGCGGCTGGGATGTAAAAATAAGCGCGCTGGATGCGGCCTGGCAGGATATAGACGGCCGCGTGGCACAGGCCAGGCAGCAGGTAATTGACGGCAAAGCCAGCCCTATTTTATTTTTTATGGAATACCGCCTGATGGATATTAAACTGCTGGCCCAGTATACCGGCTTTTGGCAATGGCAGATCAAACGCCATCTTAAGCCTGATGTATTTAATGAATTATCTGAAAAAAAATTAACGCTATACGCCGAAGCTTTTAACGTAAGCATCGCCGACCTGAAAACCCTCACCGTGCATGAAAATTGATCTAGAACACCGGCAATCGGCACATTGCGAATCGGGGGTTACCAGTAGTTTATTATGGGAAGCATCAAAAGGTAAAATTACCGAACCGCTGGCTTTTGGCATTGGCGCGGGTTTGTTTTACGCTTATATCCCCTTCATCAGCATTAATAATGGCCCGGCCATAGCGTTCCGTACCATGCCCGGCTGGATCTTCGGCCGTACCTGTCGTTCGCTGGATATCCCGGTCATCCGAAAAAAATTCAGTTCGCGCGAAAAGGCCGAAACTTACCTGATGGAGCAGCTAAATGCCGGTCAGCCCGTAGGTTGCCAGGTAGGGGTTTATTATCTCAGCTATTTCCCTAAAGAATACCGCTTCCATTTCAACGCACATAACCTGATCGTTTACGGTAAGGAGGGTGATAACTATTTGATCAGCGACCCGATCATGGAGACACCCACCACCCTAACCAGCTACGAATTGGAGCGGGTGCGCTTTGCCAAAGGGGCTTTAGCGCCAAAAGGGCAGGTGTATTACACCAAATACAATGGCGAGATAACCGACGGCCGCATCCGCGAAGCGATAAAAAGCGGCATCAAACGTAATGTGTTCAATATGTTGAGCATACCCGGTCCATTCGCGGGGGTTAAAGGCATCCGTTTCACCGGGAATAAAATAAAAGGCTGGCGCGATAAGCTGGGTTTAGAGAAAGCCAAACTGTATTTGGCGCAACTGGTGCGCATGCAGGAAGAAATTGGTACCGGTGGCGGCGGATTTCGCTATATTTATGCCGCATTTTTACAGCAGGCCCACGCCTATTTGCCACAGGACGAATTGTTAGAGATATCTAAACTATTTACACTTGCAGGCGATAAATGGCGCACAGCGGCGGTACACGCGGCCGGCATTTATAAAGGCCGTATTGGCAGCCAGGCCGATTTTGATACCATGGGCAACTATTTGCTGGAAATTGCCGAATTAGAAAGAGAAGCTTTTATAGCTTTGAAGAACATTAAATGGTTAACGTAACTTACCCGGCTGTCGATATCCAGAACCTCAGTTTCCAATACCCGGGGAACGGGGAGCCATCTTTTACTCATTTAAATTTAAAGATCGCTAAAGGCGACAGGTTCGGTTTGTTCGGCCCCAACGGCGCGGGCAAAACCACGCTAATGAATTTAATGACCGGCCTGCTGAAACCCAGCGAGGGCAGCATCGCTTTGGCGGGCGTAAAAGTTGGCCGTCATAAATACCGCGTGAACCGCTTGTTCGGTTTTATACCGCAGGATTTTTCTTTTTACCAGGAACTAAGCCCTGCCGAGAATTTGGAATTTTTCGGCGCCTGGTATGGCCTGAGCCGTAACAAGATCAAACAAAAGACCGACGAGTTGCTGAACATTATGGGCCTGGAAGATGTGCGCGATAAGCAGGTACAGCAATTTAGCGGCGGGATGAAACGTAGAGTCAACCTGGCCATTGGCGTTATCCACAATCCCGGTATTTTGTTTTTAGACGAACCTACCGTTGGGGTTGATGTGCAAACGCGCCACGCCATCATCAATTACCTGATAGAGCTGAACAAAAGCGGCACTACGCTGATATACACCTCGCACCAGTTAAGTGAGGCCGAGGACCTTTGCAACCAGGTAGCCCTGATGGATAACGGCCAGGTGATGGCGCAGGGATCGCTGGATGACCTGCTGGAAGAACATAAGCACCACGATCTGGAAGAACTATTCTTAAATTTAACCGGTAAACATTTTAGGGATGATGTTTAAGCTTTGGGCCACCATAATAAAAGATGTGCGCATTTTGCTGCGCGATAAGGTGGGCATTCTGCTGATGTTCATTATGCCCGTGGCGCTGGTAATTGTGGTCACCAGTATCCAGAACAGCACCTTTCAGTTCATGAATAAGAACAAGCTGCTGTTGCTGGTCAGCAACAGGGATACCGGCAAGCTTAGCCCGCAGCTGATACAGGCCATTAATAATATCGGTATGTTCAAGGTGTCCGAACTGCCAAAAGGTACCGATAGCGCCGGCATCAACACCAGGCTGCACAGCAAAGAAGCTGAACTGGCCATTATGATCCCTGCCGATTTTTCGGTTAAAGTAAGCGAACGGGCAAAAGCATCGGCCAATAAAGCATTAAAAAGTTTTGGGTTGGAGGGCGACTCGATAAAGGCTAATGCATCGGACACCAATCCTATCAGCATGTATTATAACCCGGTATTGCAGGAGCAATTGCGCCTCTCGGTACAGGGTGCCCTGCGTAGCGCTTTGCAACTGGTAGAAAGCCGCGAAACCCTGGGCGACCTGTACATGTCCATTAATGATAAACCGCTGCCTCCTGCATTGGAAAAAGAGATGCTGAGCAGCAAGACCGTCATCAACCAGATACCCACCTCGCGTGGCAGCGACAGGCAGGTGCCCAACGCCACCCAGCATAACGTGCCGGCGTGGACCATCTTCGCCATGTTCTTCATTGTAATGAGTCTAGGCGGCAGCGTAGTGCGCGAAAAAGTGAGCGGCAGTTATATCCGGTTGAAGACCATGCCTACCAATTACTTAGTTGGGCTGGCATCAAAGCAGATCGTTTACCTGGGTGTAACTATGTTCCAGGCGCTGGTGATATTTACTATTGGCGTATGGCTGTTCCCGGTGATGGGCCTGCCCGCGCTGAATATCCCGCATGATGTTTTGGGGCTCATTGTAGTTACCCTGTTCACCGGGTGGTGCGCGGTAAGCTATGCTATATGCATTGGCGTATTTGCTAAAACACAGGAGCAGGCCAACGGCTTCGGGGCGGTATCTATTGTGATACTGGCGGCCATCGGCGGGCTAATGGTGCCCAGCTACGTAGTATCCGGGCCAATGAAAGCGCTGGTGAACTTTTCGCCGCTGCATTGGTGTATCGAAGCTTACTACGGCTTATTTTTAGAGGGCGGAAAATTTACCGATGTACTGGCAAACATTATACCTTTGATCGGCATTACCCTATTGCTGCAAGCCATAACGGTAATAGGCTTAAAACGAAAAAATTTAATATAATTACAGCATGGAAAAAACAGAACTGAAGCAACAGCTAAAAGTCCAGATCATACAATTTTTAAACCTGACAGAATTAACCCCCGAGGATATTAAGGACGATGAACCGCTGTTTGGCGATGGTTTAGGTTTAGATTCTATCGACTCGCTGGAGCTGATCGTGCTGTTGAAAAAGGAATACGGCATTAATATCCAAGACCCTAAAGAAGGCCGCAAGATATTGGTGGATGTAAATACTATGGCCGATTATATTGAGGCTAACGGGAAGAAGTAGTATCGTAAAACCTGTGGGGTAGGCTGTCATGGGTAGCACGTCGAACCATGGCGGGCAGACCCCTCGAACCAGTCTTCGACAAGCTCAGACTGACATCCCTGTTATAAATTATCGTCAAAAAACACAACGTCATTCTCAGCAAACAAAAAGAGACACGAGGTATCGTGTCTCTGCAATGTATTGGGATGAATTATAACAATCCGCGTTCCTTTAATTCCTTTTGGCGCTCTTTCTCCTGCTTTTTCAGCTCCCGCTTTTCCTGGCGGATCTGCTTTTTGGTTTTTCCGGCAGTATCAACCTTTGGCTCCTCGTTTTTGGTGCTATCCTTCTTTTTGCCACCGCCAAATAATCGCTGGAAAAAATTCGGCTTCTTTTCCGGTTCCGGTGCAGGTGGCGGGGTAACCTGGGTTACCGGCATATCGTTTTCGTCATCGTCATCGCCCTGCTTAAATATGCGGGTAATATTGCCGGTATCAGCCGGGTTCAACTGCCTGCGCAGGCTTTCCTTAAGGCGCACGGTGAACAGGCCATAATTACTGCTGTCGCGGTGTACGGTTAATCCGTGGCCTTCCATTAAATTACCTATAACATTAAAATAATAGCTCAAGCGCGGGTTCAGGCTGCCGTCGGGCAAAAACGCGTACAGGCCCGATTTTGGTTTCGGTACAATACTGGCCAAATAAATACTTTCGCCAAGTGTCAGCTCGGCCGGTGTTTTGCCAAAATAATAGCGCGATGCCTCGCCGATGCCGTATACGTTGCGGCCCCATTCAATAATATTGAAGTAAACCTCCAGCATCCGGTTCTTGGTCATGATGCGGTTACTCTCTATCATCCAAACGATCAGGATCTCCTCCATTTTGCGGGCCAGTGTTTTCTGGCGACTCAGGAAGGCGTTTTTAACCAACTGCATCGATATGGTGCTGCCACCCCGCTTAAATTTCTTCTCCATATAATCCGTCGCCAGCGATTTACGGAACGCCTCCTCAACAAAGCCATTGTTTTTGTAAAAAGTAGGGTCTTCGGCGGTCATTACGGCATTGCGCAGGTCGGGGGCAATTTCTTCCAGTGGGGTATAGTAGGGGTTGGCATTGCTGATGATGCGTGGCGGCATCGGTTTGCCCTTTTCGTACGGCGTATAAATAAAATCACCGTTCAGCTTACCAAAGTCGGTAACGCCATATTTCACCACTTTAAAGCCATCCTTGTCCAGTCGCGAATCAAACTGTACATCCTTGGGGTTAGCGGTATCCAAATAGAAATTCATCTTGTAGTTCAGCTTGCCCGCTACATGTATGCCCTGTAAGGATTCGAACGTACCGCCGGGGAATGAATCGAACATATCCTGCGCGTTTACCCAGCCCGTGTTTACCTTCATCTCGTAGATCTTCACCGGGTTCAGCGTATATTTCAGATAGGGGTGCGCGGTTAGCTTCTTCATGTAAATGACCGACGAACTATCCAGCGAAACAAAGTTAGATCCTACAAAAATATTGGCATCTATCGAGCCATTAGGCACCACAATATCATTGGCCGCAAGCGCCTTATGGTTTACCACCAGGTTGCGTGCCGATAATGTACTAAAGATGCGGGTCTCGCCACCGCTGTTCTCTACCTTATTCAGGCGGGTGGTGATGGTATCAAAACTCACATGGGCATGGAAGCGCTTCTCTACAAACGGCAGGGTGATCTTGCCTTTATCAGAGAACAGGCTGATATCGATATTCTTATCCGATGGGTGCATCGTCCCGGCAAAATGCCAGATGGTATCGCTGTTATTTACTTTAATGTTTGATGATAACCTGCCATCTTTTATCGAAGCCGTTGTAGCAACTGTAACCTTCGATGAATCATCGGTATAGCTTACCCTAAAACTTTTCATCTCCAGGTTATCGGGTATTTTATAAAGCACCTGGTTGATCAGGTTATCGGCAATATCGGCCAGGTCGGTTTTTTTGTGTACTGTAGTGGTGTCTTTTTTCTTGCGGAACAGGAAATCGAAGTTCTTTACGCCCTTAATATTGGTAAGGTTCAGGTTGCCGGTCTCCATATTTACTTCGGCCAGTTTTACCTTGCCAAACAACAGTGGGAACAACTTTACACCTATCTCAAATTTGGTAATACGCAACAGGCTATCGCGATTTTCGGGAACAACGGTGATAGACGTAAAAGCCACAGTAGTTAATCCGGTAAAGTGCGGATCGGTGAGTTGTACATCAAGATTATAATCCTTTTTTGCTTTGGCCCTGGCTTTTGCGATGGCATTTCTCAATAACACTTCGCGCTTTGACCAGGCAACAAAGCCCCCGATAATTAAGAGTACCAGCAGGGAAACAAGAGTGATAATGGCTATACGGATATATTTGGGGTTGAGGCGCTGCATTCAAGAGGTATTTTTGTCAAAGCTAAACTAAATCTTATCCGATACAAACGCTGCGAAGGGTAAAATGTTTCCTTTGGAACGCAGCTAAATCTCCCCAATACCACATTGTCATTGCGAGGAGCCCGGGTGGGGCATTAGCGATGGCGCGACGCGGCAATCTCGTCGCATTACTCTGCTTACTACGAGATTGCCGCGTCGCGCCCATTTCACTGGCTTCCCCACTGCTCCTCGCAATGACAAACTATTTAGGAGAGGGATTGGGGAGAGGTAAAGCTATTTTTCATTATCATGACAAACTTCCCCCCGTGTTGTAGTAGATTTGCAGTTGCATGATGACCATTACTAAAGAACAAGTTTTACAAGCACTTAGCAACGTTGAGGAACCCGATCTGAAAAAAGACCTGGTTACCCTTAACATGATACAGGATATTGCCATTGATGGCGACAATTTAAGCTTCTCGGTGATACTGACCACGCCGGCCTGCCCCTTGAAGGCGATGATAGAGAATGCCTGCCGCAATGCCATCGCCCACTTTATCAGCAAGGAGATTAAGGTGAGCGTAAATATGACCTCGCGCGTTACCACCCAAAAAAACACCGGGGTACCGGGCGTGAAGAATATCATCGCGGTAGCATCGGGCAAGGGTGGTGTAGGTAAGTCTACCGTGGCGGCCAACCTGGCTCTGGCACTTTCAAAAAGCGGTGCGCAGGTTGGTTTAATAGATGCGGATATTTATGGGCCGTCGGTACCCATCATGTTCGGTTTGGAGGGCGCGCGCCCGCAAGCCAGCCAGGTGAATGGTAAAACACGCATAGAACCGATAGAGAAATACGGCATTAAATTATTATCGATAGGTTTCTTCACCGACCCTAACCAACCCGTACCATGGCGCGGACCAATGGTTTCAACCGCGGTAAAGCAGTTGTTTAACGATGCTGATTGGGGCGAACTGGATTACCTGGTAGTCGATTTGCCGCCGGGTACCGGCGATATCCATATCACCGTAACGCAAACCTTCCCGGTAACAGGCGCGGTGATTGTTACTACCCCGCAAAACGTTGCCTTGGCCGACGCCAGGAAAGGCATAGGCATGTTTATGATGGAAGCCATCAACGTACCTATTTTGGGTGTGATAGAAAATATGGCCTACTTTACCCCTGCCGAATTACCGGAGAACCGTTATTATATCTTCGGGCAGGATGGCGGTAAAAAGCTGGCCCAACAAATAGCAGCGCCATTTTTAGGCGAATTGCCGCTGGTGAAAAGCATCAGCGAATCGGGCGATGCCGGCGCGCCGGTAGTGTTGCAGGATGGCGTAATGACCGAAGCCTTTATGCATATTGCCGAACGCGTGGCGCAACAGGTGGCGATCGCAAATGCGAAGGCGAATAGTAAATAGCCCCACCCAAACCCTCCCCAGCAGGGAGGGCTTAAGGACTTTTAGAACCCTCTCCTCTGGAGGGGCAGGGTGAGGCTTCAACAATTTGTCATTGCGAGCTATAGCGCGGCAATCTCGTAGCTTGAATTGCGACCTACGAGATTGCCGCGTCGCCCCAAGCCACAGGGCCCAGCCGCTCCTCGCAATGACAAGATGGGGAAGAGCAGCGCCTCTTTGAATTAAAAAATTATTAATACCTTTATATATAAATAAATTAAAATGAGTTTAGTAGCACAGGTGGAGTCGGCATTGGATACTATCCGTCCTTATTTGGAGGCCGATGGCGGGAATGTATCTGTAGAGGAGATAACACCGGAAAATGTGGTAAAGTTAAGGTTATTGGGGTCGTGCGGATCGTGCCCGATGAGTATCATGACCTTAAAGGCAGGCATTGAGCAGGCCATTATAAAGGCTGTACCCGAAATTACCGCTGTTGAAGCCATTAACCTAACCGATATAGACGACCCTAACGCCGTACTGCCCGAAAACATGCGTTAGTGTTAAGAATTGTTAAATTGGCATTGGCTTTGTTGCAATAAATTATCTTTGTAAGGAGTTATTATAACCAATAAGGGGCATACCGAAACCATGAAGTACCTGTTAGCATTGTTGCTTGTTTTTTTTTCGGCAGCGGCGGTTTTCGCGCAGCAGCAGGAGAAACCATTGGTGCAGTTTTCGGGCGTGGTGCATAATTCCGATAGCAGCAACGTAGTGATCCCTTATGTTACCATCACCAATATCAGTGCTAACAAGCAAACCTTTATTGCTAACTACAAAGGCTACTTTTCGTTTGTAGCGCATGAGCAGGATACGCTTCGCTTTACTTGCGTAGGTTTTTCGCCGGTTACGGTGGTGATCCCCGAAAATGCCAATAAAAGCTATACCCACAATGTGGCCATGAAATCGCAGATCACCAATCTGCCTACTTTTAAGGTGTTCCCATGGGCTACTACTGATGAGTTCAGGCGCGATTTTATAACCATGAAGCTGGCGGATGATGACCTGGAGGTAGCCCGCAAAAATCTGAGTAAAGGCTCGATCGCCGAAATGGCCAAAACATTGCCCCGCGATGCACACGAGATCCAATCGGCCTATGCCCAGGGCGAGCATATCAATATCCTGAACCAGCATTCGCTGATGCCTAACCCACTGCTTAACCCAATTGCCTGGGGCACTTTAATCAAGCAAATTTCTGAAGGCGATAAAAGCCGTAGCGGGAATTAAGAAGGTTTATTAAATTTAACGACTTCTGTTGTTCAGGCGCAAGCAAAAAATGAACAAAAATCCTTATTTTTTGAACAAAATTTGAACACGTAACACATTGATGTATAGCTAAATAAGTGTGTTTGTTCAATTTTTCACTTTTTCTCCTCTCGCTGTTTTTTTAAGGTACTGACAAGGGCACGCCACCGTTGTAATGGTGATTATCGATACTTTGTCTCTACAGGTTTATGCCAGAGCCGAGCGTTAGCTATGGACCATGGGATTATTAAGAGGCTTGACACCCCGGCGGGCAATGTCATTAAGTTAAGCTTTTAAGCCCCACCTAAACGGCGAAGCCCTCATGAAATAATCCTCCCCAAAGGGGAGGACTCTAAGAATTTTGCGCTTGTGCAGCCTAAGTCTCCCCTACCGGGGGAGATTTAGAGGGGGCTTTATTCGGCTGATCATCCTTAACTTAATGGCACCCCGGGCGGGGTGAAATATTGGTAGAACCGTATTATATTTATTCCCCCCGTGCCTTTAGGTACGGAATATATATGGCGTACTTAAAGGCAAGCGGTAACGCCTATGTTATCAAACTACTACCGATATTTTGCTCCTAATGGAGCATTTTTCACCCGTTTTTTTATTAAAAAATTTTCCTGTTGATAATTTAAAAAGCCTGATTATCTTAGCAATAAGCTATAAGTATAAGTTATATCAATGTAACTTATTGATAATTAAATATATACTATTATTTATAATCAGTCTAATTAAAAATGAAATCGCTAATTACGCTCTTTTCGGGATGTTTCCTGCTGATGTTGTGCAGCAACTTTACCGTACCAAACACAAAAAACACACGCGTTTATGTATCCGATTACGAAAACGTACTGGGTACCTCGCTTGAAATAAAAGTGTCGGCCACATCGCCAGATGAAGCTGCAAAGGCAGAGGATGCTGCCATGGCAGAAATAGATCGCCTGAATAAGATATTGAGCGGTTATGATGCTAAAAGCGAGTTCCGCCAGTGGATGAATGGCAGCAAACAGGCAGTAAAAGTATCGCCTGAATTATTCCAGGTGTTGAACCTGTTTGATAAATGGCGTGTGCAAACCAACGGCGCACTTGACGCATCGGCAGAAGCTGTAGGTAAAGTTTGGAAGGCTGCCGCGCAACGTAACCAATTGCCAACTCAAACCGAAATTAACAACGCTGTTGCGCAGGTTAAGCAAGCGCATTGGGCACTGGATGTTAACAACCAAACCGCTACCCGTTTAGATAACGCATCGCTGATGCTGAACACTTTCACTAAGAGCTATATTATGGATAAGGCCTGCGCTGCTGCCATGAATACCAACGGTGTAAACGGCGTGGTGCTGAACATTGGCGGCGATATTATGGTGCGTGGCGAGCATACCGAACAAATAAACGTAGCCAACCCTAAAGCTGATGCCGAGAACGATGCGCCAGTAGCCATGCTGAACATCAGCAACAAAACTGTGGCCACCAGCGGCAACTACCGTCGTGGCGAAATGATACAGGGTAAATGGTATTCGCACATTGTAGATCCGCGTACCGGCCGCCCGGTTGAGCAGGTGATCAGCGCTACTGTTATTGCGCCAAACGCTGTCGACGCAGGCGCTTTGGCAACCTCGTTAAACGTATTAACCCCTGCCGAAGGCAAAGCACTGGTTGAAAAAGTTGAAGGCGCCGAATACATGATGATCACCGCCGACGGCAAACGTATTGAAAGCGATGGCTTTAAAGCTTTGGAAAAACCTGCCGCAAAACCTGCTGTAACCACCGCCAGTATATCAAAAGATAAACTTTGGGATACTAAGTACGAATTGTCTATCAACATAGAACTGGCGCAAATTGAGGGTGTGCGCGTGCACCGCCCGTTTGTTGCCGTTTGGGTAATGGATGCTGATAAAAAACCGGTGCGTATGATTGCCCTTTGGTACAATAAACCACGCTGGCTGCGCGATATGCGCTCGTGGTACGAAACCTATAACGAGGCCTTCACTGCCGAAAACAGCAGCATCAGTTCTACCACCAGCGCTACCCGTGCGCCGGGCAAATACACCCTGAAATGGGATGGTAAGGATGACAAAGGCAACCTGGTGAAACAGGGTAAATACACCATTTACATTGAGGCTGCCCGCGAACATGGTACCTATCAACTGATCAACCAGGAAATGGAGTTTAAAAAAACCCAGGTGATAGATCTGGCCGCAAATACAGAAATTGCTTCAGCATCGCTGGATTATCATAAAATTAAATAATGGCTGAACATAAACCAGGGCAACCCCGCACGTTGGTAAGGCATCCGCGCACGGATAAAAAGCCTAAACCTGCCTGGCAAAAAAACACGGCGGCACTGTCGCGCTGGCTGCACATTTATTTGTCGATGGTCAGTTTTGTTATCGTGCTGTTCTTTTCGGTAACGGGGCTTACCCTTAACCATGCCGATTGGTTTGGCGATAAAGAGCACCTGACCAAGTACAAAGGCAAAATGCCGGTAGAGTGGGTAAACGCCACTGATACCAACGCCATTAAAAAACTGGAGATAGTTGAGCGCTTGCGTAGCACCCACCACATTAAAGGCGCGGTAAGCGATTTTTTGATTGAGGATAACCAATGCTCATTATCCTTTAAAGGCCCCGGCTATAGCGCCGATGCCTTTGTTGACCGGAAGACCGGCGAGTATAAGCTGAACGAGGTGAGCCTTGGCCTGGTTGGTGTAATTAACGACCTGCACAAAGGCCGCGACAGTGGTTCGAAATGGAGCTGGGTGATCGACATCTCGGCCGGCTTCCTGGTGCTGATATCATTGAGCGGCTTGGTGATGCTTTGCTTTATGAAGAAGAAGCGCCTGAGTGGCTTTATATCGGCTATAGCGGGCGCAATTATCTGCTACCTTATTTACGCGCTGCTGGTGCCTTAAAATATTAATTGTGATTTTTCTAAAAGAGAGCGGCTTTCGGGCCGCTTTTTTGGTTTGATGGCACAACCGTTCGGCATAAACCCGGGCGTAGTGGAAACCCTGCAAGCGCGCGATAGGGTGTGCTGGTGGCAAGGCGCGGAGTTGGAGCGGAGAACGGGTGCAAACGCTTAATGGAAGCACAGGCATTGCTTTTCAAAACGCTTCAACAAGCCACAAATAGGTGGCTTTAAGGTAAATAAATAAGGAGTTCCCTCCCACGGGGAGGGGCGTGTTGGGCTTGTGTAGTGGCAGGGAGGGGTTTATACGATGTTGCATCGTGGTTAAACCCCTCCCTACACCCTCCCAATAGTAATAGCCCATAATTAGGCATATTGTAATAAAAGCGTTGGGAATGTGCGATTCCCTCCCATGGGGCGGGTGTAGGGAGGGGTTTATACGGTATAGCATATCGACTAAACCCCTCCCTACCACTACACAAGCCCGGCACACCCCTCCCCAAGGAGGGAACTGTCTAATCATGGGCTATTACTCTCCCAATGGGAGGGAATCGCACATTCCCAGTGCTTTTTCGAGGGCTCGGGCGATGATTGTCGTAAAACAAAAAGAGGCCGTCTCATAAGTCAATTATGAGGCGGTTTTTTCGTTGATGCCGATTTAGATGAGTTATTAGGAAAGCGGGACTGTATCAGCCTGCTTTCGATTTTTTTGAGTTGGTTCAGGTGTTTTTATCGGATAAAAAGCCTTTTTTATCAGGCTTTCCACTTTCTGAGGTTATGTGCGATGGATAATAACCCTATTTCGACCTCGGTTTTGGACATTCCCTTCAGCAGGAATCGCCTGAAGCCGTGATTATGCTTCAGGTTGGCGAACACCGGTTCGACATCTGCGGGCCGTCGCTTTCGGTATTTGATGCCCTGTTCGGTATTCAATCTTTCTTTCGCTATCTGCTTGTGTATTCTAAGGCTGTGGTTGATCTCCACCACGCGGTTACCGGCTGCTTGGTGACAAACGCCCCGCATGGGGCAGTTTTCACAATTCTGCGCCTGATAGCGGCTGATCAGTTGCACATAGCCGGATGTGGAGACCCGCTGCCCGGTGCCGATATGCTGCATGTGTTGTCCCATCGGACATACCAGGTAATCTTCCTGTTCATTATAGTGCAAACTGTCATTACCGAATGCTTTGATGCCTTTATTTTGTTCCTGGTCGAACGTGTTGTATTTGATATAAGCTTCAATGCCTTTTTGCTGTAATACGCCATAGTTCTCGTCCGAACCGTAGCCCGCATCGGCCACTACCGCTTTTGGAAGTGCATGATATAAAGTTTCGTATTGTTCGATGTGTGATGGAAGGGTCTGGTAATCGGTTGTGGTTTGGTGCAGGCTATAGTTCAAGATGAACTGCTCCTGGGTGGAGATCTGCAGATTGTATCCGGGTTTAAGCTGCCCGTTCAGCATAGGGTCTTCTTTCATCCGCATGAAGGTGGCACCCGGGTCGGTCTTCGAAAAGCTGTTGCGACCGCCTAACAGCTTTTCCTGCTCGTCATACCGGGCCAGGTTCTCCGGCCAGTGCTTTTTGGCATAGTTCAGCTTCTGCCTTACTTTCTTATCGACATCTTCCTTATCGTCCAGGGCGGCGTTGATCTTTGAGATCGTTTCTTTTACTTTTTCCGGGTTGATCTCGCTGTATTCCAGCGGTGCGGTGTCTTTAAGTTCTTCGGCAGCGATGGTTTGCGCATAACTCCACAGTTCATCCAATTGGGCTTTCATCTTCTCCTTGCTGTTCTTAATGCTTTTGCCCCATACAAAAGTGTACTTGTTCGCTACCGATTCGATCTTGGTACCATCGGTAAAAACAGCTTCTTTCAGCGAGACGATACCTTCCTGCTGTAATAACAATACGATCTGTGAGAAGATCTCCTTTAAAACACCCGACAGCTTCTCGCTCCGGAAACGGTTGATGGTATTGTGATCAGGCTTTTTCATGCCTAAAAGCCACATGAAATGTACATTCTGCGCGGCCTGGTCTTCCAACTTCCGTGAAGAATACGTGTTGGTCAGATAACCGTAGATCAGCAGCTTGAGCATCAGCCGCGGATGAAAGCTGGATGCCCCGCCGCCTTTATACTTGCGGTTAATCGGTTTAACATCTACCTGATCGACCACCTTCGATACAATACGTACCGGATGACCCTGCGGTACCAGTTCCTCCAGTTTATACGGTAAAAAGGTTAACTGGTCAGGATCATATTCCTTAAAGACTACTTTTCCTCCCATGCCTTTAAGTTACTGAAAATTACGCTCAAAAACAAAGAGGCTGCCTCGCTTTTGAGACAGCCTCTTTTCTATATCAATAAAAACCTGATTAGTTTTTAGGTGCATCCTTGGCGTCAACAACCGGGCGCGCATCGCGGTTAGCTAACTCCCAACCCATAAAATAGGCGTGCTGCGCGCGTTTAGCTAACAGCGGGAAGTTGATCTTGCTTACCTCGTCGCCCGCGCCATGGTAATCGGCGTGGGTACCGTTAAACCAGAATACAATTGGTACGCCGTGTTTAGCGAAGTTGTAGTGATCTGAACGGTAGTAGAAACGGTTCTTGTCGTTCAGGTCGTCATAACGGTAATCCAGTTTCAGGTGGGTATACAGGTTATTGGCATCCTCGGTAATTTGGTGCAGGGTGCTGCTCAGCATGGCCGAACCGATAGGGAACACATAATTAGCCGAATCGGGGTTGCCTTTGTAGTCATCGCCAATACGACCGATCATATCGATGTTCAAATCGGTAATGGTGTTAGCTAACGGGAATACCGGGTGCTCGGTGTAGTACTCAGAACCTAACAGGCCTTTTTCTTCGCCTACGTTACCCAGGAACAGGATGGTACGGCGTGGACCATGGCCATCTTTTTGGGCCTGGGCAAAAGCACGGGCAATGGTAAGGATACCGGTAGTACCGGAACCGTCGTCGTCGGCACCGTTGTTTACTTTATCCTTTGCATCTGGCGCAAGGTTTAAGCCGATGTGATCATAGTGGGCCGAGAATACCAAAACTTCATCTTTTAATTTTGGATCGTTACCCGGGATCATCGCAACAATATCAGCCGACATTACATCTTTTGTTTCGGTACCGAACGAGGTATTAACACTGGCTTTAACCGTTTGCGATTGCGGAGCGCCGCCATCAATAGCGGTTTTTAAAGCGGCATAAGTTTTACCGGTTGCCTTCAACAGTTGGTCGGCAACATCGGTAGTGATGTTAATGGTTACCACACCGCCCATAGCGTTACCGCCACGGCCGCCACCGGCTGGCGCTGCTGCGCCAGGTTCCCGTTTAAGGGCAACGCCCGGGTGCTGAAAAGCAAAGCGCGGAGCCATCTGGGCCACAGTTGGGCTGGCAGACAGGATCAGCGATGGGCCTTTTTCCATAATGGCACGCATGCGTGGGTTCATCATCCCACCACGGCGACCGCCTGCGCCACCAGCCGGAGGCGTTGCAGGGGCTGCACCCGGAGGGTTTTCGTTCATTACTAACACTACTTTACCTTTAAGGTCGGCAGTTAATTCGGCATCGGTACCGTAACCTACGTAAACAATATCGTCGGCCTTAACGGTAGTGGTAGGGGCACCACCGGTAGCGTAAAAATCTTTACCCATAGTTAATGCCTTACCGTTAACGGTGAAGTTGCTTACTTTAAAGCTGGTTTGGGTTAAAGGCACATCTAAAAAGTACGAACCCTTGTTGGCAGGCAATAAGCCTAATTTTTTGTACTCGCCGGCTATGTATTTAGCGGCTTTTTCGGCACCAGGCTGGCCTGTTTCGCGGCCTTCCATGTCGTCGGCGGCAATAACGCTCAGTTGTTGCTTGGCAAATTCAGCGGTGATCAGTTTCGAATACTTTATCGCATTCTGATCGGGTTTTTGCTGGGCGCAGGCTGTGGCGGCAATGGCCATAGCTGCAACCCATGTTGCGGTTTTTTTCATGTTTGTTTGATCAGTTTAGCCCGTTTGGGCAGCAGGGCTGCTTTGCGGAAGTTTATGTTTGTTCTTTGTTTTTAGTTTCTATTTTAAGCTCCGTAGACTCACCCCGACTACGCTACGCTGGTCGACCCTCTCTTCGCCTTCGGCGTAAAGAGGGCAGAAGCAATATTTAATAGCCCCTTCCCCTCTTTCCGCGTAGCGGAGAGAGGGTGCCCAAGCGAAGCAATGGGCGGGTGAGTCTCAACTTCTCAGCAACTCATCTTACCCACCCGGGTAGCATGCCTGCCACCTTCAAAATCGGTAGACAGAAAAGTATCCACAATTTTTTTAGCCTCATCAAGCGATATAAACCTGGCCGGGATGCAAACCACATTGGCATTATTATGCTGACGGGCCAATGCGGCCAGTTCCGTATTCCAGCAGATGGCGGCACGGATGCCCTGGTGCTTGTTAGCTGTAATGGCCACACCGTTGGCGCTGCCGCAAACCAGTATACCAAAGTCGGCCTTGCCGCTTTCTACTGCCGAGGCTACCGGGTGGGCAAAATCGGGATAATCAACCGAATCTGTTGAATAGGTGCCGAAATCGGCGATCTCGTTTGCCTGTACACTGCCTGCCAATACTTGTTTATATTCAAAGCCGGCGTGGTCGGCGCCGATAGCTATCTTTAAGCCAGTTTTCATCATCTCAAATGTATTCAAATTTGTGAGGGACTAAAGTAACTATTTTGTTGCCAATTGGAAGAAGATGTCGTGCCCAGCATGACGGAAGTATTTACCCCGACTACGCTACGCGGGTCGGCCCTCCCTTCGCTGCGCGGAGCAGCCGGTAGGAGCAATGCCGGATAACTTTATCCCTCTTTGCGCGCAGCGCAGAGAGGGTGGTCGGGCGAAGCAACGACCGGGTGAGTCTTAACCTTGGTTAGTTTGCATGCGTTATGCTATTTTACAGGGCATCAGCTTTCAAAGCTCTGCATGACGGATTGGAGATCGAAGGGAAGGATGTGTAATAATTACAGCGCCAGCTCGATATTAGGGTCCCAGTAAAGGTTCTTGAAATTCACTACCTGGTCGTTTTCCACCAATACGCCCTCTTCGGCCAGTAGTTGCTGCATGGTATCGCCGCCGAAATGGAATTTACCGGTAAGCAGGCCCTGGCGGTTTACCACGCGGTGGGCAGGTACCTGTGGCGATACTTTACCGGCGTCGTTCATAGCGTAACCCACCATGCGCGATGAGCCTTTGGCACCCAGATAATTGGCAATGGCACCATACGATGTTACCCTGCCTTTTGGTATTAAACGCACCACCTGGTAAACCTGGTCGAAGAAGTCGGCACGCTCCATATTTATTCGAATGAGAATTTAAGGTAATTAATATTTTTATTATCCTTCAGGTATTTCTTTTCGTAGTAAGTTTTTATCGATAGCACCTCATCGGCATGGGGCGATTGGTACAGGTTTTCGGTGCGGGTATGCAGCTTAAGGCCTAGTTCGGCTATCTTATCGGCAGTGTAGGCGTGCAGGCCATCGTTATCTGTTTTAAGGTGAACAATGCCACCGGGTTTTAGCAGCGGATGGTACATTACCAAAAAGCGTGATGAGGTGAGGCGCTTCTTCTCGCGGCTCAGTTGCGGCTGCGGATCAGGGAAGGTGATCCAGATCTCGTCTATCTCGCCCGGGCCAAAATAATCCAGCAGGTTCTCTATCTGTATACGCAAAAAGCCAACGTTGTGGATATTATCCTCAAGCGCGGTTTTGGCGCCGCGCCAGATGCGGTTGCCCTTGTAATCGATACCGATAAAGTTTTTTTCGGGAAACAGGCGGGCCAGGTTAACGGTGTATTCGCCCTTGCCGCAGGCCAGTTCAAGCACTACGGGGTTGTCATTAGCAAAAAAGCCGTTGGCCCAGTTCCCCTGGAAAGGTTTCCCGGCATCCATTTGTACCACATTTTTAAAGGTGCTTACCTCGGCAAATCGTCTTAATTTGTCTTTTCCCACGTGCAGTGTATTTAACTGCAAAGGTAAAGTTTATGTTAACACGGTGGTAATGCTGGGTGTTGATTTTTGTTTGGGAGGGATAAAGGTAAATTTAACCACAAAGGGCACAAAGGTTTGCACAGAGGACACAGAGAGTGATGGTGGTATATTATAGTTATTTTATGGCGTTGCCTGCGGCCGGGCTTTCCGCTCATACTGCACAGGCCTTAGCCACGGGCGGGTATCCGCTTCAATCCCTAACGCGGGAGATTGTCTGAACCTTGATCTATCTGATTTAACAGATAACAGGATCTTTAAAATCGTGGAGATCCTGAAAATCTGTTTAATCCCGGTTCAGACTACTCCGCCGGCACCCCAAACCCCTTCAAATTCTCAGGATTGGCCTTTGGCTTATCCTTTTTACCAAATTTGCTGAACAAGCTTTTGGCTTTGTCCCACACACTCATTACCGAATCTTCGCTGATGAAGTGCGATGCTTTTTGCGAGGCAAGGCCCACCAATGTTTTCACTAAAAAGTTGGAGTTGCGGAAGATGGTTTTGTTTAACGCCACCGGCAATAATACGCGCGATAACAGCCCTACAAAATCCTGGCCTAATACGCCGCTGCTTTTAAGCCCCTCGGTAGCTGCCGATTTGGGGAACAGCGACATAAAGGTGGCGAATATATTGGCCGGACCGGTAAAACGCAGACCAATAGCGGTGCGCTGCTCCTGCTCTACACCTTTTAAACGGGCTATTTCGCTGTGCAGGTCATCAATATTTCTTATCCTCAGGTCCATAGCGGCGTTTATTTAAAAAGTTTTCTGATCAGGGCATTAACAATAGGTTTCTCCAGGCTTTTGCGGAACACCATCACAAAAATAATGACGACGATATACAGGAAGGCTACGCAGCCAAAGCCCTGCCACGATGAGTGCAGCACGCTTGAAAGGAAAAGCGCCAGGGTAATGCTGGCAAACAACACCGTCATAGATAAACCAAGGATGATAAATACATCGGTAACCATCCCGGCAAAAATAGAGGTGCCACGCTCGATGGCCCGCAGGCGCGCCAGCTTGATATAGGTTTCCAGGTATTCGCGTACCTGGTCAATTATCGGCTCGTCTTTAGGGTCTTTGTCTTCCATGCAGATGTGTTTGTAGATATTATTTAACCTGTCCCGGCAATTAGCCGGGACAGATCAGCGTATTTTTATATTCAGGCGTGTTCCAGGTCGTCCTGGTATTCTTCTTCGGCGCCTTTTACCTTGTTTTTAATGCTGTCGACGATCTTGTCTTTAAAGCCAACCAGGTTGTCAATTTCGGCAGCAGCCGTTTCTTTGATCGAGTCGCCCAGGTTTTTTAACGATTCGCTCAGCTTGTCGCGGGTCTCGGTACCTTTATCCGGCGCGAATAATATGCCTAACGCTGCCCCTGCTGCCAAACCGGCCAGCAATGCAACAACTACCTTTGTGTTATCATTCATAGTATTATAATTTTTAAGTTGAACAATTGTTTTTAATTGGGTTTAATTTTTATCAAATATGGCATTTTGCCTGTTTTGTTAACGTTAAGCCTACCGTCAAAGTATGGTCAATTTATAAATTGGTGTGATATTTTAGTTAAATATCAGGGCCTGTTTTTATCCGTTCCAGCCTGTCGGCCGCCATGCGGTTGGTTTCGTAGATCTCTACCAGCAGCAGAAAGTACGATAATAGTACCGGGCCAAAAACCAGCCCCAATATACCAAAAAGCGGGATACCGATGAATACCCCAATGATAGAAATTATAGGATGCGTGTTGGCTACCCGCTTATTAATGATCATGCGCAGCACATTATCTACGTTACCGATAAATATCAGCCCGTAAACCAGCAGTAAAACCCCCTTTAGCGAATGCCCGTTTATCATCAGGATAATAGCCGCGGGGATGCACAGCGTAGGCGCGCCTACCACCGGTAAAAATGAGATAAAAGCGCCCACTACGCCCCAAAAAACCGGATCGGGGATACCGAACACCAGGAAGCCGTTGGCCAGCAGTACGCCCTGCACAATGGATATGATACCCTGGCCCAAAACGTTGGAATAGGTAGCATCGCGCAGGGCTACAGCAAACTTCATGGCATGCTGCTCGCGGAAAGGAGCGTAGCGTAGCAGCCCGGCCTCAAACTCGCGCATCTGCACAAACATAAAGTACAGCAAAAAGTACATTACCAGCAGCGTGATCAATATACTCACCGCGCTGCTTAATATCGATGGGAACAGATCGGTAGCCAGCGAACCGACTCTTAGCATAATGCTGTCGGCCAGATGCGGCTGCTTAAAGTTCGATCCGGCAAATTTATCCAGCTTACCCAGCCATTCCTCTATCGGGAAGGTATTGCGGTTGAGGGTAGAGATCTTATCGATCATCATAAAGCTGAGGGTAAGAAAAGGGATCACCACCAAAATGACCGATATTAATATGATGATAACCGCCACAAGCGATTTATTCCATTTCTTCCCCTCTACCAAATACAGGTAAAATGGCCTGAAGATGGTATACAGCACTATAGCGCCCAGTATAGAGCTAAACAGATCGCTAAGAGCGTAAAACAGCAAACACCCCAGCAAGATGATGGCGATCAGGGTAATGTTATTACGCTGTTTATAGTTAAAAATGGACATGAATGGGTTGAGTATAATTTTGTTTCTGACAGGTAAACAAAGAAGTGGTGAAAAAGTTGTAGGTTGGAAGTGGCGAAATTGCATTGACGCGATTACTCACCCCGACGACGCTTCGCTGGTCGGCCCTCTCTCCGCTGCGCTGAAAGAGGGCCGAAGTTGTAGTGAAGATTGCATGTCCCCTCTTTCCGCGCAGCGGAGAGAGGGTGGTCGAGCGAAGCAACGACCGGGTGAGTTATCGCTACCCCTTTACTTTACCTCATCCAAAAACTTATTGATATTCTTACAGCCATCGCTGATAGAATCCATGTAGTATTGCCAGTCCGGAGGTGGGTCGGTCAGTTCAAAACGGAGTTGCTCCAGGCACAGGATCATCCCCGAAAGCTGGTTGCGGATATCGTGCCGCAGTTGGTAAAGTACCTCGGCGTCAATGGTTTTCTTTTCTTCTCCCTCCATCACAAAATTACTTGCCCAAATTAATGGCCTTCATTTTATTGTATAATGTTTTGCGGTCTATCTGTAAAATCTCGGCGGCCTTGGTTTTATTAAAATTCACCTCGCGCAGTACTTTTAATATGGTATCGTATTCGGCTTCCAGCGCGGCGTTTTTCAGGTCGTGCTTTGGCTCTTTGGCAGTGGCAGGGGTTGGTTCGGCATGGCTTACCGGGGCCGGTTCGGCAGCAGCCGGCATCATATATTTGGTGTTGATGGATATTTCCAGCGGCAGGGCTTTCATCTGCACCTCGTCGCCCTCGGTTAATAAGGCTGCACGGCGTACCACGTTCTTTAACTCGCGGATATTGCCCGGCCAGCGGTAATTCATGAAACACTCTATCACATCAGGGGCAAAACTGCTTACGTTGCGGCCCAGTTCCTGGTTGGCCATCTTTAAAAAGTGGTCAGCCAGCAGCATAATATCGCTGCCACGTTCGCGCAGGGCAGGCATGTAGATACCAAACTCGTTAAAGCGGTGGAAAAGGTCTTCGCGGAAGCGGCCTTTTTGGATAGCGTCCTGCAGGTTTTCGTTAGTTGCCACTATAATGCGCACATCCAGGTCTATCTCTTTAGTGCTGCCAATGCGCTTTACCTTGCGCTCCTGCACGGTGCGCAGCAGGGCGGCCTGTATATCGTAAGACAGGTTTCCCACTTCATCTAAAAACAGCGTGCCGCCGTTGGCCATTTCAAAGTGGCCTATTTTGGTATATAACGCACCGGTGAACGAGCCTTTTTCGTGCCCGAAGAACTCACTTTGGGCCAGTTCCTTGGTCAGCGAGCCGCAATCCATAGCGATGAATGGCTGCGCGTGGCGCGGGCTGTTAAGGTGGATACTTTTCGCTACCGATTCCTTGCCTGTTCCGCTTTCGCCGATA
The DNA here is from genome assembly GCF_013283875.1 of Mucilaginibacter mali. Classification (NCBI taxonomy): domain Bacteria; kingdom Pseudomonadati; phylum Bacteroidota; class Sphingobacteriia; order Sphingobacteriales; family Sphingobacteriaceae; genus Mucilaginibacter; species Mucilaginibacter mali. The sequence continues at coordinate 5,628,639 of NZ_CP054139.1, forward strand.
ATGATCACACTGTAATTGGTTGGCGCCACCAGTTCTATCTGGCGTAGTAGTTCTTTCGATGCCTTTGCGTTGCCCAGTACAAACTCCGACGATAGTACTTGTTTCTTATCGCTTTTGCTGGGTTTGGTAGTGGTGGCCGCGGCCACGGGTTCCTCTTCCAGCAGGGCGTGGCGGGTTTCGATAGCTTTGGTAATGGTATTTAATATCTCATCGGGGTACAGCGGCTTGGTGATATAATCATAAGCCCCCATCTTGATCAGTTCTACCGCCATCTTAATATCAGAATACCCGGTGATGATGATCACCCCTGTTTTAGGGTAGCTGGTTTTGATATTGATCAGCATCTGGCGGCCATCCGTATCCTCCAGCCTGAAATCGCAAAGCACCAGGTCGTACTCGGCGTTTTTCAGATGCTCCATGGCGTTGGCGCCGTTATTGGCGGTGGTAACGTCAAAATTGTTGCGCGTTAAAAATTTGGATAATAATAGCCCAACGTTAACTTCATCATCAACAATGAGTATTTTTTTCATATTATCGGGAATGTAGGTATATGTATCAACGGTCAAGGTAATACAAATTTGGGAAATAATTTTATTCATTTCACACAAGAGCGAAAAATGTATCACCCTCGAGGCATTTTTTAACGCTATTTTTGCAGATATCCCTTTGCAACCGCTTTTAATGACGTTTATAAGCTATATCCCATGCCCTGCGCTGCAGCCATACGTTGCGTCCTTTGCTATTTCCGGGCAGGCGGACGGTGCGGTTTATAAGATATTGCCAGGCACCGGTTTGGTCATCGGGTTTCAGTACCGGGGCAGTTTGGCTTACCTGGAAGATGAAACAACGATACCTTTGGATACAGCGGGCATTACCGGATTGAACGATACTTACCGGGTGTTTAAAAGTTCGGCCAATATTGGTTCGGTGCTGGTGTTTTTCAGGGATGGCGGGGCGGCGCCATTTTTTAAAGATCCCTTGCACGAATTGTTTAAAGAGAGTATTTCGCTCGATAATTTCATGCTCCGGTCGGAACTACTGATACTGGAAGAACGCCTTTGCACGGCCAGGACCGATGGCGATAAGATAAAAGTGGTTGAGCAATTCCTGCTGTCTAAAATGCGGCAGCTAAAGCCCGACACGCTGGTAGCCGCTGCCATCGGCCTCATTTGGCAAAGCAGGGGGAACATCCGCATGGCCTACCTGTCCGAACGGCTCCACATTAGCCAAAGCCCGTTTGAAAAACGCTTTAGAAAAGTGGTTGGCGCATCGCCTAAAAAATTCGCATCGATAGTGCGGCTTAAAACCCTGATCGCCGACGCGGGCAGCGACCTGTCGTATACCGAAATAAGTTATAGCGCTGGTTTTTACGATCAATCGCACTTTATCAAAGAGTTTAAAAGCTTTACAGGTGAAACACCTGAAGCGTTTTTCGGGAAAGAAAAATAAACGATTTTTTACAATGATGGACTGCGTCAATTGGGCAGTTTTGCTTCAACAAAAACAAGTAATAACAACCATGAAAACCAATAACGAAACCCCGTTTACCGTAGAACAAATTAAGGCCGCCCACAGCAAAGTGAAAAGCGGCGCCGATTTCCCGGCTTATATACAGGAGCTAATAAAGCTGGGCGTTACCGGGTACCAGACTTTTGTAACCGATAGCCATACCCTTTATAAAGGTGCAAACGGCTATGAAACCGCGTCCGCTGCCCGGTACGAGCCGTTGATCATAGCCGATGCAAGCAATAAATCGGTATTTGTTGATCAACTGAAAAACCATCAGCGGGGCGGATCAGATTATTACACTTTTTGCCGACAATGCGCTGAAGCAGGGATTGAAAAGTGGGTAGTAGATATGGCCGCCATGACCTGCGTGTACTACGATAAGGCCGGGAATGAAATATTGAGCGAAGCGATCCCACAATAATTGGGCGTGTAAAAACAACAACGAGGCCGTCTCATAAGTCAATTATGAGGCGGTTTTTTCGTTGATGCCGATTTAGATGAGTTATTAGGAAAGCGGGACTGTATCAGCCTGCTTTCGATTTTTTTGAGTTGGTTCAGGTGTTTTTATCGGATAAAAAGCCTTTTTTATCAGGCTTTCCACTTTCTGAGGTTATGTGCGATGGATAATAACCCTATTTCGACCTCGGTTTTGGACATTCCCTTCAGCAGGAATCGCCTGAAGCCGTGATTATGCTTCAGGTTGGCGAACACCGGTTCGACATCTGCGGGCCGTCGCTTTCGGTATTTGATGCCCTGTTCGGTATTCAATCTTTCTTTCGCTATCTGCTTGTGTATTCTAAGGCTGTGGTTGATCTCCACCACGCGGTTACCGGCTGCTTGGTGACAAACGCCCCGCATGGGGCAGTTTTCACAATTCTGCGCCTGATAGCGGCTGATCAGTTGCACATAGCCGGATGTGGAGACCCGCTGCCCGGTGCCGATATGCTGCATGTGTTGTCCCATCGGACATACCAGGTAATCTTCCTGTTCATTATAGTGCAAACTGTCATTACCGAATGCTTTGATGCCTTTATTTTGTTCCTGGTCGAACGTGTTGTATTTGATATAAGCTTCAATGCCTTTTTGCTGTAATACGCCATAGTTCTCGTCCGAACCGTAGCCCGCATCGGCCACTACCGCTTTTGGAAGTGCATGATATAAAGTTTCGTATTGTTCGATGTGTGATGGAAGGGTCTGGTAATCGGTTGTGGTTTGGTGCAGGCTATAGTTCAAGATGAACTGCTCCTGGGTGGAGATCTGCAGATTGTATCCGGGTTTAAGCTGCCCGTTCAGCATAGGGTCTTCTTTCATCCGCATGAAGGTGGCACCCGGGTCGGTCTTCGAAAAGCTGTTGCGACCGCCTAACAGCTTTTCCTGCTCGTCATACCGGGCCAGGTTCTCCGGCCAGTGCTTTTTGGCATAGTTCAGCTTCTGCCTTACTTTCTTATCGACATCTTCCTTATCGTCCAGGGCGGCGTTGATCTTTGAGATCGTTTCTTTTACTTTTTCCGGGTTGATCTCGCTGTATTCCAGCGGTGCGGTGTCTTTAAGTTCTTCGGCAGCGATGGTTTGCGCATAACTCCACAGTTCATCCAATTGGGCTTTCATCTTCTCCTTGCTGTTCTTAATGCTTTTGCCCCATACAAAAGTGTACTTGTTCGCTACCGATTCGATCTTGGTACCATCGGTAAAAACAGCTTCTTTCAGCGAGACGATACCTTCCTGCTGTAATAACAATACGATCTGTGAGAAGATCTCCTTTAAAACACCCGACAGCTTCTCGCTCCGGAAACGGTTGATGGTATTGTGATCAGGCTTTTTCATGCCTAAAAGCCACATGAAATGTACATTCTGCGCGGCCTGGTCTTCCAACTTCCGTGAAGAATACGTGTTGGTCAGATAACCGTAGATCAGCAGCTTGAGCATCAGCCGCGGATGAAAGCTGGATGCCCCGCCGCCTTTATACTTGCGGTTAATCGGTTTAACATCTACCTGATCGACCACCTTCGATACAATACGTACCGGATGACCCTGCGGTACCAGTTCCTCCAGTTTATACGGTAAAAAGGTTAACTGGTCAGGATCATATTCCTTAAAGACTACTTTTCCTCCCATGCCTTTAAGTTACTGAAAATTACGCTCAAAAACAAAGAGGCTGCCTCGCTTTTGAGACAGCCTCTTTGTTAAATATGATGTAAGCTGAGATTAGCTTCTCATCAGCTCTTCACTCTTTTTGATCTTACGTTTCTCCACAGCTACCGCTACAAAAATACTTACTTCGTAAAGGATAAACAGTGGGATACTTACCACTGTCATGGTCAGCATATCGGGCGTTGGGGTAACTACCGCGGCTATGATCAGGATAACCACAATGGCATAGCGCCGGCTGGCCCGCATAAACTTAGGCGTCATGATGCCCAGGTTAGCTAAAATGTATATCAGGATAGGCAATTCAAAAACAAGGCCGGTGGCCAGTGTTAAGGTGGCAACCGATGACAGGTACGAATCGATATCGGGCAAATTAAGGATATCCGGACTAACTGTATAGCCCATTAAAAAGTGTACAGATATAGGTGTGATTACATAATACCCGAACATAACCCCCAAAAAGAACAGGAACGTGGCATAGAATACGAAACCGCTAGCAGCCTTACGCTCCTTCTCATGCAGTGCCGGCTTTACAAAGCGCCATATCTCCCACAACAGGTACGGGATACCCAAGGTGATACCTGCCAGCAACGAAGTATTGATCTGTAGGATGAACTGCCCGGCCATCTCGTTATTCATTAATTGTACCTTGATGGTGTTGAAACACATATCGCGGTGCAGCCAATGGCCCAGTTCGCACATTTTACGGGCCGTCCAAAAATCGTTTTTGCTGGGGGCCATTATAATACCCTGCCATAGCGTATCAAAATAACTGAACGCCAGGATGGTGAATACCAATATAGCTACAGAAGCACGGATCAAATGCCACCTTAAAGCCTCCAAATGGTCGAAGAACGACATTTCGGCTTCCAGGTTTTTTCCTTTATCCTTTATGGCATTTACAAGTTTATTTCCGGTATCGCTCATGTTAAACCTTTGTTTAGGGGTATTTTTAAATTATTAAAGGCTTAATTAGTCGGCGTACTCAAAAGTCTCCATAAACTTGGTGGTAAAGTTACCAGCACGGAAATTAGGATCCTGCAACAGCTTCAGGTGGAACGGAATGGTGGTTTTTACACCCTCGATCACAAATTCGCTCAGCGCGCGCGACATGGTGCTCAACGCTTCTTCGCGGGTTTGCGCTACGCAGATCACCTTGGCTATCATCGAATCGTAATTTGGCGGGATCACATAACCGCTGTACACATGCGTATCCACACGCACACCATGGCCACCCGGCGAGTGGAAATTGGTAATTTTACCTGGCGACGGACGGAAGTTGTTGAACGGATCCTCGGCATTGATACGGCATTCGATGGCGTGCATTTGTGGCTCGTAGTTTTTGCCCGAGATAGGGATACCGGCAGCAACCTTTATTTGTTCCTTAATTAAGTCAAAATTGATTACCTCTTCGGTTACGGGATGCTCTACCTGTATGCGGGTATTCATCTCCATAAAGTAGAAATTACGGTCTTTATCCACCAAAAACTCGATGGTACCGGCACCTTCGTATTTAACGGCTTTGGCGCCTTTAATAGCCGCCTCGCCCATTTTTTTACGCAGTTTTTCAGTCATGAAGGGGGATGGGGCCTCTTCCACCAGTTTCTGGTGACGGCGCTGGATAGAGCAGTCGCGCTCGCTTAGGTGGCAAACTTTGCCGTACTGGTCGCCCACTACCTGTATTTCAATATGGCGTGGGTCTACCACGTATTTTTCCAGGTACATGCCATCGTTAGCGAAGGCGGCGCCTGCTTCGGCACGGGCCGAATCCCAGGCGGGCTCAAACTCTTCATCCTTCCACACAATGCGCATACCGCGGCCACCACCACCGGCAGTAGCTTTAAGGATAACAGGGTAGCCGATCTTTTTAGAGATCTCTAAACCTTGCTTAACGCTCTCCAACAGACCTTCCGAACCCGGGATACAAGGTACACCGGCTTTTTTCATGGTTGCCTTAGCCGAAGCTTTGTCGCCCATGGCGTTGATCTGGTCGGCAGTGGCACCGATGAACTTGATATTGTATTCGGCGCAGATAGCCGAGAATTTGGCATTTTCAGATAAAAAGCCGTAGCCCGGGTGGATGGCGTCGGCATTGGTCAGCTCGGCGGCCGAGATGATGTTGGGGATATTCAGGTACGAATCGCGGCTGGCCGGCGGACCGATACATACGGCCTCATCGGCAAAACGCACGTGCAGGCTGTCGCGGTCGGCGGTTGAATATACAGCTACCGTTTTTATACCCATCTCCTTGCAGGTACGGATGATACGCAAGGCTATCTCACCACGATTAGCTATTAATATTTTTTTAAACATTTTTTTTAGTTGATTGGGTTGATTAAGTTGACTATGTTGAATGGGTTAAAAAAATGCAGGTAGATAACTACTCACTTAATCAACCGCTCACTTAATCAACTGACTAAACAGGTTCTACTAAAAACAAAGGCTGGTCGTATTCAACCGGCGAAGCGTTATCTACCAGCACTTTAACAATACGGCCCGATACTTCGGCTTCAATTTCGTTAAACAGCTTCATCGCCTCGATAATGCACAGTACGCTGCCAGTGCCTATCTCGTCGCCCACATTCACAAAGAATGGTTTCTCCGGGCTGGCCGAACGGTAGAAGGTACCGATCATTGGCGATTTGATAGTGATATATTTTGAGGTATCAGCCGCCGCTGGCGCTGTTGCCGGAGCCGCTGCTGCCGGTGCTTCCTCTGTTGCAGGGGCAGCTGCCGGTAAGCCGGCTGCTACTGGTTGTGCTTGTGGCACAGTTGCCGTAACAAAGGTTGGCGCCTGGTTGGTTTTAATAGTGATCTTAAAATTCTCCTGCTCAATAGCAACTTCATTTACGCCCGATTTTGAAACAAAGCGTATAAGGTCCTGTATTTGCTTAATATCCATAGTTTGTAAGTAATGGTTTTAGGAATAACAGTTTTTAGGTTTATCAAAATATGCAAATGTGCGTATGTGCAAATATGCAGATGTTTCTTTTTTAATATGCAAATATGCGTATGTGCAAATATGCAAATGTTATTTTAATGTGCAGATATGCTATGCGCAAATATGCTTTGTCAATAGTTTTCTTCAATATGCAAATGTGCGTATGTGCAAATGAAGCTGGCTGTAGTATAACAACCTATGGTTAATTATGTTCGGGGAATGTGAAAGGCATCATATGCACATTTGCATATCCGCACATTTGCACATTAAATTAATACGCCCACTTAAGGTAGATAGAACCCCAGGTAAAGCCGCCGCCAAAGGCAGCCAGTATAATGTTGTCGCCTTTTTTAAACTTGTCTTCCCACTCCCACAGGCACAGCGGTATGGTGCCGTTGGTGGTATTGCCATAACGTTCGATGTTTACGATCACCTTGTCTGATGTTACACCGGTGCGGTTAGCGGTAGCATCGATAATGCGCTTGTTGGCCTGGTGGGGTATCAGCCAGGCAATATCATCGGCAGTAAGGTTGTTCTTTTCCATTACCTCGGCAGCTACATCGGCCATATTGGTAACGGCAAACTTAAACACCGCCTGGCCTTCCTGGTAAGCAAAGTGTTCTTTAGCGTCGACAGTTTCGTGCGATGCGGGTTTTAACGAACCGCCTGCCTTTTGGTGCAGGAACTGACGGCCTGAGCCGTCGCTGCGTAAAATCGAATCGACAATGCCTAAACCTTCGGTATTGGGCTCAAGCAGGGCAGCGCCGCAGCCATCACCAAAAATAATACAGGTAGCACGGTCTTCGTAATTGATGATCGACGACATTTTATCACCGCCAACAACCAATACTTTAGTATGCTTACCACTCTCTATAAACTGCGCGCCGGTAGCCAGGCCAAATATAAAGCCCGAGCAGGCCGCCTGCAGATCGTACCCCCAGGCATTCTTCGCGCCAATTTTATCGGCTAAAATGTTTGCGGTAGCCGGGAATGGCATATCGGGGGTGGTAGTGCAAAATATGATCAGGTCGATCTCTTCGGCGCTGATGCCGCGTTTTTTTAATAGACCTTCAACAGCCGGAACGGCCATATCTGAAGTAGCAAGGCCCTCGCCTTTTTGTATACGACGTTCTTTTATGCCGGTACGGCTGGTGATCCATTCATCGTTGGTATCGACCATGGTTTCCAGTTCCTGGTTGGTAAGCACATACTCAGGGGCGTAGCCGTGCACCGCGGTTATAGCGGCATGAATTTTACTCATTTATAAATCTGTTTTACTGAAAAGCTTGTTTTACTTTATCAACCAAACCTGTTTCGACCATGTTTTTTGATAGCAGCACCATGTTTTTGATAGCTTCCGGACTTGATATGCCGTGGCCTACCACAACAGGGGCGTTCACGCCCAAAATGGGGCTGCCGCCATACTGCTCGTAATTAAAGCGGTCGAAAAATTCGTCTTTAAGGCCCTTTTTAATAGTGATGACATAAAAAGATTCGGCCATTTTAAGGATCACGTTACCTGTAAAGCCATCGCAAACGTAAACGTCGGCACTGTCGTTAAACAGGTCGCGGCCTTCCACATTGCCAACAAAGTTAAACAAGGTGGTTTCTTTCATTAAAGGGTAGGTAGCCTGGCAAAGGAGATTGCCTTTTTCTTCTTCCTCGCCAATGTTCATTAGCGATACGCGGGGATTTTCGATACCATATACCGATTGGGCAAACAAGCTACCCAAAACGCCAAACTGCACCAGCACTTCGGGCTTGCAATCGGCATTGGCGCCTACATCCAACAAAATACCCAAACCGCCTTTCAGTTTGGGTACAATGGTTGTCATGGCGGGGCGTTGTACGCCCGGTATGGTTTTTACGCTGAACATGGAGCCCACCAGCATAGCGCCTGTGTTTCCGGCCGATGAGAACGCGTCGATCTTACCCTCCTTTAAAAGGTTAAAACCTACACTGATGCTCGAATCGGGCTTTTGAACAATGGCCTTGGTGGGATGCTCGCCCATGCCAATCACTTCGGTTGTGTTTACAAACTCGAAGTTATCGGCGCTAAAATTATTTTCCTGTAAAATTTCAAGGGCAACTGCCTGATCTCCAATCAGTACAAGCTTTTGCCCTTCAGCTAATGATTTACAAGCTGCTATCGCCCCTAAAACAGTTGCTTTGGGAGCGTAATCGCCGCCCATAATATCTAAGCCAATCTTCATTTACAGAAAATTAAACTTAGGCTACGGCTGCTTTCTCAATAAGTACTTTACCGTTGTAGTATACGTTACCATCAACAGTGTAAGCGCGGTGCGGTAAGTGGATCGCGCCTGTAGTTTGGCAAGTAGTTAAAGTAGGAGCCTCAGCTTTGTAGTGTGTACGGCGCTTCGCGGTTCTTGATTTGGAAAATTTCCGTTTTGGATGTGGCATAATTTCTTATTATTATGTTATTTAATGTTTTTGAGCGCATCCCATCTCGGGTCATTCAGCTGCTCTGTTTGTTCGTCACTTGCCGATAGTTCTGTTAACCTATTCAGCATATCCTTATCACAATATGGGGTTGCCCCCGGTTTGCCGCAGGTAGCTATAAAAGGCACCGCGACATTTATGTATTCGTACATCAGCCCGGCAACGTTGATCTCGTGATCGTTTTTACCAAGGGCAATTACTTCCTCATCTTCATCCACCGGCTCGTCGCTAAATTTAGCGATCTGCTGCTCGTGTATATCCACCTGCTGCGGATAACCGGCCAGGCATTTATCGCAGGTTAACTGAATATCTCCCTTAATGCTGAAGTTCAGGATCAGCATAGTTTCCTGCTTTTCCAGATCCACCTTGCATTGCAGGTTGGCCTTTTTTACCAGCGAGTATTCAAAATCGTCGAAGAACGCGTCGGTGATCACATAGTCAAACTCGTGCTTACCCAGTTTTAAACCGGTAAAGGGGATGGCGTATGTTCTCAGTGATTTCAATGAGCAATATTTAGCCCGCAAATGTAGGAAAAATAAATATATCTGGAAAGTGATTTTTAAATGAAAATGTTAATAAGGCTTTTGGGTGTGGAAAACGTGGGGCTGCAGGCGAGGATTGGTGGTGATTTAACCACAAAGGGCACAAAGGGAGGAACACAGAGAGCACAGAGGCTTTCAAACTCCCTCCCTGGGGAGGGGCGCGGTCGGATGTGTGATGGCAGGGGGGGGTATCACGATTTAAAATCTCCATGGTTTAGATGTTGAGATTAATATTATCTATTTTGCATCATCAACAAAAGAATATGATTAACATCGATGAGATCATCAACTATCTGAGAGAAAATCATACCGAAATAAGTATTGAGCTTAAACCCGGTGCCAGCGCTGAATTGATTATGCAAGTAGAAGAAATTTATAAGCTTAAACTTCCTGATGATGTACGCAAGTTTTATGAATTTACGAATGGCTTTGAATTACTTGATGACCACATTTTCAATATTATATCGCTTGAGGATATCATTGATAATAAAACACAGTATAATGACGCTTACATTAACATTGCTGAATATTTGATATACAGTGATGTTTGGTCTTTGATAATTGACCCCGCTGACCATAATAATTATCAGATTACTAATAGCGATCACACAAACAACAAAGAAATTACGCTTACCAAATCATTAGCAGACTTCCTGCATCATTTTATTATTGGCGGCCTGTTTGAAAAAGAAGGTTTGTACCATTGGTACAACGAATTGCTTGTAGAGAAACTGACCAGCTCACCCGGAAATTTAGCGGGCACTTTTTATTTTGAGGAGTTATTTCGGATTACAGGAAGAGGGCCAGTAATGAGCGGGCAGATTACATCAGGCAAATTATCGGCCAGCAATTTGTTTTGGTTTGAAAACGATGATTATAAAACGATAATTGATATTGAAAGTATTGAACTTGGCCGTAATGCTAAAGGCGGATTTGTGGGTTTAATGCTGAGCAAATATATCCACCATAGTACAGAAAAGAAGATCAAAAAATTAAGAGGCAGCACTATAAACATCTACAGGTTCAATTAAAGTCGCCTGTCATGCCGAACTTGTTTCGGGAACCCACACGCAAAGTCGACTTATATGATGAGATGCCGAAACAAGTTTGGCATGACGTTCTGGATTTACTTCTTCACCTTCAGCGGCGAAGCCACCCGCTGCGTATTCTCCTTCACAAATGATTCCCAGCCCGAGTAGCTGATCTTATTCCCCCTGCCGGTAGTAATGCGCTGAAAACTGTGGCAAACGGCTACGGCCAGTCCATCGGTAGCATCTAAAAACTCAGGGGTTTCTTTAAATTTTAGCAGGGTTTGCAGCATGGCGGCTACCTGCTCTTTAGTGGCATTACCGTTGCCGGTGATGGATTGTTTGATCTTGCGGGGGGCGTATTCGCATATGGGCAGGTTACGGGATAGCGCTGCCGCGATGGCAGTGCCCTGTGCCCGGCCAAGCTTTAGCATAACCTGTATGTTTTTCCCGTAGAACGGCGCTTCAATGGCCAGGCAATCGGGTTTGTAATTATCTATCAGGGCTACGGTTTTCTCGAAGATGCGCTGCAGCTTCAGCATATGGTCGTCAAGGCTGGCCATTTTTACTACGCCCAAACTAATCAATTCCAGCTTGTTGCCGCTCTCTTTCACCAGGCCATAACCCATTACGGCTGTACCGGGGTCTATCCCTAAAATTATCCGCTCTTTTTGTGGGGCCTGCTGCATGGTTACAAAGCTAAGGTTTTTAGCGGGCAAATGTTAACAGGCACGCGCAGGTACTGTGCTTTGTTAATAAGGTGGCGCCAGGATGTATAGTTTATAGGTGGCCGCTATCAGCCCCACCACCGAAAGATAAAATATCCACTTGCCGCTATTCCTGTCGCCGGGCGAGTAAACAAATACCTGCTCGCCGTTGGGGAGGGTCTTTTTGCTTTTCCACAAGTGCCAGCCTATAAAAAAGCCCAGCACGCCGCCAAACAAGGCAAAAAAGTAACCCACCATTACCCAAAAATGCTCCGAATGCTCGGGTTTCTTCAGTTCCTGCATGCGTTTTTCACCGATCTCTTTTTCGCGGGCAGCATCAATAACCACACCCCTTTCCTTTAGTATCTTTTTAGCCAGGGCATAGTCAAAGGCACTCCACTCATCGGGTTTATTGATGATCTCCATCAATTCATCGTCATCAAATCCAAATAAATAATGGTCCAGGTCCGCCTCGTCGGCATAGCGGCCTTCGTATGCTTCAATTACCTGGTTAGCCCGGTCAAAATCGTCGCTGCTTATTTTTACCCAATACTCGCGCGACATTTCGGTACGCGTTGCGAACGAAGGATTAAACAGGTCGGGGCTTTCTTCCAGCACATACTCGATATGGTGTGCTGCCAATATTTCGGCCAGGTTATTGGCCAAAGCCAGATCGTTAAATTTGCGGTAGGTGAGTAATTCGGGCATGATCTGGTTTAACTAAATGAAATATGTTTCATAAATAATAAGCGCCGGGTGCTTTTGTCAAAATACAGCATCCAAAAACTATAGTCAAGATCGGTTTTATCAGCTATTCCCCATAAGGTATAGCGGGTTTGTTCGTCTGCTGTTAACTCGCTATTCATCTCTGCAGGATGAAAAAATTTAAGCGAATCGATAGTGCTGGTACGGTTTAACCTGAATTTACCACAGGTAACAAAAATGCCTGGCAGGGTAGCCAGGTCTATCCTTTCCAGGTTGACAGAATCGCCATATTTAATAAAGCTGCTGTTTTTAAAATATACGCGCCAGGTGTTGTTTGTGCTATCGGTTTTATCAACGTTAATGCTGGTTATGCTATCGGGCCGGCCAAAACAGTTTAATACATGGCTGTAAGTGTCGGTATAAGTGATCAGGCCATTCAGTTTCATGTTCGAGATGAAAAAGCCACGTTTGTTCCCGGCAGGCTTTTGATCGCGATTGCAACAGGCAAGCAGCGTGGCGAAACAAATAAGCAGGTATTTAAACAGTCGCATAAATAGGTGTCCGCATATTATTTCCCCTTCGGCATATTCATATAATCTATTGCCAAATTGCACAAGGCTTTTACCCCCAGCGTAAACCCGCTTTCGTCAATAAAAAAGTCGGGCGTATGGTGGGCCGGGGCTTTGGTTGGATCGCTGCCTTTGGGCAGGCCGCCTAAGTGCAGGAAGATACCGGGCACCTTTTCCTCGTAAAAGCTAAAATCCTCGGCGCCGGTTTCGGCGTTGCGTAATAGTACATTGCTTTTTCCGGCAGTGGCTTCCAGCGTGGGCAGCATTTTGGCTACTAACTCAGGATTATTATAAGTTACCGGGTAATGGCTGCTGTACGGGATCTTTATCTCAACGGTAGCGCCGTTAGCTTCAGCGGTTTTGGTGGCGATGGTTTTTATGCGTTCGATGATCATCTTCTCATCGCCGGGACTAAAAGTGCGGATGGTGCCCAGCATGGTAACCGCTTCAGGGATAATATTGCTGCGGTTACCACCATTAATAGCACCAATGGTTACCACGGCCGGGTTATCTGTAATATGCAGGTTGCGGCTCACCACGGTTTGCAGGTTGTTTACGATCTGCGCGGCCGTCACCACCGGGTCCACGCTTGACCATGGGTAGGCCCCGTGCGCCGAACGGCCTTTAACGATGATCTGCATATCGTTCACCGCTGCCATATCGCCGCCGGGACGATAGGTGATGGTGCCCGCAGGCTGGTACGATTGGATAAGCAGGCCGAAAACAGCATCCACCTTCGGGTTTTCCAGTACACCCTCGGCCACCATTTGTTCGGCGCCCGATTTTTTACCGTCCTTCAGTTCAGCCGGTAAAACCCCTTCTTCCGATGGCTGGAAAATGAATTTAACAGTACCATGCAGGTCATTCTTCATCACGGCCAAAACTTCGGCGGCACCCATCAAAATCGCCATATGCGAATCGTGCCCGCAGGCATGCATTACCCCGGTCTCGGCACCGTTATACATCGTTTTTACCTTCGATGCGAATGGCAGTTTAACACGCTCGGTAACCGGCAGGGCATCCATATCGGCACGCAGGGCTACCACAGGGCCGGGTTTTCCACCTTTTAGTATACCTACCACGCCGGTTGTGGCCACACCGGTTTTTACCTCGATACCTAACGATTGCAAGTGTTTGGCAATAATTTCGGCGCTGCGCACTTCGTGGTTGCCCAGTTCGGGGTGTTCGTGGAAATCGCGGCGCCAGGCTATTACTTTGGCTTCAATGGCATCGGCCTTTTTAGCTACCAGCGTTTTTGATGCATCGGTTTGCGCTAAGGCCGATAGTGATATTAAGGAAAACGAAAGGAGGAAAAGCTTTTTCATGCCCGGGAATGATTTTTCACTAAGATAAACATCTGCCCGGCATATTAAAAACAGGGGCGGGATGTTTATGAAATATTCCAGGTTGTGGCCACAAAGCTGCGCAGGTAGTTAATAATTCCTTTTAGGTGCGAAGCTTGCGTAAAGGCAAAAAACTGATCGTGCGTGGTGTGGAAGCCCATATAAAACAACCAAAAGCCAAGGCCAAGGTAGGGCACCGCCGCCTTTTCCTGTTCGCTTAAAGGGCGCACCTGCTGATAGCCCTCTAAAAATATATCATAAGCTTCACTGGCTGCTTCCTGCGTTGCACGGCCGGTGTATATATCCAGGCACAGGTGCTGATGAAAGGTAGCGATATCGTTAACCAGCCAACCATAACCCATAAAATCAAAATCGAAAAAGGTAATGGCATCGCTATCAAAATGGAAATTCTTCGGCAGGAAATCGAAATGGCAATATCCGCTGGTAAACCCACCGGCCGATAAGTTTGTTAAAACATTAACAGCCCTGCCGGCAGTTTCCTGCAGCCATTGATAGTCTTCGGCAAGATCGGCAAAGTTGGGTTTCACCATTTCCAGCGGCTGGTAAAGGGTTGTGTCAAAATCAAAACCACAGCGCGTGCCAGCGGGGTTTACGCCTGCTGAAACCTGGTGCATACGGGCCATTTCACGGCCTAAAACCTGTAGCTGGGTCGTACTCATTTGGCGCACAACCGTACCATGCGCGTAAGTGAACAGTACCGCGTGGCGTATACCCTCAATAGCTTCGACAGCCTGTATCGCATCACCCGATTTATCGGTAAGCGGATGGGAAACCGGCACGCCGGCTTTGTTTAAGGTTAACAACAGATCGACCTCGGCTTGTATTTGAGGCAGATTACGGTGCGATGAACGGTATACCCTTAAAATGTATTTATCGCTAAGCGTGTTTACTAAATAAGTATCGCCAACGCCGCGCACCAGCAGGCGGCAATCCGTGTTAGCAAAGCCGTATTTATCTGTAATGTATTTAGCTAATGCTACGGGGCATAAAGTGGAATACGTTGCAGGGAAAATAGTGGACATGGCGACGAAGAATAAGGCGGTGAATATAGGGAATATGGGCGATTTTGAATGGATTTGTGCTTCTTATATCTGTTATGACCCCGCGCCCATTTGACTCACCCGGTCATTGCTTCGCTCGACCACCCTCTCTTCGCCTGCGGCGAAAAGAGGGATGAACTGGTAGCGATGGGTTTGACACCCATCGCCAAGTTAACCACCACAACTCCTGCCCTCTTTTCGCGCAGCGAAGAGAGGGCCGTCGGGGTGAGTCTACAGGTATTATTTAGCTACATTTAAATAAAACGTTTGCCGGATACCCTTAAACACAAAGGGCACTTCGGGCATCAGGTTTTGGCAATCGCCGCTGATATCGATGGTAAATGGTCCGCTGGTAAATGCCGAAACGGAGATATAATAATCGCCGGGGATAACGGCCAGCGGCAGGTTAAAATCGCTGTAAAAGGTATAGGTCATGGCGTGGTGGTCCGGGCCGGATACGGTAATGATGACGGCGCTCCCTTGCTGGTTTTGCAGGGTACCGGTAATGTTAACGGTTTTCATAGATGGGCGTAAATGATAACGGTATGATAATAACAAAGTTACCGGGCGCGGCTTGCCGCAAACGGGTGTTTTTACGGTATTTAGACAGGGGAATATGCGGATAAAAAAAGAGCCGGATAATTATCCGGCTCTGCAAAATTGATTTAATCGTCGTCATCATCGCCGGTATCATGCCCGGCATATTTTTTAGGGTAGGGCTTTTTACCCTTTACCGAATTCCAGATGATGCGGTTCATCAGGTCATCGTTACCACCATCAATGTGTTTAAACTCGGGGCGCATAGATTGCCGGGCGTAATACAGATCAATACCCTTCAGCATAGATAGCTTGGCGTTCATCTCGTTAAGCGGGACCTGGTTGGCTACATGCGTATACACAAAGCTGTTATCGGGCCGTTGTGTAAAGCAGTTGAACATGGGCAGCGCGGTAGCGTCAACCGAGTTCATTGGCGGGATGCCCAATATCTGTTCGATGGTACGCACAATACAGGTTTGATTATAGTTGGTATGCACGGTTTGCTTCAGCCTGCTGTACGGACTGATCACAAAGCCGGTAGTGCGATAGGCCGATACATGGTCCCAGCCTGCCTGCGAGTCGTCTTCGGTTACAAATATTACGGTGTTTTTCCAAAAGCGGCTTTTGCTAACGGCCTCCACAATGCGGCCAAGGGCCAGATCGTTATCGGCTACCATGGCGCGCGGGGTAGGTAGCCTTGGCGTTGTGCCGCCGGTATGATCGGCGGGCAGGGCCATCACCATCAGTTGCGGTAGTTTATCGCCCGGTTGCTTTTCGTAATCGTTCAGTTCCTTTATAAAGGCCGAGGCGCGGATCTGGTCGTTAATGTCATGATCGTCATAACCCGGGTAGGTGGGCGATAACATGGGGCGCACGCGCGAGATGGTGCTGGTATTATTAAACTCGAGCATTTTGCCGGCCATGTAATCGTTGTAGATAGGCAGCCAGGTGAGGCCTTTTTTAAAGTGAGGGGTGCAAGCCTCGCCATAAATGCGCACGGTTTTGCCGTGGTCGGCGGCGTTATTCCAGATAAAGCCTTTTTTGTCGTACACCAACGCGTCTTCCTGCACGTGCGGGTAACTGCGGAACCATGCCCTAACGTTCTTCTCCAGGTAATCGGTCACCATGGCAGCATCTGTCCACTGGTGGCCCTCGGCCGATGATTTGCCCGATACATAGTAGTTATCCATCAGCAAAAAGTCCTTTACCAACTGGTGCTCGTTAGGGGTTACCTGTTCGCCAAAAATGCAAAGGTCGGGGCTGCCGTTACCAGCCTTTACATCGCCCAAAACCTGGTCGTAGGTGCGATTTTCTTTAATGATATAAATAACATGCTGAAATACCGATGGTTCGCCAATGCGCTCGGGAACGGGCACCGGGGCTACATCTTTACGCGGCATCAGGCGGGCCAGCTCGGCACGGTAGGCCAGATTTAGCTGGTTAACACGTTTGGTATACGTTTCAAGTGTTTTATCATCAGGCAGCGGGATGAACGATACCGTAGCCAATTGCCGGTGGCTGTTAAAAGCGTCGCCATTGGTAGCGGGCAGATCGCTGGGTTTACGCTTCATATCCTTAGCGTTGATCCTGGAACCCTCGCCCTCCAGGTTGGTAACCACCAGCGTGTTGTTTTTAATGATCAAGCCGGCGGGGTAAGCCTCGGTAGGGATAAAGCCTTTTATCATACTGCTACCCGAGCCTTTTGTTGCCGATTTGCCGCTCAACTGAACTACAGCTACCGCGTTATCCAATCCGTTGGAAACGTATAATGTGCGGCCATCATCGCTCAGGGTAATCGCGTTGGGTGTATCGCCTATAAAACCCTTATCGCCTGGGTGCAGGCTCACGTCAATGGTTTCGGCAATTTTATCGTCGGTGGTGTTAATTACCGATATATTATCGCTGTTGCCATTGGCTACATAAATAAAGCGCCCATCGGCCGAAGCGATGACATCATTAGGATGCAAGCCTGTTTCTATTTCTTTAATCACATTGCCCGAATTAGCATCGAACACCGATACCGTGCCGCGGCTTGTAGCCCCGGTTTGCGCATTGGTATAAGCCTTGCCGTAGGGTACACCGGCGGCTTCCGCATTTTTATCGGTAACTTGCGGACCAGCCCAATTGCTCAGGTATATCTTATTGCCCACCTTGGCCATGCCGTAAGGCGCAACGCCCGTGGGCTTAGCCCATGTTAGTTCCTGCTTATCCCAGTTTATTTTTAATAATTGGTTATTGCCGTTCAATACCACATACAGGTAGTTGATGCCGTCCTGTTGCGCCATCAGCACTTTATTGGGCAACGCCAGTGGCGATTCGCCCTCGGGTTTTATGGCGAAAGACTTGCTGAGGCTTAACTTTTGGCCATCCCAGCCGGCTTCCATTACAAACGATTGCTTATTACCCGCGTTGGCCGAACCCCACAAGATCTTCACTTTGCCATCGGCAGTTTTGTAAACTTCAAGGCCAGAGAATGTGCTCATCTGCCCGCGGTATTTGGCATCGGCGGTATATAGCCACCGATCGATCACTTTATGGTCGCTGATGCTTACTACGCTCATGCCATAACGGTCTTCCACAGCAACCAGATCGGTACCGGGGATGGCTTTCAGGTCTAAGCTGTGGTTCTCCTGCGTATCTTCGCCATAGCGTAACACCTCGCCGGCCGGGTCTATAATGCGGTTATAGGGCATCAATACCGGTAAATTGGTTTGGCGCAGGGTACTGTCGTCGTAACTGTTATGCTGGTTAACTTGATCGGCGTTTTTAAGGGCATGTGTGCGGTTAGGCTGATGGCAGGCGGAAAGCGCCAACGCCATAATTATAGCCGGAGCGATAGTTTTATATGAGCTCATTTTTTGGAGATGAAAGATAAAGATAGGGTATCGGGGGGAAATATCAACTATTCAGCTTTTATCCTGTAGGCGTATCCCGGCCTTAATTTCCTTTAACTCATCGGTAAAAGATTTATTTTTATGGTGGATTTGTTGCCTGTAAATATAATTTCGTACAGCTTTCAAATTGGCGGGGCTTACCGAAAACGCGGCAAATCCATCTTGCCATGTAATATACTGATCCGGTATTTCCTTAAAGTGCTCCCATGTATTTCCTTTTATGGTTTTAACCACATCTGCAACCGTTTGATCTGTACGTAACCTGACCAGTAAATGCACATGATCTTCTATTCCGTTGATGCAATCGAGGTATATCTCGTATTCTTTGCTTATCGAATTTGTAACGTTAAATAATTCCTTACGTAGATCGGGGGTTAAAATAGGCTGGCGGTTTTTTGTAGACCAAATAAGATGTACCCATAACGCGGAGTAGCTTTGTGGCATAATTTAGGTTGTGTGATTGGGGTTCGTTGTTTCGTTTTTAATAATTTGTTAGCGATGGGTTTCAAACCCATCGCTACGGTAGGAATAAAAATATGAATTTTAGGCCTTGTAGCATGTATTATAGCGATGGGTTTCAAACCCATCGCTATGTGGATATAGGGTATCGGGGGGAATATCAACTATTCAGCTTACTTTCATACCCATCCTTAACGCACTGGCTGATGAAAGTGCTTAAACCGCTGCCGCGTTCGGCAAGGTGTTTCATCTGTTTGATATTGATGGCCCCGGCGCTGTTATTGGTGTACAGGTAAATATCACCGCCAACAAATTGTACGGTAATGCTGCCGGGGGCCGCCTCATAAGCCGCTACGCCCGAATCGCCTTGTTTATTTGCATAAGGCACCATAACTTATTATACGGAATATCAGCGTGTTGGTTTTAAAAAACTCAAAAAACAACCAGTTCGTTTAAAAATAAAACCGCCCCGAATTAACGGGACGGCTTACGGTTTATGGATTGGTTTAGAGTGCGGGTTTAATTATTTAACAAGTAGCTTTTAAACTCGTTAAAATCGGCTTTTAATGGTGTGGCCAGCCTTGGCTTTTCCTGCAAGGTTTTTACCTGCGCAGGCACTTCTACCGCTTTACCTATTTGCTCCGGGAATACATCCGGGAATTTGCAAGGGTGCGCGGTGGACAGGAATACGCCGGTCACATCATCATCCTGTTTATCCAGCCAGTCGGTTAAGGCCAGCCAGGCAATAGCGGTATGCGGGCAGGCCACGTATTTATACGCGCCAAATATTTTTACAATGGCCTTTACGGTATCCTCATCGTTAAAGCTGTAGCCGGTGATAAGTTTCTTCAGTTCGGCGGTATCATTTTTGAATAGGTCGGCTATGCGCACCCAGTTGCTGGGGCTGCTTACATCCATTGCGTTGCTCAGGGTAGCCACGGTTGGTTTGGGCTGATAAACGCCTGTCTTTAAAAACTCGGGAACGGTATCGTTAGCGTTGGTAGCGGCTATGAACTGCTGCACCGGCAAGCCCATCTTCCAGGCCAATAAGCCTGCGCCGATGTTACCAAAATTACCGCTCGGCACGGCGAATACCACTTTGCTTTTGCCCTGTTTTAACAATTGCGCATACGCATTGAAGTAATAGAATGTTTGCGGAATCAATCGGGCGATATTGATGGAGTTGGCCGATGTTAAACGGAAAGCCTCGTTCAGTTGGGCATCGGTGAAAGCTTGTTTCACCAACGCCTGGCAATCATCAAAAGTGCCGTCAACTTCCAGCGCGCGGATGTTCTGTCCGTTGGTGGTCAATTGCAGTTCCTGGATATCGCTTACTTTACCTTTTGGATAAAGGATGGTAACGCGGGTATTTGGCACGCCTAAAAAGCCCAGCGCCACAGCGCCGCCTGTATCGCCCGAGGTTGCTACCAATACATCCAACTGCTTTTCGCCCGCTTCCAGGAAATAGCCCATTACACGGCTCATAAATCGTGCGCCAAAATCTTTAAACGCCAGCGATGGCCCGTGGAATAATTCCAGCACGTAAACGTTTTCTTCCAGTTCAACTACCGGCGCTTCAAAATTGATGGCATCATCTATCAGGGCTTTCAGATCGGCATCGGGTATAGCGCCGGCCAACATATGTTTGGCTACGGTAAAGGCGATCTCGGGCAGGGTATACTGATCAAGATTAGCTATAAATTCCTGCGGCAGCGGGTTGATGGCTACCGGCATATAAAGCCCCTTATCCTGCGGCATGCTGTTAAAAACAGCTTCCTTAAAGGATACGTTGAGGGCGGTGTTATTGGTACTGTATAGGTTCATTTTTGGTCATTGGTCATTACGCTTCGCTGTCATTATGCTTTGCGTCATTGGGTCATTATTTTTATTGTTATGCTGAAGCCTCACCCTGCCCTCTCCAAAGGAGAGGGTTCTAACGCTTCTTAAATCCTCTCCTTTGGAGAGGATTTAGGTGAGGCCTCCTCATTTGCACATCTGCACATTATATCACCCTCGGCCCGGCATCGTTTATTGTTGATACGTAAGCGTTGGAGTTGATCTTCATTCCGGTTAAATATTGCTGTAATTTATGGGTGATGTTGTGCGCGGTCTGCTCGTCGCGGGTAAAGGCGAATACCGACGGGCCGGATCCGGATATACCGAAACTTACCGCGCCCAGCTCCATGGCTTGTTCGCGCATTTGGTAAAAGCCGGGGATCAGCATGCTGCGTACGGGTTCTACCAATACATCCTTCATACTGCGACCGATCAGGCCGATATCGTTCATGAACAGGCCGCTTACCAAACCGGCCACGTTGCCCCATTGAGTAACCGCGTCCTTCATGTTGATCTTGTTGCGGATGATCTGCCTGGCCTCCCTTGTAGGTACATCCACATCAGGGAAAACGATGGCACACCACAGATCTTTAGGGTGGGGCAGGCGCACTACATCCAGCGGTTCGTAACTGCGGATAAGCACAAATCCACCCATCAGCGCCGGGGCTACGTTATCGGCATGGCCGTGCCCGCAGGCCATTTCCTCGCCTTTCATGGCAAAGGGTAATAGCTGGGCTACGTCGCGCTGATCATCCAGTAAAGTTTTGGCGGCGAACAAGCCCGCTACCGTACTGGCCGAGCTGCTGCCCAAACCACTGCCGATCGGCATTTTTTTATGCAGTTCGATATCCAAACCCAGATCGGTGCGGCCAATGCTTTCCAGGTAATGGCGCACGCTAACGCTCACGGTATTTTTAGCCGGATCCATAGGCAGGCGACCGTTATCGCCGGTGATCTTGCTGATGCTGATGCCCGGTTTATCGGTAACACGCATCACCACTTCATCGCCTGGGGCGTTCACCGCAAAACCCAGCACATCGAAGCCGCAAACCACGTTGGCAACAGTGGCTGGCGCGAAGATTTGTATAGAAGTTCCGGGCTTCGCTGTTTCAGTTTGGGTTAGTTCTTGTAGTTGAGTATCCATTTTGTTTTTTTCAAGCTGTCATTGCGAGGTACGAAGCAATCGCGAAGCGGCAGAGCCAAATCTGCATAGTTCGCGGTTGCCGCGTCGCCCCATCGCCTCAAGCCTCCCTCCGCTCCTCGCAATGACATATTTTGTTTAATTTCTTCATTTGCACATCTGCATATACGCACATCTGCACATTCTCCCTAATTCGCTCCCACATTTATCAGATCGGCGAACACGCCGGCGGCGGTAACCTCGGCACCAGCACCGGGGCCTTTTACTACCATGGGGCGTTCTTTGTACCTGTCGGTGTTAAAGGCAATGATGTTATCGCTGCCGCTCATGGTGTAGAAAGGGTGCTCGGCATCTACCATTTGCAGGCTGATGCTGGCTTTACCATTTTCCAGTTTGCCAATGTAGCGTAATACTTTATTACCACTCTCGGCCTCGTTCTTCAGGTTATCGAAGAAGGCGTTCTCGCTTTTCAGTGTAGCGTAAAAATCTTCAACAGTAGCCGCGTCCAGACTGGCTTGCGGCAGGATGTTGTCTATCTGCACATCTTCGGCTTCCATTTTATAACCGGCATCGCGGGCAAGGATCAGCATTTTGCGCATAAAATCGGTGCCCCGCAGGTCGTCGCGCGGATCGGGTTCGGTATAGCCTTTTTCCTGCGCCAGTTTTACCACATCGTGAAAGTTGGCATCGCCCTTAAAGTTGTTAAAGATGAAAGATATGGTGCCCGACAGGATGGCCTCTATCCTTTGCAAGCGGTCGCCGCTGCCCATCAGGTCTTTCAGCGTGCGGATGATCGGCAGACCGGCACCCACGTTGGTCTCGTAAAAGAAATCGACCCCGTGCAAACGCGCCGCATCATGAAAAGCCTTGTACTGGCTGTATTTACCCGAGTTGCCTATCTTGTTGCAGGTAACTACCGATATGTTCGACTTGAAGATCTCCTCGTAAAAAGCGATCGGCAGCGGACTGGCAGTATTATCTACAAACACGCAGTTGGGCAGGTTCATACTCTTCATGCGGGCCACAAAGCCGGCAAGGTCGGCTTGCTCGCCTTTGGCCTGCAGTGTGCTCTCCCAGGTATCCAGATCGAAACCATCGGTATCGAAACTCATTTTACGGGTATTGCTGATTCCGGCTATCTTTACCTGTATACCATTATTCTCTTCTAAAAATCCTTTATGCTGGTTCAACTGGTTGAACAGCGTTTTGCCGATGTTGCCGGTACCCAAACAGAAAGCGTGCAGGGTTTTATTTAACTGACTGAAGAAAGCATCGTGCACAGCATTCAGCGCTTTGGCTAAATCGCTGCCGCTGATGATCACCGAGATATTATATTCTGATGATCCCTGCGCAATGGCCCTTACGTTAACACCGTTACGGCCCAGCGCATGGAATAACTTGCCCGACATGCCGGGGGTTTGCTTCATATTTTCGCCCACAATGGCCAGTATAGAAAGTTCTTCTTCTATCACCGGGTGTTCCAGTTTCCTGGCTGCTAATTCCAATTCAAACTCCTGCTCTATCAGGGCTTTGGCTTTCTCCGCGTCATCAGGCTGAACGGCAAAGGTGATGCTATGTTCGGACGATGACTGGGTGATCAGGATCACGTTGATCTGCTCGCGGGCCAGTAGCGAGAACAACCTGCCGCTAAAGCCGGCCTTGCCAACCATGCCACTGCCCTCTAAATTAATGATACTGATCCTGTTTACCGACGAGATGCCTTTGATGGCCAAATTAGAAGCCTTGCAATCGTGACGGATCACGGTCCCCTCGAAAGTGGTATCGAAGGTATTTTTTATCACTATAGGGATCTTCTTCAAAAAAGCCGGGATCATGGTAGGCGGGTAGATCACCTTGGCACCGAAGTAGGATAATTCCATGGCCTCGGTATAGGTCAGCTCCGGTAGCGAGAAGGCTTTTTTCACCATGCGCGGATCGGCGGTCATCATGCCGTTCACATCGGTCCATATCTCTATGGATGACGCATTAAGTACCGAACCGAATATGGCCGCGGTGTAATCGCTGCCACCGCGGCCCAGGGTTGTAACCTGTCCGGCATCGTTACTTGAAATGAAACCGGTAACGAATAATATTTTATCGTGGTTGGCCAGGTACAGATCTTTGATCAGCATACCGGTCAACTCCATATTTACTTTGGCTTGTCCATGGGCGCTGTCGGTCTTTACCACTTCGGTAGCATCAACAAACAGGCAGCCATCAAAATACTGCATGGCAATGCGGCTAACCAACAGGGTGCTGCAACGTTCGCCATAACTCAGGATCAGGTCGCGGGTCTTGGCGGTAAGTTCGCGCAGGGTAAGTACGCCCTGCAGCAGGTCTTCCAGTTGGTTAAAATACAGTTTAAGGCGGGTGAATACCGGGTTTTGCTGCTGCACATCCAGTAGTTCTTTTACAACGGCAAAATGGCGTGCTTCCAGTTCGGCCAGGTGAGCGGTAAACTCTTTACCGCTGGCGGCATTTTCAGCCATTTCTACCAGCAGGTTGGTAACCCCGCTCATGGCCGATAGTACCACTACCGGGCTGCCCTGGCTACGGTCCTCAGTTTTCAGTATATCGATAACTGTGCTGATGCTTTTGGCGCTGCCTACCGATGTTCCGCCGAATTTTAAAACTTTCATTATTAGCGTTATTCAATTGTGATGTAAACAAAAACGCCTTCCTCTTTTCTGGAGGAAGGCGTTTTTGTGTTTCTGTATCTGTTTGCACCAAACGATTATCTTCCTCCAAGGTTTATCCCGGTGGTAATAATAATGGTTGTTATGGTGTTGTTGATTGTCATTTTTTTAATTACGACAAATTAAGTAGATTAATATTAAAGTTGCAAGAAAAAACAATAATATTTTTTCAGATGGCAAAATAACAGACTAAACAGGATTAATATTTTATTATGCATGCATAATTCGGAATAATATTTTGAATTATGTTTTATGATGATTTAACCACAAAGGTCACAAAGAAAGGATGCACAAAGTTCACAAAGGCAAAATCATGAATTTATAAACGGCAAAAAAACTTAGTGCCCTTTGCGAAAAAACCTTTGTGTACTTTGTGGTTAAATAGCCACAAACAAATTTCTGAATGCTTTTCTGTACCTAATGCTTAATTTTACCCCCTTATGCAGGGACTCATCATAAAATCTACCGGAAGCTGGTACCAGGTGCAAACACCCGATGGTAAGCGCTACGAGGCGCGCATTAAGGGCAAGTTCCGCATTAAGGGCTTAACTACCACCAACCCCATTGCCGTGGGCGACCAGGTTGATTTTGAGTTTGAACCCGGCAGCGATAACGCCGTGATCAACAACCTGCACCCGCGCAAAAATTATATCATCCGCAAGTCCATCAACCTGTCTAAACAGGCGCAGATCATAGCTGCCAACCTCGATCAGGCTTTTCTGGTAGTTACGCTGGCTTCGCCCCGCACCTCGCTGGGTTTTATCGACAGGTTCCTGGTTACTGCCGAAGCTTACGATATCCCCGCGGTACTGATCTACAACAAACTCGACCTGTTTAGCGATGAGGGCCTGGAGATCCTGGCCGAACACAAAAGCATTTACGAAAACATCGGCTATCCATGCTACGAGGTATCGGCGCTGGTAGGGACCAATATCAACCAGGTAAAGGAATTGATCAAAGATAAAACCACGTTATTTTCTGGTCATTCAGGCGTTGGTAAATCCAGCTTGATCAACGCCCTGTTGCCCGACCTGTCCCTGCGCACCGGCGAGGTATCCGACTGGAGCGATAAGGGCATGCACACCACCACTTTTGCCGAGATGCACCAGTTGCCCGAGGGCGGGTTTATTGTGGACACACCCGGGATTCGCGAACTGGGCGTGATCGATATTGAACAAGGCGAACTCAGCCACTTCTTTCCCGAAATGCGCGAGCGGCTGAACCAGTGCCGCTTTAACAACTGCCGACACGTGAACGAGCCCGGCTGCGCCATCATTGCCGCGGTTGAGGAAGGCGAGATGGAGCTATCGCGTTATGAAAGCTACCTGAGCATTTACCACGGGCACGATACGAGGGCGTAGGGAGAGAAACCAGATAATAGAATCAAGATATAAGACATTGTGATTGGCTTGTTCGAAAATCTTATCTTGGCTCCTGAATCTCACATCTTGAATCTATTTTCGCATGCGTGCAGTACTACAACGTGTTTCTTCGGCTTCGTGCACGGTGGATGGCAATATCACCGGGCAAATTGGCATGGGTTTTTTGGTTTTATTGGGCATTGAAGATGCCGATACCCCCGACGACCTGCAATGGCTTGCCCAAAAGATAACCAACATGCGGGTTTTTGGCGATGAGCAGGGACTGATGAACAAGGCCCTAGCCGATGTTGGCGGCGATATCTTGCTTATCTCACAATTTACCCTATTCGCGCAGACTAAAAAAGGCAACAGACCATCCTTTATCCGCGCGGCAAGGCCCGATAAGGCCATCCCTATGTACAAGCAAATGATAAAAGCATTGGGCGAGCTTATCGGCAAACCCATAGCCACTGGCATTTTTGGCGCGGATATGAAGATCAGTTTGGTAAATGATGGCCCGGTAACCATTGTGATGGATACCCGCGATAAGGAGAATCATTAATAAGGAAATTTTTTATAGTACGAATTGAAAAGAATTTAGGAGGATTTCACGAATTTTAGAATACTACACGCTGAAATTCCATTGAGGGCGTGCCGAAATTCACAACCAAGCCAAGGCGGACACCGGACGCTTTCAGGTAATTTAATGTTTGTTTGATGTAAGGTTCACCTATATATCCAGCATTCTTTATTTCAAGAATTATATTATTATATACTATAAAATCAGCTATAAAGAGGTGCTTTAATATTTGCTCTTTATAGGTTATTGTAAAAGGCTTCTCGCGCTGAAATGGAATATCGAGGCGTGTCAACTCCAACTCCAGGGCATCTTTATAAACAACCTCTTTAAATCCGTGCCCCAATACTTTATGTACTTCAAAGCAAGCTCCAATAATTTTATACGATTCGTCCTTAAATAGCATATGGATATTGTGATGGTTTAAATTATTTGTGTACCGAATTTATAACAAATCAATAAAAATTCGCAATCAAATAATCCTAAAAATTCGTGAAATCCTCCTAAATTCTTTTCAATTCGTGCTATATAATTCCTCACAATATTTTATAAACTAAATCGTTAGTTATTCATTGGTGTACATAATTTTTATCTTGGCATTTCATTTATAAAGTTTAGTGCATTATCAATCATGACCATTCAGCAAGCCCAGCAACTGGTAGATAACTGGATAAAAACTACCGGTATCCGCTATTTTAACGAACTGACCAATACTGCCATCCTGATGGAGGAGGTAGGTGAAGTGGCCCGTATTATGGCCCGGCAATATGGCGAGCAATCGTTCAAAAAATCGGATACCGAGGTTAACCTGGCCGATGAAATGGCCGATGTGCTTTTTGTGCTGATCTGCCTGGCCAACCAAACCGGTATTGATCTGACCCAGGCGCTGGAAAAGAACCTGGAAAAGAAAAGCATCCGCGATGCCGACCGCCACCGTGATAATGAGAAACTAAAACCTAAATGATATGAAAAAGCTGTTCCTTATCCCTTGCCTGTGTCTTACATTGTTGTCGTGCGGGCACCATGCCGAACGTCCATCAGCTGTAAGGATCGTCGACGTTTCATTAGCACGCCCACCATCAGATGAAGCCCGGAAACCGGTATCACCATCAGACACGGCAAGAAAGCTGGTAAAGGACGGCGATATCAAGTTTGAAACAGCAGATATACAGCAAACCCGCAAGCAAATTATAACATCACTCCAAAAAGTGGGTGGTTATGTATATGAAGAAAACGAACATAATAACAGTGATGAAAACCGGAAGGAATACATACTGCGCACCCGTATCCCGGCTAAAAGTTTCGAAACTTTTTTGGATAACGCGTCGGCTACAGCCATACAGGTAGATAGTAAAAACATCAGCATTCGCGATGTAACTACGCAGTATATAGACATGGCAACAAGGCTGCGCAATAAACTGTTGCTGGAAACGCGCTACCGCGACCTGTTAACCAAGGCTACCCGCATGAGCGATATTTTGCAGGTAGAAGGTAAACTGGATACCATCCGCAGTGATATCGAATCGGAACAGGGGCAGCTTAACTATTTAAATCGCCAGGTTGCATACAGCACTTTGCTCATTACTTTCTACACCAAAAATAAAGTGCAGGCTAACAACAGCGACACGGTGGCTTATCAGTTAAAAAAATCACTTGGGCAGGGCTGGATATGCTGAAGGATATTTTTTACGGGCTGATCAGTATATGGCCCCTGCTGATGATCTTTACCATATTGATCATCTTATTTAAACGCTGGCGCAAGCGCCGCAAAGGGGTTTAGGCATAAAATAAAACGCCATTGCGATTAATTGCAATGGCTTTTTATTTTAAAACAATCTCTTTTGGAAAGGGCTGGATGAGGTGGTTATTTAACCGCTTCCAGCTTAACGCAAAGATCAAAGCGTTTGCGATTTTCTACCAGTTTAAACATTGGGTCTTCCGAATCGTTAAACTCAATTTCGCGGATGGTTTTAAAACCAGCTTTTTGCAGTTCGCTAATGGTGGCTTCCTTATCCCAAAGCCACAGGTGGTTCAGGTAGCCGTAGGCCAGCTTTGATACCGCCTTTAGGTTGCGGGGGCGTTCTTCCATGGCCATCAATGTTCTTTTAATAAAACGGATAGATGCTTCAGCGTCGCCTTTTGCCTTATCGGCAATATAATCGTCAACCAACACTTTTAGGTCGGGCATGATCAGCCTGAACCTACCGCCGGGCTTCAGCATTTTATAGCTGTTAGCAACAGCCTTACGGAAATCAGCCAGCGACATGTGCTCCAGCACGTGCGAGCAGTAAACGCCGTCGGCACTGTTGTCGGCTATGCCGGGCAGGCCTTCGGTAACATCGCCGTACTTCACGTTTTTATCAAATACTTGTCCAAGCGCATTCTTCATCACCCAGCCCAGCACCGGGGTTTTTTGGATACGAAGGGTGGGCGAAACATCGAAGTTTCTCCATTCGGGCGGAGCGCATTGGCCGCAGCCATAATGTACGTACAGTTTTTTGTCTTCCATTGCTTTATTTAAAGGGGTATTTACTGTGAATATAATAAATAATCCAAATTTGCTACAGTTTTTATATCAATATTCATGGGCAAAACGTATAAGTAAAAATATTATTGCCGATTTTTATAGCGGCCATAATTAATTATAGATAGATACATGATGACCAACAGGAATATACTATGCCTTAGCAGCACCGAATGGGGCGGCAATTACATAAAAGCTACTGTTGAATTGATGAAGGAGCTGTCTACACAAAACAAGCTGCTTTTTGTAAACAGCCCCTATACTATGAAGGACCTGTACGATGGCATCCGCGGCCGCAAACAGGTAGAACTGGCCCGCGCGTTCGGTTTGAAAAGCCGCATCGATACCATTATACTACCCAATGGCGGCACGGTGCATTTGTTTACCCCGCCGCCATCTATCACCATAAACTTTTTACCCCCGGGCTTTATCTACCAAACCCTGTTACGGTTTAACGGTTGGAATTTGCGTGTAACCGCATCCCGGGCGCTCAGAAAGCTGAAGATGAACGACCGCCTGATCAACTTTGTGGCCTTTAACCAGGGCATGGGCGTAACTACCGGTCGCCGTTTTGGCGAGCATACGCTCATTTATCATTGTTATGATGAGATCCGCGGAGCGCACCCATGGCTGCAAAAACATGGTATAGCGCTCGAAGAGCGTTTTATGAAAATGGCCGACGGCGTTATTGTAACATCAAAGGGGCTATACGAAGCGAAGAAAGACCATTGCCGTGTTTGTTATGTAGTGAAAAACGCCGTAAATATCGACCTGTTCAGCAAAGGGTTCCATACCGAAATTGAGCAGAAAAAGGTTGTGGGTTATGTAGGCACCATAGACGAGCGGCTGGATTACGACCTGCTGGTGAACCTGGCCGATAAAATGCCCGATACGCAATTTGTATTTGTAGGTCGCGTTACTACCGATTTTAACGAAGAGAAGGAACTATCCGAATGCCCTAATGTTACACTTACCGGCGCTAAATTGCCTGATGAATTGCCGGGTTACCTCAAAACATTTTCAGCAGGTATTATCCCTTTTGTAAAAAGCGATTTTACTAAGGGCATCTACCCCATGAAGATTAACGAGTACCTGGCCGCAGGCTTACCGGTGATCAGTACCGATTTTAGCAACCTGGATGATTTTGAAGGCATTATCCAAATTACCGGCGATAAGCACGAATTTTTGCAGCACCTGCAAACCGAACTGGCTACCGATACCCCCGAAAGGCGCGAAGGCCGTCTGGCTGTAGCTAAACAAAACACCTGGACGGTAAGGGCGGGGGAGTTGTCGGATGCGATTGAGAAGATAGAAGCGGGCTTATAAACCGCGTTACTACGAGGCATGCGGCAATCTCTAAAAACCTCACCTAAATCCTCTCCAAAGGAGAGGGCTTAAAAATTTTTAGAACCTTCTCCAGACGAGAGGGCAGGGTGAGGCTCTTAGAGAGATTGATTCGCATCGCGCGATGACGTAACGGTCTCCAATGCCAGTATCATTTAATAATTAGCCAATATCCCCCTGCCAAAGCCCGGCTAATTATCTTTATTTGCGTCATAACCAATTGTTTCTATCCCCCTTATGAAAAAAATATCATTACCCGTACTGGCGTTGCTGTTTTCGTTCAGCAGTGTTTTGGCTCAGGCCATTAAGCCGCTCGAAAAGCCCAATATTATCTACATCCTTACCGACGATCTGGGTATTGGTGATGTAAGCTTTTACAATAAAACCAAAGGTAAGCTAAGTACACCAAATATCGACAGGCTGGCACACGAGGGTATGGCTTTTAACGATGTACATTCATCATCGGCCGTGTGCACGCCGTCGCGCTATAGCATCCTCACAGGGCGCTATGCCTGGCGAAGCCGTTTAAAAAGCGGGGTGTTGAGCGGGTATGATAAACCACTGATCGATTCGGACAGGTACACCGTGGGTAAATTGTTGCAGCAAAACGGCTATACCACGGCCTGCATCGGTAAGTGGCATCTGGGTTTGGGCTGGTCGGTTACCACACCCGGCGCTAAACCGGTGATAGATTATACCAAAAACATCAGCAACGGGCCAACTACTTTAGGCTTCGATTATTTTTATGGGATAGCCGCTTCGCTAGACATGCCACCCTTTATATTTATTGAGAATAACCATACCGTAGGCCTGCCAACCGCCACCAAAAAATGGGTGCGCGAAGGCCCCGCCGGCGAAGATTTTGAAGCTGTAAATTGTGTGCCTGCATTGGTCGACAAGGCATCGGCCTATATAAAAGATAAAGCGGCAAAAAAGCAGGCCTTCTTTTTATACTTCACCCTGCCATCGCCCCATACGCCTATCGTACCATCTGATAAGTTTAAAGGCAAAAGCGGCATTACCGAATACGGCGACTACGTGATGGAAACCGACTGGGCAGTAGGCGAGATCTTAAAAGCGGTGGATGAGGGTAAGATAGCCAAAAACACACTCATTATGTTTACCAGCGATAACGGCTTTGCCCCTTATGTACTTAAAACCATGAATGTGGAGGCGCTGGGGCATTACCCGAGTATCGATTATCGTGGTTATAAGTCGGATATTTGGGAGGGGGGGCACCGTATCCCTTACATTGTGCGCTGGCCCGGCCATGTTGCTGCGGGTAGCCATTGCGATAAAACGGTTTGCCTTGGCGATTTTATGGCGACTACCGCTGCCATCCTGCATCAAAAACTGCCCGATGCCGCCGGGGTCGACAGTTATAGTATCTTGCCTTACTTAAGCGGTAACCAAAGCAAAGATATCCGCGAGGCTACGGTGCACCATTCCATCGATGGTAATTTCGCCATACGCCAGGGTAAATGGAAGCTGGAACTGTGCGCCGGTTCGGGCGGGTGGGAGTTACCTAAAAACCCAGAGGCGCTGAAGAACGGCATGCCGCCGGTACAACTGTATGATATGGAAACCGATGTTAAGGAAGAACACAATGTGCAGGATAAGCACCCGGATGTTGTGAAACACCTCATAACACTGCTGCAGCAATATGTAGATAATGGCCGTAGCACCCCCGGGAAACCTCAAAAGAATGATGGAGCTATTGATATCTGGATGAAGAGTAAAAATGTAGCCGCGCCTGCGGGAGCGGAGAAGGCGGGGGATTAATTTATTCCCAGGCTGTAAAATATAGAAAGATGTGCTACCTTGGGTAGTACATCTTTTTTGTTTTATCATTACATCATGAAAAACCTTATCCTATTATTACTTTGTTTTATCGCTTTACTATTTAACTCTTGCAAGAAAGATGCTGATTTAGAAACTTACTTAACGTATAAAGTTGATGGCGTAGCAAAAACTACTAATCGGCTATTTGCAGAGCTAATTAATGGGTCTTCAAATTCACAAATTATAGGCGTTAAAGATGCCGAGCAGGTTACATTAAAAATTGCTGGTGCAAAAACTGGAACTTATCAACTGCCAGACAATGCCAGTATTAACAAATTTGGATATGCTGCTGATTTAACTGGCGATGGTTTTTATGGCGCCATTACAGGCTCGGTTACCATTACGGTGGTAACAAAAACATACATTAGCGGCACTTTTCAATTTACAGGGAAAAGCATCAATACCGGTCTAATTAAAACAATTACCGAGGGCAGATTTACATGCAAATTTAATAATGCTCTGCTTCCGGCTACTAAAACAGAACTATAAGAAACGGAGATTGCCCCTGCAACTACACCTCTTTCGGCGCGCTCAAAAAATGATCGAAAGTATCGCTGCGCAAGCCTAAACGGATGGTCTCCAGCGGGATCATATCCGCGGGGGCAATGTTGCCCAGGTTTACGTTGGCGCCTAACAGCTTGATGAACCAAACTTGTTGTGGTTTTTGCGGTGCTTCCCAAATAATGGCTTCCCCGGGTATTTGGGTCAGTATCTCATCTACCAAACCCTGGCGCACCTCGCCCGAATCGCGGTAGATACCCACGTTGCCGCTTTCACGGGCCTCGGCAATCACCTTCCAGCTACCTGCCTCCAGTTCGGCCTTCATCAGTTGGATCCATTTGTAAGGCGCGAAGATTTTCTGCACATCCTTAGATCCTACTTCCGATATCACCGTCACCTGGTCCTTCAGCTGGCGGATATATTCGCATTTTACGTCGTGCGGGATAGTGATGGACCCATCGGATACTTCGGCATGTTGCAAGCCGTATTTATCCAGCAGGCGGCGGTAATCATCAAACTGGTTGCGCACAATAAATGCCTCGAACAGGGTGCCGCCAAAATAAACCGGGATGCCGGCATCCTTATACAACTTTAGCTTGGCATCAAGGTTTGGGGTAACGTATGATGTAGCCCAGCCCAGTTTTACAATATCGGTATTGGCGCCGGCTGTCTCGATCAGGTCTTCCACCCCGCGCAGGCTAAGGCCTTTATCCATTACCATGGTGAGGCCGTTATTACGGGGCTTTATGCTGCGTTCAGGTAAATCGTTAATGTTATAATTCATGGTTATAGCTTATAACTTTATGTTTTAACGATGCGAAGATAAATAAATTATCGGGAATGCAACAGGTAGCGCACCCGATAATATTTATCCTTTACAAAAGCAAATGCTTAAGCCGGCAGGGCTATCTCACCGGCCGGTATAAAATCCCCATCGGCGTTAAGCAGGAAACTCATCGGCTTCTCGGGGTTTTTGATGATCTCTAAAAGTAGATAGCCCCATTTCTTCCAAAAATTTTCCAGCACCTGCCCGTAGGTTTTATTTTGCCAGTGATCAAACAAAGGCTTGCTGTTCATACCGCGCAGGGGGACGGCTTCAATGTGTAGCTCATCGCCAATAGGCAACTGGTCATATTCGGGCATGCGGTTAAAGAGGTAGGCCGAGTAAAAAATTTTCGCGCAAATCTCCTCAAACTGGATGGGGTGCAGGGTTTGCCCGGCTATTTTATCCAATAACTCCTGGTGATAGCGGCCATTGGTACCATTATCCTGCAGGCAAATGATCAGGCCCATATCGCGCAGGCGGATGGAGAAGGTGAGGGTGTTGATCTCGTCGCGGTACACAAATTCATCGGGCGCATTATCAACCTTAAACAAAAACAGGCTGTAAGGCTTAAAGCCATCAAAATGAATAGGCTTGTTGATGCTTTGAAGCATGAGCAGCAGGTGGCTGAATTTATGGATGATAGATTGCGAGATGTTAAACGCTTCGCCCTGGGCATGCTGCAGTTTTATACCGGCCTGCATCTCGTTAAATATCATGCCGTATATCAGTTTGCCCGCCCATTGGAAGAGTTTTAGTTCATCCAGTTGTTTTACGGCGTTGTAACCTTTATCAAAAGCGACGGCTATCTCGTCCTCCAGCGGTACAAAAAAGTGGTTGTTGATCCCGGTGGAGCAGGGGACTTTCAGATCTTTATAAGTTGTGATACTTTCATCAAGCAGTTTAAAAGGCTTTTCTTCCAGCGCGTAGCGGGTCATCAGCCATTGGGGGAAAACCTGGATGCGTTCTTCATCCGGATTGACAGTCTCGCCGGTTAAAAAGCAAATACGGTTGCTAAAGTTAAAAGCATCAAAGGGGTTATAAATTTGTACCGCCATAGGCCGCAAAGATAAGCATTGAAGTATTTGAAAATTTTTAGCTTTGGAATTTAACATGAAACTGACTTACCGCCCATACGAATTAGCGTTACGCCACCCATTTACCATATCGGGTTTCTCGCGCACATCAACCCCGCTGATGCTGGTAGAACTATCGCACGAGGGTTTTACCGGCCATGGCGAAGCATCAATGGTACCCTATATGGGCGAAAGCCATCAAAGCGCCGCCTGGTTTTTAAACAAAGTTGATGTAAAAGAACTGCACTATCCCTTCGATTATGCGCGCATCATCAATTACCTGGATAGCATTGCCCCCGGCAACCCGGCCATAAAAGCCGCCATTGATATTGCCCTGCACGATCTGGACGGTAAGTTGCAAAACAAGCCCTGCTGGCAAATAGTAGGTAGCGATCCGGCACTGATGCCGGTTACCAGTGCAACAATAGGCATCGACACGCCCGAAGTAGTACTGAAAAAAGTAAAGGAAGCCGAAGGCTGCAAAGTGATAAAAGTGAAGTTGGGCCGCGATACCGATAAGGTATTGATAGAAACCATTCGCTCGGCTACGGAGGTACCATTATATGTAGATGCCAACCAGGGTTGGACCGACCTTGAACAAAGCCTGGATATGACCCACTGGCTGCACCAACAGGGTGTACAACTGATAGAACAACCCTTCGCCAAAGCCAATATAGATGCCAATGCCTGGCTTACCGCGCGCAGCCCGATACCAATTATTGGCGATGAAGCGGTGCAGCGCCTGGGCGATGTAGATAAGGCGAACGGCGTTTATCACGGCATTAACGTAAAGCTGATGAAATCGGCAGGGATGTATGAGGCGCGCCTGATGATACAGCGCGCCAAACAACTGGGCCTGAAAGTGCTGATAGGCTGCATGAGCGAAACAAGCTGCGCCACACTTGCCGGCGCGGCTTTAGCCCCGCAATGCGATTGGGCCGACCTTGACGGGCCATTCCTCACCCGCAACAACCCCTATGCCGATCCGGAATTTAAGGATGGGAAATGGGTGCTGAACGATGACGCCGGGCTTGGCTTGAGAAATTAATTGACGGAAATATAATTAATAATGCTTTCCGTAGCGCCGGTATTTTCCCGCACGTAGGTTTTTATTTTTGCGGATGCCGATGCCTGGTATTCCTCATCATTCATTAACCGATTGGCCACCTGTTTCAGTTCGTTCGCATTGTTAATGCTGGTGCCCGCATTTAACGCAATCAGCTCTCTTGCTTCGCGGAAGCGCTGGTAGTTGGGGCCAAAAACAACCGGCAAGCCAAAAGCCGCCGCTTCCAGCGTATTGTGGATACCCACGCCAAAGCCACCACCAATGTAGGCTACCTCGCCATATTGATAAAGCGACGATAGCATGCCGATATTGTCGATAACCAGTACTCTTAGATTTGAGACGTGAGATTTGAGATTTGAGATTTTGGAAAAGCGTACCGTTTCGTTTTCAGGCAGCAAACCCATCAGGTGATCGATCTTATCCTCACCAATTTCGTGCGGGGCGAAGATGAATTTCCAATCAGGGTACAGGCTGATAAGTTGTGTTAACAATTCTTCGTCTTTTGGCCAGGTGCTGCCGGCTACAAATACCTTTTGCCCGGCTTTAAAAGCGGCAATAACAGGTAGTTCTTTCGGGTTTTGGGCATTTTCCCAAACCCTGTCAAAGCGGGTATCGCCGCTTACCGTAACATTGGTGATGTTTAAATTTGCCAACAATTGTTTAGAATCATCATCCTGTACAAAAAAATGGCTCACCATGCCCAGCATTTTACGGTGCAGGCCGCCATACCACTTAAAAAACACCTGTCCGGGCCTGAAAATACCCGATATGATATATAGCGGGATGTCTCTCTTATCCAGTTCGTTAAAAAAATGATACCAGTATTCGTACTTGGTAAAAATGGCCATTTCGGGCTGCAGGGTATCTATAAAATGGCGGGCATTAGTAGCGGTATCCAGTGGCAGATAATAAACGGCATCGGCCAGCGGCGTGTTCTTCCTGATCTCGTATCCCGAGGGTGAAAAAAAAGTTACAACTATAGGTTTTGCCGGGTATTTAGCCTTTAAAGCTTCTAAAACAGGGCGGCCCTGCTCAAACTCGCCTAATGATGCAAAATGAAACCAGGCACAGCCTTTCAATGGCTTTAGCGCTATGTTTTTACGCCCGTTTATCCATAAAGCGGCCTTTTTATTAAAAAAAGATGCCAGCCAAACAAAAGCGTAATAAAACTTGATAACTATATTATACGTAAACAACATTTAAATGCGAAATTACTATCTTCGCCGTAATAAGTTACCCTAAAAAATTTTAGCACATGAAAATAGCTGTCGTTGGTACAGGATACGTAGGCCTGGTTACAGGAACCTGCCTTGCAGAAACAGGAAATCATGTTATCTGCGTTGATATTAATGTTAAAAAGGTAGAGGCCATGAAGAATGGCCAACTGCCTATTTATGAACCGGGGTTAGAATTATTATTCAACCGTAACATCAAGCAGGAAAGGCTTTCGTTCACCAACAACCTGGCCGAAGCCATTGAAGAAGCTAAAATTATATTCCTGGCCTTGCCAACCCCTCCGGGTGCCGATGGCGCTGCCGATCTGAGTTATGTATTAGGAGCAGGTAAAGACATCGCCTTATTATTAAAGGAATACAAGGTTATCGTAACCAAATCTACCGTACCGGTGGGTACTGCCGACAAACTGACCGCCGTTTTAAAAGCGCATACTGATGTGGAATTCGCGGTGGTATCTAACCCAGAGTTTTTACGTGAAGGTGTAGCCGTGGACGACTTTATGAAGCCTGACCGTGTGGTAGTAGGTACTACCGACGAGCGCGCCCGCAAACTGATGGCCGAACTGTATGGCCCGTATGTACGCCAGGGTAACCCGATCATTTTTATGGACGAGCGTTCATCTGAACTGACCAAATATGCCGCCAACTCTTTCCTGGCTACCAAAATATCGTTTATGAACGAGATCGCTAACCTATGCGAACTGGTTGGCGCCGACGTGGATATGGTACGCCGCGGTATCGGGTCTGACGACCGTATCGGTAAACGCTTCCTGTTCTCGGGAATCGGTTATGGCGGTAGCTGCTTCCCTAAGGATGTGCAGGCGCTGGCCAAAGCATCTGAAGAGAACAAATACGATTTTAAGATCCTTAACGCGGTAATGGATGTAAACACCATCCAAAAAACAGTGTTGGTTGAAAAGGTAAAAAGCTATTTTAAAGGCGACCTGAAGGGCAAAAAATTTGCTTTATGGGGTTTGGCATTTAAACCTGAAACCGATGATATCCGCGAAGCTCCTGCATTATATATTATCGACGACCTGATAGCCGCCGGTGCCTCTGTTGCCGCGTTTGACCCTGAGGGTATGAAAAATGTGAAAGACCTGATAGGCGATAAAATTTCGTACGGGAATAACCAATACGACGTTTTACAGGATGCCGACGCGTTACTGATCGTTACCGAATGGTCGGTTTTCCGTACGCCTGATTTTGATGAGGTTGAAAAACTGCTGAAAAACAAGGTTATTTTTGATGGCCGTAACCTTTACGATCTGCAAAAAATGATCGATTGTGGTTTTTATTACAATAGTATCGGCCGAAAAATTGTTAGCTAAAGCATGAAAGACCGTAAACGTATCCTGATAACCGGCGCGGCTGGTTTTTTAGGCTCGCACCTGTGCGACAGGTTCATTAAGGAAGATTACCACGTGATCGCAATGGATAACCTGATCACCGGCGACCTGCGTAATATTCAGCACCTGTTCAAGCTGGAGAATTTTGAATTTTACAACCACGATGTTTCCAAATTTGTTTTTGTTCCGGGTAACCTGGATTATATTCTGCATTTCGCATCGCCGGCCAGCCCTATCGATTATTTGAAGATCCCGATACAGACCTTGAAGGTAGGATCATTGGGCACGCACAACCTGCTGGGTTTGGCAAGGCATAAAAATGCGCGCATGCTCATCGCCTCCACATCTGAAGTTTATGGCGACCCGAACATCAACCCGCAGCCCGAAGAGTATTGGGGTAACGTAAACCCGGTTGGCCCGCGTGGTGTTTATGACGAGGCCAAGCGCTTCCAGGAAGCTATTACGATGGCTTATCATACTTTCCACGGTGTAGAAACCCGTATTGTGCGCATATTTAATACCTACGGACCGCGGATGCGCCTGAATGACGGCCGTGTGCTGCCGGCATTTATTGGCCAGGCACTGCGTGGCGAATCATTAACCATGTTTGGGGATGGATCGCAAACACGCTCGTTTTGTTATGTG
This sequence comes from Mucilaginibacter mali, assembly GCF_013283875.1. NCBI lineage: Bacteria > Pseudomonadati > Bacteroidota > Sphingobacteriia > Sphingobacteriales > Sphingobacteriaceae > Mucilaginibacter > Mucilaginibacter mali. The sequence continues at coordinate 5,667,558 of NZ_CP054139.1, forward strand.
GACGACCTGATTGAGGGTATTTACCGCCTGCTGCACAGCGATTATGTGCAGCCGATGAACATAGGTAACCCTGATGAAATTACCATACGCGAGTTTGGTGAAGAGATCATCAAACTGACCGGCACCGATCAAAAATTGATCAGCCTTCCATTGCCAACCGACGACCCTAAACAACGCCGCCCTGATATTACTAAAGCGAAAAGCATTTTGGGTTGGGAGCCAAAGGTATCGCGCAGCGAAGGTTTGAAGATCACTTACGATTATTTCAAGTCGCTGCCCGAGCACGAGATCAAGCATAAAGATTTTACATATTATAACAAATAAGCATTCATGGCTAAAATATTAGTGACCGGTGGTTTGGGTTTTATAGGTTCGCACACGGTTGTAGAACTGGTAAACGCGGGGTATGAGCCGGTTATAGTTGACGATCTTTCTAACTCGCAACTGGCTATATTAGATCAGCTGAATACGATAATCGGCCATAAGCCCGCATTCTATCAGCTCGATCTTACCCTGGAAACCGATGTGCAAACCCTTGCACTGGCCGAACCTGAGATAGAAGGTATCATTCATTTCGCGGCCTTTAAAGCCGTTGGCGAATCGGTGGACCTGCCACTAAAATATTACCGCAATAACTTTTACTCGTTGATTAACTTGCTGAACGCGTATTATAGCAAGCCGGTAAATTTTGTGTTTTCATCAAGCTGTACCGTTTACGGCCAGCCCGAAAAACTGCCGGTAACCGAAGACGCGCCGGTGCAGCCGGCCCAATCGCCATATGGCAATACCAAGCAAATATGCGAGGAGATATTGCAGGATATGATCGCATCGGGCGGAAGCAAGTACAAGGTGATATCATTACGCTATTTTAATCCGGTAGGCGCCCATGAAAGTGCCCTTATCGGCGAATTACCTATCGGCGTACCACAAAACCTGGTGCCGTTCATCACGCAATCGGCCATTGGCAAACGCGGGCCTATTACCGTATTTGGCAGCGATTATAATACACCCGATGGCAGCGCCATTCGCGATTATATCCACGTAGTTGACCTGGCCAAAGCGCACGTGGCGGCACTGAAACTGGCAGCAAAAGAAAGCTTTACCGGTTACGATATGTTTAACCTGGGTACAGGCAAAGGATCTTCGGTGCTGGAGGTGATCAACGCGTTCGAGCAATCGACCGGGGTTAAATTAGATTATAAAATTGGCCCGCGCCGTGCGGGCGATGTAGAGCAGGTTTGGGGCGATGTAACCAAATCGGCCGAAAAGCTGGGCTGGAAAACCGAGTTAGGCATCGATGTAATGATGTCATCGGCCTGGAAGTGGGAAAAATATATTGCACAAAACCCATTAAACTAAGATGAACATCAAAAAAATCATTATTACCGGAGGCGCTGGCTTTATTGGCTCGAATGTAGTGCGTCGTTTTGTAACGCAGCACCCCGAGTATCATATTGTTAACCTGGATAAATTAACCTATGCGGGTAACCTGGCTAATTTGCGTGATATTGAACATGCGCCCAACTACGAGTTTGTAAAAGGCGACATTGTTGATGCCGATTTTATCGACCGCCTTTTTGCCACCCACCAGCCTGATGCAGTAGTTCACCTGGCTGCGGAATCGCATGTGGACAGGTCGATCACCAATCCATTGGAGTTTGTGATGACCAACGTTATCGGTACGGTAAACCTGCTTAATGCGGCCAAAAAGTATTGGAAAGGCCGCTACGACATTACCCGTTTTTACCATGTATCTACCGATGAGGTTTATGGTACACTGGGCGAAGACGGTATGTTTACCGAAGAAACCGCTTACGATCCGCATTCGCCATACTCGGCGTCAAAAGCCAGTTCAGATCATTTTGTACGCGCTTACCAGGATACTTACGGTTTAAACGCTGTGATATCCAATTGCTCAAACAATTATGGCTCGTATCATTTCCCCGAGAAACTGATACCGCTTGCCATTCACAATATCAAGCAAAGCAAACCGATCCCGGTTTATGGTAAAGGCGAGAACATTCGCGATTGGCTGTGGGTAGAAGACCATGCCCGGGCTATTGAGGTGATATTCCACAAAGCCAAATCGGGTACTACCTATAATATTGGCGGCCATAACGAGTGGAAAAATATCGACCTGATCAGGCTGTTATGCCAGATCATGGACAGGAAACTGGGCAGGGCAGAAGGCGAATCGGAAAAACTGATCACTTTTGTAACCGACCGCGCAGGGCACGACCTGCGTTATGCTATTGATGCCACCAAACTGAAAAACGAACTGGGCTGGATACCAAGCATTACCTTTGAGGAGGGCCTGGAGAAAACAGTTGACTGGTACCTGCAAAACCAGGAATGGCTGGACGACGTAACATCAGGCCATTATCAACAATATTATAATGATCAATACACTAACAGATAAGCATGTTCGGACTTTTTAAGAAGAAGGAAAAAATTAAAAAGCAGAGAACGTTTGACTATAGTGCGTTAAAGGTTGATATGCACTCGCATATACTGCCGGGTATTGACGATGGTGCGCAAACACCCGAAGAAAGCATAGTGCTGATAAAAAGTATGATGGAGGTGGGCATTACCAAGTTTATAGCTACGCCGCATATTCTTATCGATTATTACCGCAATACGCCCGAAACCATTAATAACGCGCTGGAGATATTAAAAGCCGAGTTGGTTAAGGAGGGTATAGATGTTGTGGTTGAAGCCGCTGCCGAGCATTTTTTTGATGAAACCTTTGAACCCAGGGTTGATGCGGATGGCCTGATGATAATGAAGAATGATTATGTGTTGTTTGAGTTTGGATTTATAACCAAGCCGCCCAATATTGTACAAGTTATCCAAAAACTAAACGATAAAGGATTGAAGCCAATATTGGCCCACCCGGAGCGATATCAATATCTTAGTATAGATGAGTTAAAGATGTATCGCAGCTGGGGTTGTAGCCTGCAATTAAATACAATATCGCTTACCGGCTACTATGGTCTCGAAATTAAACGGATCGCGGAGGCACTTATCGATAACCAAATGATCGATTTTATATCCAGTGATATGCACCATCCCCGCCACGCCGCGGCATTTGAGCAAGCACTGCTAATGCCTTATATGGAAAAACTGATGAGCGAGGACTATCCGTTAAAGAATACGCTTCTTTTATAGAAACCCGAAACGCCGGAAAAGACCGAAAGTCCGGAAGATACATGTTGGTTGTAAAACACAAGCTCAACTTATATCTTCCGGACTTTCCGTCTTCCGGCCTTCCCGGTTATTCGTATCTCAATGCCTCAACAGGGTCAAGCCTTGCTGCTTTTTTAGCCGGGTAATAGCCTGAACCAAGGCCGATGCCTGTACAAAGCGCAATTGCGCAAAACAGCCATACCCATGGTATAATAAACTGGCCGCTAATATTTACGGCAATCAGGTTACCAGCGGCCATACCTAAAACAATGCCGCCAATACCACCTATCAGGCAAATTACAATAGCCTCAATTAAAAACTGCTTGCGGATAATAGCCGGTGTGGCGCCAATGGCTTTACGCACACCTATTTCGCGGGTACGTTCGGTAACCGATACCAGCATAATATTCATCAGGCCGATGGCCGCACCGATAAGCGTAATAATGCCTATGCCAAAGCCTGCCGCCTGGATACCGTTTAACTGAGTGGCCAACTGCTCCTTCATCGAGTCGCTGCGCGAGATCTCGAAGTTATTATCCTGCCCCATCCTTAAGCCACGGATATTACGGAACAGCGAGGTCGACTCGCCGGTAGCCGCGTCTTCTTCGGCAGGGGTGCCCACCATTACGGTAATGGTATAACTGGCATTGGGGTTGGTGCTGATCTGTTTGGCTTTATACAGCGGGATGATACACTCCTGGTCGGCATTGCTAAAGCCCGAGCTGGAACCCTTTGTTGCCGTCAGGCCGATCACCTTGAATTTGTTTGAACCCACCAGTATCATTTTGTTGATCGGGTCGCTGTTTTTAAACAGGCGGTTCCTGATATCATCACCAATAATAACCACGTTGGCGCCACGATCAATTTCGGCTTGCGTGAAATTACGGCCCGCGCCAAGCGTATAGCCGGCAGTTTTCAGATAATTTTCGTCGCTGCCTAAAATAGAAATATTAGGGTTGGTCTTAAAATCGCCATATTTCACCGTAGACAGGTTTGATGCATAGGTGGTAACCGAAACCGTGGCCGGTATTTTTAAACGTTGTTTAAAGCGTACCGCCTGTTCGTATTTAATAGGCGTCCATACCTTACGCTGGCCACCGCCACCAAATTTAATACCCGAACCGCGGTTACGGATGGTGAACGAGTTGGCGCCCATTTGCGAAAAAATATCGTTGGTGCGTTGCTTCAGGCCCTCGATAGCGGTTAATATACCCACCAGCGCCGTTATGCCAATGGCTATAATTAACGCCGTAAGCGATGTGCGCAACCTGTTGCCGCCGATGGATTGCAGCGCGATGGCCACATTTTCCCTGAAAGTAGTTTTTACCGCCATGCTATAAAGATAGTGAAATCAGGAAATTAGACAGCAGTTGAGCGTGCTTTGTTACAACCTGCCGGTAAATTAATTATGACCATGCCCAATAACATTTGCGCAATCAAACCGTATACTGTATTTTCAAAGCAAAGTATTTTAAAACAATGAAAAAGATATACCTAAACCTTTTATTGCTATTTGCAACATCGGCCCTTTTTGCCCAAACACCGGCCCCGCGCCGCATAACGCTAACCGAAAACTCTGTTGTAAAAGACACGGCAGGATATCAGTACCCTTACGTAGTATGGCAAAAGCTATCATCTACGGGCGATTACTGGTTAAAGCCAATAAACCCAAGAGACGAGAATACCGAGTTTTTACTGATAAAACGCACCGAACAACAAAAAGCGGAAATGCTGAGCCGTATGCCCCGCCCCGGTGATAGTAAGTTTTTTACCACCGGTGCGGCTATCAAACCATTCAGGATAAAAGACATCAACGGCAATAAAATTGAAGCAAAGGACTGGGCAGGCAAAACCGTGGTGCTTAACTTTTGGTTCATCGGTTGCCCGCCATGCCGCGCCGAAATTCCCGATCTGAACAAACTGGCCCTGAAGTATAAGGATAACCCCAACGTGATATTCATAGCCGTAGCGCTTGACGAAGCATGGGAGGTAAACGACTTTATTAAAAAGAACCCCTTGGCCTATCACCTGGTAGGCGATGGCCGCAGCATCGCTAAACTGTTTGATATTAATTTATATCCAACAAACGTAGTAGTTGATAAGCAGGGGAAAGTGCAGTTGCACTACTCGGGTGGCTACATGAACGGCCCGCAATGGCTGGATAAAACTATACAGGAAAGCGATAAGCTAACTATGTAAACAAGGAGGGCTTACCAATCATTGGTAAGCCCACTTTGCTTTATTAGGTTATGCCGAACTTGTTTCGGCATCTCATCTGATTAGTCTGCCCCTTATGTTTTTACTATGCATGTGGGATACCGAAACAAGTTCGGCATGACTAATCGTAATATTTATACCGAGAATGATGTGCCGCAACCGCAGGTGCTTGCCGCGTTAGGGTTGTTAAAGGTAAACCCGCGCGAGTTCAAACCATCCTGCCAGTCTATTTGCATACCGGCCAGGTACATACCATGGGCCTTGTGCATATACACCTTCACGCCGTCTATCAGGTACTCCTGGTCGCCGTCCTTCTTTTGGTCGAAGCCTAAAATATAACTCATACCCGAACAGCCGCCGCCTTCAACCCCTACACGCAGGCCGAAGTCGTCGCCCAGGTCCTGCATATCCTTTAATTTATGAATTTCCTTTACAGCACCCGGCGTAAAGCTTACGGGAGCCATCGCGGTTTCAACAACAGTACTCATCTTAATTTTAATTAATGTGTTCAAATATAAGGTAAAATGCACAAATTTGTTGCCGCTAACCCATTTATGACCTCTGCTTAACATTTTATTTCGCCATGATGATCTTTTCTTTTTTGTACGAGGTTGTGAAATTTGCCGTAGCGGGTATCGCCATTGTAATGGTGGCTTTTTACCTGGCCCGCCCTTATTTGGATAGCAGTCAAAAGCTGCAACTGCTGGACCTTAAAAAGGCCACATCGGCCCAAACACTGCCTTTACGCCTGCAGGCTTACGAACGTGTAGTATTATTAATAGACCGGATAAATCCATCAAATATGCTGCCGCGGCTAAACGTATCGGCCTATACCGCTGCCGAACTGCAAAGCCTGATTGTAACCGAGGTGCGTAACGAGTTTCAGCACAATGTTACCCAGCAGCTATATATAAGCAGCCGCGCCTGGACGCTGGTGAAGCGCATAAAGGATGATACGCTTAACCTTTGCAACGGTGCCATGAAAACCTTGCCTGCCGATGCCAGCGGCCTTGATCTCGGTCGAGCTATACTGGCGCATCTAAGCAAAATGGAGCACGACCCTTATGATATGGCTGTTGGCATGATCCGCACCGACCTTGAAGAACTGTTTTAAATTATGGCCGAAGAAAAACGCATCGAAACCACATCGGGGATAGAAATCAAGGAGGTTTACACCCAACCATCGGGGATGGACGAAACACCCGGGCAATTCCCTTATACCCGCGGCATTCAGAAAGATATGTACCGCGGCCGGCTGTGGACCATGCGCCAGTACGCCGGCTTCAGCACCGCGGCCGAATCGAACAAGCGTTATCATTATCTGCTGAGCCAGGGCACCATGGGCCTTTCGGTAGCGTTCGACCTGCCCACGCAGATCGGGTACGATTCAAGCCATGATATGTCTGAAGGGGAAGTGGGCAAGGTGGGCGTAGCTATCGACTCGTTAAAGGATATGGAGATCCTGTTTGATGGTATCGAACTGCAAAAGATCACCACCAGCATGACTATCAACGCCACGGCGTCTATCCTGCTGGCCATGTACATCGCCCTGGCTAAAAAACAGGGTGCCGATCTGAAGCTGCTTTCAGGAACTATCCAAAACGATATATTAAAGGAGTACGCCGCGCGCGGTACCTATATTTATCCGCCGGCGCCATCTATGCGCCTCATTACCGATGTGTTTGAGTATTGCAGCAAGGAGGTGCCCAAGTGGAATACCATATCCATATCCGGCTATCACATTCGTGAAGCAGGATCTACCGCGGTGCAGGAACTGGCCTTTACTTTAGCCAACGGTAAATCGTACCTGAAGGCCGCGCTGGATAAGGGTTTGGACATTAATGTATTCGCCCGTCGCTTGTCGTTCTTTTTTAATTGCCACAATAACTTCTTCGAGGAGATAGCCAAGTTTCGCGCCGCCCGCCGCATGTGGGCTAATATTACTAAGGAACTGGGCGCTACCCACCCCGACGCGCAAAAGCTGCGCTTCCATACCCAGACGGGTGGATCGACCCTTACGGCGCAGCAGCCTTATAATAATATCGTACGCGTAAGCAACCAGGCCATGGCGGCTGTTTTGGGCGGCACACAATCGCTGCATACCAATGGTTATGACGAGGCCCTGTCGCTGCCAACCGAGGCGGCGGCCAAGATAGCCTTGCGCACCCAGCAGATCATCGCCTTTGAAAGCGGGGTAACTGATACGGTGGATCCGATGGCCGGATCGTACTTTGTAGAGGCGCTGACCGACGAGATGGAGGCGGCCGCCAAAGTGTATATTGATAAGATAGACGCCATGGGCGGATCGGTAAAAGCCATTGAGCAGGACTACATTCAGCAGGAAATTGGTAATGCAGCGTATGCTTATCAAAACGCTATTGAGTCGGGCGAAAGGGTGATCGTGGGGGTTAATAAATTCACCCAAACAGAGGAAAATCATGGTGATATTTTTAGGGTGGATGACACCATCCGGAAGCACCAAATTGCCCAAATTTTGGCCCTTAAAAATAGCCGTGATAACACGCTTGTAAACCGCAATTTAGAGCAGTTAAAAACCGCCGCGAAGGGTACTGAAAATTTAATGCCGTTTATTCTGAATTGTGTGGAAAACTATGCTACCCTTGGCGAAGTTTCCGATGCTTTGCGAAGTGTGTTTGGGGAGTATTAATAGCCTGTAATTGTGGGTGTTAGGCGGTATTTCCTGTAAGTAATTTTACTAATAGTAAAATTGCTAAATAATAAAATTTAGCTTGATAAATAATTAATAGTCAACAATTTATCATTGTGGTTAAATTTTAAAAAATCAAAACTTATTATAAACAAACCCCGTATAATAACGTTGATACAACAGGTCAGTCCGTGACAGCGGCTGGCCTTAAAGCCCGGTTTACGCCGTAGTTACCAACCTAAATTTTCGATCAAAAAAGCGTCAAAAAACCCCTCATTTGGGTCAATTCAGACAATTAAAATTTATTTCAAATTTTAATTTTTTAATAGCTTTTTTTTTTGAATATTCGATGTTCCGTAACCGTCGCATCGGATGCTTCTGTAGAGGGTGTAAATCAATATATTAACAAAGCCGTATGGAAAAAACTTGTACTAACGTTTGGAATAGTTGTCTGCAAATCATAAAAGATAATATACCCGCCCAGAGTTTTAAGACCTGGTTTGAGCCTATAAAGTCTTTGAGATTAGAAGGCAGCATCCTGACGATACAGGTGCCAAGTTTGTTTTTTTACGAATGGCTGGAGGAGCACTATGTGGGCCTTTTGCGCAAAACCATTAAAAAACAACTGGGCGAGGACGGACGCTTAGAATATAATATAGTGGTTGAACAATCATCATCCAGCAAGCCATACACTACCAACATTCCATCAAACGGTAACGGTGCCGAAGGCAAAAACCAATCGATGCCTATCCCTATTTCGATAAATAAGGATATCAAAAACCCGTTTGTAATACCAGGGCTTAAAAAACTGAACGTAGACCCGCAGCTTAACCAGAATTATACCTTTGATAATTTTGTGGAAGGTGATTGCAACCGCCTGGCCCGTTCGGCCGGTTACGCGGTGGCAGCCAAACCGGGTGGCACATCATTTAACCCGCTGATGATATATGGCGGTGTTGGTTTAGGCAAAACCCACCTGGCGCAGGCCATCGGTAACGAAATTAAACGCTCGCTACCCGATAAGGTAGTATTATATGTATCGTGCGAGAAATTTACACAGCAGTTTGTAGACGCGCTGAAGCATAATAACATTAACGACTTTGTTAACTTTTACCAGGCTATCGACGTGCTGATCATGGACGACGTGCATAACTTTGCCGGTAAGGAAAAAACACAGGACTTCTTTTTCCATATCTTCAACCACCTGCACCAAACCGGTAAGCAGCTGATCATCACATCAGATAAAGCGCCGAAAGACCTGGCTGGTTTAGAAGAGCGCTTGCTGTCGCGTTTCAAATGGGGCCTCTCTGCCGATTTACAGGTACCCGACCTGGAAACCCGCATGGCTATCCTGAAAACCAAAGTTTACCAGGATGGTATCGACCTGCCCAACGAAGTGTTGGAATACGTTGCCCACAATATTGATAACAATGTGCGCGAACTGGAAGGCGCTATGGTATCCCTGTTGGCGCAATCTACCCTTAACCGCAAGGAGATAGATCTGAACCTGGCCAAGCAAATGCTGAAGAACTTCATCAAGAACTCTACCAAGGAGATCTCGATGGAATATATCCAAAACCTGGTGTGCGAGTACTTCGAAGTACCCATCGAAATGGTAAAATCGCAAACCCGCAAGCGCGAGATCGTTCAGGCCCGTCAAATTTCGATGTACCTGGCCAAGGCACATACCAAAAGTTCATTAAAGTCTATCGGTCACTTCTTCGGCGGCCGCGACCACTCTACGGTGATCTACGCTTGCCAAACGGTTGAGGATTTGATTGATACCGATAAGAAGTTTAAAGGCTATGTGGCCGATATTCAGAAGAAATTGAAGATGTCGTAAACAGGCTTTTATGAAATATTAAAGCGGGGCTGATTTTTAAAATCAGCCCCGCTTTTTGTTTTACTCCCCACCACTAAACAGTCCTGTATACTCCTCCCACGGGTACTATGTAGCAGCATCTTTGCTATCCCCCGGAGGGGTTACCTGTTTGTATCCACCGATCTTGAAAATATGTATGCCCCCGGGAGAGGGTAATAGCCCATCATTAGGCAGATAAACAGGTTGCTCCTGCGGAGCCAAATTTTAAGCTTAACCTATTGCCATCACTACGGGCAATGTCATTAAGTTAAGCTTTTAAGCCCCACCTAAACGGCGAAGCCCTCATGAAATAATCCTCCCCAAAGGGGAGGACTTTAAGAATTTTACGCTTGTGCAGCCTAAGTCTCCCCTACCGGGGGAGATTTAGAGGGGGCTTTATTCGGCTGGAGCGATATGTTGGTAGAAAAAGATGGCAAGTAAGGCAGAACCCCATCGGGGTGATCTGTAAAATGCCCATTTATCCGGCTCTGCCTAATCATGAGCTATTACTCCGGAGAGGGGCTATCCAGCAACAGCCGGGGGGTAGCACCTCCGGCGCAAAAGAAAAAATGAATGTACTTTTCTATAAACAGGTAGCCCTTACGGGGCATTGAATTATAAATTAAAAAGATATGTGCACAGGGTAACTCTCCAGGGAGGGAACTAGCTAATTTAGGATATTACTTCTCAATAGGAAATAGCTATAAAACACAAAAGGGGCCCTTGCGGCCCCTTTTGTCTCAAACTATTATTTAACTATAACGCGCGATTATTGATCAAATTTCACGCTGCTGTAGTTCGATTTAATAACGATCACCTTATCGCTGTTGCCTTTGCCAATATGGCCTTTATAGGTTTGCGTAGTGGTCCAGCGACGGTCATCTTCGCCCGGGCTTTTGCTGGTTACATTAACACCGTTGTTATAAGTAAATGCCCCATAACGTACGGTTACATCAAAGTCAGCATTATCGTTAGTCAAAGAACTTAATTTTACCGGAGCATATTGTGCATTCACTTGTAATGTCTTCAAATTTTTACCAAGATTAGTGATCTGCACACCATCGCCAGAGCGTACGGTAATATTACCCGAAGTGCTGATGGTGCCAATTTTGGCCGGGCTGTAGCTAAATTCGGCATTCAGCTTATCTGCCGATTGCAGGTCCAGGCTACCATAAGCCAGCTTTACATCAGCGCTGGTAAGGCTTTCGATATTGGCATCCCCATAGCGTATATTGATCACGTTGGCAGGGTTAGTTAGCGCTTTTGTGGTCAGGCTGCCAAAGCTGTTTTTGATATCCAGTTTGCCAGATAGTTCGGGCAATACGATAGCGCCATAGCTATTGGCAATGGTAAGCGCGTTTTTAGCCGGCATGTATACGGTATAGTTTACCACGGTTTTGCGTACGGTTGTTTTACCGTTAGTGGTCATGGTGCCCCACCAGGTATTTTTGGTATTCTCGTCGCCAATCTGGGTTTTAAAATTCACGCCATTAGCGTCCTTGCTATCGTTAATTTTTACCAGGTCCAGCAATTTTTGGGCTTCGTCATCCTCGTTGGCGTAAGCTTTAATTTCCACATCAACCTTTACTTCGTTTTTGTTCCAGGTGTTCACTACTACCTTGCCGTAGCGGTTCTCTACCTGTAGTTTATCGTTAGCATCAACATTATAGCTTTTGGTGTATGCTTTGGTTTTCATTTTGTACTCGCCGCTCTGTACCTTTTTTTCGAAATCGGCGTCGCTACGCTCGAAGTTAAGGTGCAGCTTACCCAGGGTTTTAAACTTTTCGTCAAACTTCAGGTCCATTTTTTTGAAGTTTTCGGCAAACAGCTTGCTGCGCTCGGCCATGGCTTTTTTCATTTCCTCGCCGCGCAGGCTGCTCATTTCCTTCTGCAGGGCGCTCATTTGCTCCTGTAGTTTCTGCATTTTTTTGCGATAGGTGCTATCCTGCAGCATGCCCAGGTCGTTAAAGGTATAAGCCGACAACGGGGCGATATGGGCAATTGAACCATTGGTGCTGTAAATTGCCGATGGTGTAGCCAAACTGTAAACAGTTGTAGCCGGGTTTTGCCCTGCCGATGCTGTCGGCGCCGGGCTATTAGATGACGAGCCGGTGCCCGACGATTGCTGCGCGTAGTTAGGCGCACTGATGGCCATCAGGCCCGCGAATGCGATAGCGGCTATGTTATATACTTTTGATTTCATGTTCCTGTTGTTTTTTAAATTCGTTAAATTGTTCAATTACGTTCAGTTGTTGATTTAGCACCTCGGTTTGTACCTGCAAGTTCCGGATCATTGCACGTAAAACACGCTCCTGGTTGGGGCTGGTGGCCAGATCATGATTTAGCTTTTTATATGTAGAATCCATCTTGGCTATCTCGGCGCTAAACTCGTGGTAAAGCTCCGGGTTAGATTTTGATAGTGTTTTTAACTCAGCGCGCTTATTTTGCACCATAGATGCGTATTGCACACGCTGTTTGGCATACACGGGATTGATGGCGGCGTAATCAACCTTGTTGCTTTGGCTTTTAATGTAGAATATAAAGCCCGCGCCCATCACCATAATTACTATGGCCGCCACCCTTAGTACGAAGCCCAGCGAAAATGTTTTAGCTTCTCGCTTTTCGGCCTGCTTAACTTCTTGTTCCTGCTCCTGCAGTTTGCTTACGATATTGCCCCATAACTCCATGCGGGGTTCCAGGTCATCAAATTCGTCGCGGTTGTTCCTGATAAAATCTTCCAGTTGCTTGCTCATGCCACTAATCCTTTCACTTTTAATAATTCACTTAATTTTCGCTTCGCCCGTAAAAACTGCGTACGCGAGGTGTTTTCACTTATGTTTAATATTTGCCCTATCTCTTCGTGATCGTACCCCTCCAGTAAATACAGGGATAGTACTACGCGATAGCCCTCGGGCAGTTCCTTCATCGCTTCCTTTATGCGCTCTACCTTGTAAAGCGTTTCCTCCTGGTCGTCGGGCTCCTCGTCGGGTATGTTCTCCAGTTCGCCGTCTTCCAGTTCGGCCCATTCCATTTTGCGCTTTCGCAGCAGGTTGATGGACTTATGCACCACAATTTGTTTCAACCATAAACCGAATGTGGTCTCCTGCCTGAAGTCCTTAATCCTGTTAAAGGCATCAAGGAAAGCCTCCTGCAACACATCCTCGGCCTCATCCATATTACCAACCACCCTAAAAGCAATGTTCAGCATCGCTTTAGAATATAACTTGTACAGATCGAAGCATGCCTTTTTACTGCCCTGCTTGCATTCTGCCACCAGTTGATAATGTTTATCTATATATACAGCTTCCAAATTGTGAATCAGCTTTCTGTACTAAATGACGCAAGTATTTTTGCCGCGTTGCACGCAGGCCTAAAAAAAATTTTATTTTTTTGAAGTTAGGGATTTTTAAGCAGGTAATAGATTGGTGGAGGCTGCTGCTACATATTCAGGTTTGTGATTTTATGGACGTCAGTCCGGCTCAATTGCCGCCTGAGGGGCTGTTACTTTTTCTTGATAAAAAGTAACCAAAAATCAAGACAGCAAAAATGCTTCCTTGCCGCACATGGCCCTTGCCCTGCAAAACAAGCAGAACCACAGGGCTGAACCTTGGTGCCTCCGCTTCGCACGCTCGTATCCACCGCTTCAGGCACCAAGCTAATGCCCTTTCCCTCCCGCAGGCCACCATCGTTCTGCTCGTTTTCACCCGGAAGCTGTTTTGCTGTCGGAGTGGTGACGAAACAGCGCAGATCCTGGAGGCCGTATCATAAATCAAATGATGCGGTCTTTATTTTTTTAGCCTAATAGCTGAATTTGGTATTGAGTTTCTATGGAATTTTTTGAGGGGGAGGGGGTAGCTTTCTTGGGCGAACCTGAGTGGTAAAACGACTCATTTAAGCCGCTTTTTTCCTTAGATTTTGTGCGATTGCAACTAAACCCCATTCTATTTCTACTTTTTCCTTGCCGCGGAGCATAAACCGTTTAAAGCCATGGTTCTGCTTAATATTACCAAATACAGGTTCTACATCAAAGCAGCGTTTCTTTCGCCGTTGTATGCCTTCTTCACTGTTTAACAGCTCGTGCGCCTTTTGTTTCAGGCGGTTCAGGTTTTCATTGATTTCAATGATCCGATTCCCTTTTGATTTATGGCAAATACCGTTCAGCGGACAGTTAGCGCAGTTAACTGCCTGGTATCTTTTTACCGTTTGTTCAAACTCCGTGCTTGTTTTTCTTTTACTTGTTCCGATGAAATTCATTTGCTGGCCCATCGGGCAGATGTAACAATCTTTCTCCTGGTTGTAAAAAAGCTTATTTGCTGCAAAAGGGTGCTTGTTGTTGTGATTCTCATTTTGTTCCTTATCGAACATCCCATACTTTACAAAGGCGATTGTTCCTTTTTGTTCCAACCGCGTGTAGTTCTCCTCGGAGCCATATCCGGCATCGGCTGTAAGCACTTGCGGTGCTTTGCCAAAGCTGACTTCATGCTGCGCTAAATGAGCACTTAATGTATTGGTGTCTGTGGTGTTGGAGTGAATGGTGTAATTGACAATGAACTGGTTGGATGTGGATATCTGAACATTATACCCCGGTTTTAACTGGCCGTTTTTCATGTGGTCTTCCTTCATCCGCATGAATGTGGCATCCGTATCGGTCTTGGAATAGCTGTTGCGTTCACCCAGCAGAGCTTCCTGCTGCTCATAGCGGGCAATGGCCTGCGGGTAATGTTTGCTGATATACCGCAGCTTGCTTTTGACCTGTTTGGAAACATCCTCACGCGAGGAAAGCTTCTCATTGAGTTTATCTACTGCGGCATTGACCTTTTCACTGTCAATAACAGTAAAGTCAGGCGGATCAGGCAGCCTGTCTTCTTCTTTTGCTACGCTTTGGGCATAGTCCCATATCTCTGACAGCTGCTTTTTCATCTTTTCCTTATTGGTCTGAATCGCTTTCTTCCAGACAAAGGTATACCGGTTTGCATTCGCCTCTATCTTTGTCCCGTCCGTATTCACTTCTTCAATACTGAGCAGGCCTTCCTCTGCCAAAAGTTTCACCACATCTTCGAACACATCACGCAGCGCATGCTTCAAACGTACGCCCCGGAAACGGTTGATCGTATTATGATCAGGATAGTTCATCGAACTCAGCCACATCAGGTAAACGCTTTCCCGGCAGGCTGCTGCCAGCTTTCGGCTGGAGTAGGTGTTGGTTACATACCCATATACCAGCACCTTTAACAACATTTGCGGGTGATAGCTTGAACTCCCGCGGATATGATAAGCTTTCAGCAATGGTTCCAGATAGAGCCTGTCGATCACATCGTTAACTACACGCACCGGGTGCGATGCCGGAACTAATTCGTCAAGTGTTGGAGGAATAGCCATCAACTGCCGTTGCTGGTAGGGCTTGAATACAGGTCTTTTAGAGGACATACTACGCTACTTTCGATACATAAATATATGAAAATCAGATTATTATATCAAATAAATACCCCTCTTTATTCCAATAAATTATGCACAAATAAAAAAGAGGCCATACCATGATTTATGATACAGCCTCTTTACCTTTCTTGTTCCCGACAGCGGTTTGCTTCCGGCAAGATCGGGCAAAACAATGCTGGCCTGTGTGCCGGAAAGGGGAAGCGGATTTGCCTGAAGCGCTGACTTGCGCGTGCGCGAGCAGCGGCAAATTCTTGCGTACCGTGGTTTTGCCTGATGCGGGCAAAGGCCATGTGCGGCAAGGGAAGCATTACCGATGTCTTGAATTTTTGCTACTTTTTTTTCAAGAAAAAAGTAGTAGGCCCCTGCGGCCATGAGCAGACCAACGCTAATTAAAGCACAAACTGAAACATAACATCAAAACCTTTTTTTGTAAAATATTTATTCCCGCTTTATATATCAATTACAGCAGGTTGTTTTTAAAACATTCATGCGCTATATTTGCCATCGCAAAAAAATGTTCATTTAAGATTTATAATGAGAGAAATACAATTCAGGGAAGCGCTTCGCGAAGCAATGAGCGAAGAGATGCGCAAGGACGAAAATATTTACCTGATGGGCGAAGAGGTTGCCGAGTATAACGGTGCCTACAAAGTGAGCCAGGGTATGCTTGATGAATTTGGCGCCAAGCGCGTTATCGACACACCTATTTCTGAATTAGGTTTTGCCGGTATCGGTATCGGTTCGGCCATGAATGGTTTGAAACCGATCGTCGAGTTCATGACGTTTAACTTCTCGTTAGTAGCTATCGACCAGATCATCAACGGTGCAGCTAAAATGATGAGCATGAGCGGCGGCCAGTTTTCGGTGCCAATTGTATTTCGTGGCCCAACCGGTAACGCGGGTATGCTAAGCTCGCAGCACAGCCAGTGCTTCGAGAACTGGTATGCTAACTGCCCGGGCCTGAAAGTTATCGTTCCATCAAACCCTTACGATGCTAAAGGTTTAATGAAATCAGCTATCCTTGATCCCGATCCGGTTATCTTTATGGAGTCGGAAGTAATGTATGGCGATAAAGGCGAAGTACCTGAAGAACCATATTATATAGAGATAGGCAAAGCAAAAGTTACCAAAGAAGGTACCGATGTTACCCTGGTAGGCTTCGGCAAGATCATGAAAGTGGTTAACGCAGCAGCTGCCGCACTTGAAAAAGAAGGCATCAGCCCCGAAGTGATCGACCTGCGTACGGTGCGCCCTATCGATTACCCAACCATTATCGAATCGGTTAAAAAAACCAACCGTTTAGTATTGGTAGAAGAAAGCTGGCCATTAGGCTCTATCGCTACCGAGATCGCTTTCAAAGTACAAAAGGACGCGTTCGATTATTTAGATGCACCTATCATCCGTATTATGGGTGGCGACGTACCACTACCATACGCACCAACTTTGATACAGGAATACCTGCCAAACGCCGAGCGTGTTATTGCCGCTGTTAAAGAGGTAATGTACGTTAAACAATAAGGCAACCACACAATTTGAAATACTAAAGCCATTTGCATTGCGAATGGCTTTTTTTGTGAGATTTGGGACGAAAGAGCGTTGGCCGGTGCGATTCCCTCCCATAGGGAGGGTGTAGGGAGGGGTTTAACCTCTGATGCAATATCTAAGAAACCCCTCCCTGCCACAACACAGGCAACCGCACCCCTCCCCAAAGAGGGAACTTGGAATATTCCACAAAACAATTATTCCTTAAACTTGTACTCTACTAATTCCAATAGATCATCATCATGAAAAAACTCATTCTTTTAGCCCTATTGTGCCTTGGCTTTACGTTGGGCTACGGGCAAAGCAAAATGGCCTGCTGCGCCAAGCCATCGGCTACTAAGCAATTTGCTATGCTGGCAAGCAATAAAGCGTTCGTCATGTCGCACAAGCTGCCCCGCAAGTTTCATTTTCAAAGCAGCATTGGGCAAAATGTTACCTATAAAACCCCGGATGGTAAAGAAGCCACCGGTTACCTCTTAAAAGCTAAAAAAGCGACCAACAACTATCTGCTGGTAATACACGAGTGGTGGGGCTTGAACGATTGGGTAAAAAAAGAAGCCGAAAAACTATATACCGATGTAGATAATGTAAACGTATTGGCGCTGGACTTGTACGACGGCAAAATAGCCGCCACCCGCCAGGAAGCCGGCCAATTTATGCAGGCTGTTAAGGAAGACCGCGCACAGGCTATTATAAAAGGTGCCATTGCCTATGCCGGTCCGAAGGCCCATATTGCCACCATTGGCTGGTGCTTTGGCGGCGGCTGGAGTTTACAAACCGCCCTGATGGCCGGCAAACAAACCGTTGCATGCGTAATGTATTACGGCATGCCCGAAAAGGATTTAACCAGGCTGAAAACGCTGAACAGTGATGTGCTGGGCAACTTTGCCAACAAGGATGCCTTTATTAACCCCAAAATTGTTGCCCAATTTGCGGCGGATATGAAGAGCGCCGGTAAAAAACTGGAGTTGCACCAATACAACGCCGACCACGGATTTGCCAACCCCAGCAACCCTATTTACGATACCCAGGCCACTAAAGAGGCCTATGCCTTTACCCTTACCTATTTAAAAGCGAGGTTGCGGTAGAAAGTCCGAAAGACCGTAAAGTCGGGAAGTCCGAAAGATATAAGAATAATCTTCCGGACTTTTCGGACTTCCGGACTTCCCGACTTTTTTCCCTAACATTGCACAAATTACCTGTGTTGAATCGTTCTGCAAAAAAAACTGTTTCTTACTTATTAAAAGGTGGTATCCTGGTACTGGCCTTTTTGTTTATTTACCATCGCCTTAATAATAATCACGACCTGCAGCAATTTGAAACGCTGATAGCCGGTATTAGCAGGCTGAAAGCTACCATAGTTATGTCGCTGGTATTTGTACTGATGCTGGTGAACTGGCTTTTGGAGGCCGCCAAATGGCGCTACCTGGCTAAGCGCCTGGCCCCGGTTGGCCTGTGGCAATGTATCGAAGCTGTTTTTTGCGGACTGACCTGGGCGGTATTTACACCCAACCGTATTGGCGAATATGGTGGCCGTGTGATGTTTTTGCCGCCACGCAAACGCATACACGGAGTGTTTGCCATGGCGGTAGGGGCGTTCGGGCAAAATGTAATTACCAATGTGTTGGGTGCTATCGCGATTGTATGGTTTGTACTCACCTTTCTGCATTTAAACATCTGGCTAAATATGGGCGTTGTGGTATTGGCCATAACCCTAATGGTGGTGATGCTGTTGTTTTACTTCAACATCCGTTGGGTGGTATCCTTGCTGGACAGTGTTAAATTCCTGAAAAAATTCCATCGCTTTTTCGATATCATGGGGCGCTATTCATTTACCGAAATGCTGAATATTATGGGGTATTGCCTGGCGCGTTTCGCGGTATTTTCGTTCCAGTATTACCTGGTCATCCACCTGCTTATTCCATCTATACCGCTTTACGATGTACTGCTGATGGTGTTTGTATTATTCTTTGTGCAATCTGCCCTGCCATCGTTAGACCTGCTGGATATTGGCGTTCGTAATTTCACCGCCAGCACCCTGTTTGCTTATGTAACCAATCAAAATATAGCCGTTATGGCTGCCGTTACATCTATTTGGCTGATAAACCTTATAATTCCTGCTATATTAGGATCTGTTTTTGTTTTTAAACTCCGTTTTTTTGATAACACTTTATAGTATCATATGCCTGTTGTTCACAGGCTTGTACCTGGCCATTATTGCCTACCTTATAAAAGGATGGGCTGCGTTAAAACGCCCTGTTGCCGCCAGCGATAATTTCAAAACAAAGGTAACCATACTGATAGCCGCCCGCGACGAAGAGAAGAACATCCGTGCTACCATTGAAGATCTGCTGGCGCAGGAGTATCCGAAACATCTTACCGAAATTATTATTGTCGACGATCATTCAACCGATAGCACCCCGGGCATTATCCGTAGTTATGCCGGCATGGGGGTAACTTTATTTCAGCTACAAACCGACGAGATATTAAATTCCTATAAAAAGAAAGCCATTGCCGAAGCTATTACCCGCTCCCATGGCGACTTGATGGTAGCCACAGATGCCGATTGCCGCATGGGGCCGAAATGGCTGAGCACTATTGTGGGGTATTTTGAAAGCGGCGATAAACTGATGATATCATCGCCGGTAACCTATTTCCAGGAGAAGACTTTGTTTGAGCACATGCAAACATTGGAATTTTCCTTCCTGATAGGCATCGGCGCTTCGTTTATCGGTAACCGGCGCGCTTCAACCTGTAACGGCGCTAACCTGGCCTACCGAAAGGATACTTTTTATGAAGTTGGCGGGTTTAAGGGGATAGACGATCTGGCATCGGGTGATGACGAACTGCTGCTGCAAAAGGTAGCCGAGCGCTTCCCCGGCAAAATTGGTTTCTTAAAGCACCGCGATGCCATTGTGTATACGCATGCCAAGCATAATTTAAAAAGCTTTATACAGCAACGCCGTCGCTGGGCCTCAAAATCAACTAAGTATAAGGATAAGAAGATCATCGCACTTGCTGTTTGCTTTTGGGTGTTCAACGCCATGCTGGTGGCCAACGGGGCGCTGAGTTTTTTCAGTCGCGATATGCTAAACCTGTTTTTAGTGCAGATAGGGCTGAAATATTTGTTCGAAATTGTATTCCTGATCCCGGTAATGACATTCCTGAAACGCCCGGGATTGGTATGGCTCATCAGCATTGTGGCCCCGCTGCATATTCTTTATGTGGTATATATCGGTATCAGGGGCAATACGGGGAAGTATGCCTGGAAGGGGAGAATGGTAAAGTAGTGATTGCATCGATGTTCGTTTTGTGTTTTTATTAACGTCAGTCTGCTCATAGCCGCAGGGGCCTACTACTTTTTTCTTGAAAAAAAAGTAGCAAAAATTCAAGACAGCGCTAATGCTTCCTCTGCCGCACATGGCCTTTGCCCGCATCAGTCAAAACCACGGTACGCAAGAATTTGCCGCTGCTCGCGCACCCACCATGCCATCGCTTCAGGCAAATCCGCTTCCCTTTTCCACCACACAGAGCCCGCATCGTTTTGCCTGATCTTTCCGGAAGCAAACCGCTGTCGGGAACCCCCACCCAAACCCTCCCCGAGGGGGAGGGTTTAAAAACAACGGTGGTAATCCGAGCGGAGCAAAGCTCCGCTCGGATTGGCTTCCTAAAAAGAGCGTGAGGCTGTCATAAAAGCGGGCCAGCGTTGGCGGGAATGCCGTGAGAAGCCGCCTCCGGCGAGAAGCTGCTCACGCAGGGCGAGCAGAAGCTTTTTTATGACTTGGGTTTTTGGTTACTTTTGGGCCCAAGCCAAAAGTAATTAGGCCCCTGCGGCTATGAGCAGACTAGCGTTGATAAATGCATAATCGTGAGATACCTCACGCAAACAATAATGATGCGGCTGCACTTACAGCTTAAACTTCACCGCCAGCGCATCCCTTACCTTTTCGCGGTTAAGTTTCGATACCGGTATTTTACTGTTATCAGTTAGCAACAAGCTCCCGCCATCTTCCCGCAGCCAGCTTTTAATAAAAACGGTATTTACCAGATGCGATTGATGACAACGCAGGAAGCCATAGCCTGTAAGCATATCGGCATATTCCTTTAGGGTTTTGGATACGATGATGCTTTCGCCGTTGTTCAGCACAAAGCGGGTATAGGTATTATCAGCTTCGCAACGGATAATATCGTGAATGTTTACGTAGCGGGTTTCGCCAAACAGGGGCAGCGCAATGCGGGGCCTGGTTTGGTTATCATCCTTAAGATATTCCAGCAGATAGTTTAACCGTTCGTTCTTTTGTTTTTGACTGACGGCTCTTCGGGCTTTATCAATGGCGGTTTTCAGTTCATCAATGTCTATAGGTTTCAGCAAGTAATCAAGCGCGGCAAATTTTACGGCTTGTATGCCATACTGATTGTAGGCGGTTACAAATATGATCTCGAAGTTGATCTCATCCAGCTGCTTCAGCAGATCGAATCCCGATTGCGCGTGTAACTGGATATCTAAAAACACCAGTTGAGGGCGATATTGTAAGATGGCTTTCAATGCGCTGTCTACATCATTAGCTTCGGCGCAAATGTTCACATCCGGTGCATAAACACGCAGCAGTTGCCGCAGGTTTTCCCGGTTTGCTATTTCGTCGTCTACTATCAGTGCCTTCATGTTGTTTTTCTGATTTTTAGCCTCCTCTTGAGAGGGCGGCGCAGACACATCTTAACCACCTTGTCATTTCGAACGAACAGTGAGGTGGGTAGTGCTGCTGCGTGAGGAGAAATCTTGTACATGCGTCTGGCTGCTTGTATAAGATTTCTCACCCTTTCCACGCTATTGCCTCCCGCAAAGGGATTCGAAATGACAAACTGCTCTTAATAAAATCTTACACCCAATTCCGCAATTCGATGGTGATCAGTGTCCCCTTACTATCGGATGTTTTGTGCAGTAAGATAGTGCTATTTTTATAGATGCTGTTCAGCAGTTTAATGCGGTCTTCACAAAGCTTCAGGCCCATGCCGGCGCCATTGGAATCACCGAAGCCCTTACCATTATCATTCACCGCCAATATCAGTGTGCTGTCTTTTTGGGTGATGATCACTTCTATCATACCATCGCCATTAAGGGCGGATACGCCGTGTTTCACCGCGTTCTCTACAAACGGCTGCAGTAGCATGGCGGGGATCTCTATTTGCTGGTCTACCTGGTTTTCATCAGCTACAATATTAAACTCAAAACCGAAGCGGGTTTGCTCCATCAGCAGGTAATCGTTCAGCAGGCTGATCTCGTGCTCAATGCTCACCAGTTCCTTGTTGCCATCATCAAGCACGTTGCGGGTGAGGCGGGCAAAGCGGGCCAGGTATTTGTTGGCGTTTTCCACATCGTTCTTGTTCATCAGGTTTTGTATCCCCGCAAGGGCGTTAAAAATAAAATGAGGGTTTAACTGCGCGCGTACCGATGCCAGTTGCAGTGTGGCTATCTGCTTGTTTTTAGCTTCGGCTGCCAGTTTGCGTTTTTGCTGGTCGCGGTACATCATAAACATAAAGCCGCCGGTGGTTAGGATGATAACAATGATAAGCATCAGCGTGCGGAAGGAGATCATGTGTACACTATCCAACGCGGGCAATACGGTGAAGTGAACATTGGTAGCCAGGTTTCGAAGAAAAATAACCGGCTCGCCGCCATGTTTATGCACCACCGGAGTAAAGGTAACCTGGTAAACCCCGGGGTATTTCCAAAACTCTTTGTAAACCGAGAAGCGTGAATTTTTTTCGCCAAGATTTATACTGTCCGTATGTCCGTCGACGGTCCGTTTTAAACTGATGACATATAAATACGATCGTCCACCGTTCTTAATGTCGAACGAAAGGTTTTTTATCGAGTCGGCCAGCCGAAATTTTGGCTCTTTGGGATTCATTGTTTCGCTAAAATCCTGCACAATTACTGTATCGTGTGGAACTACTTTACCTTTTACAACCCTGCCAAATGTTTGTCGGCTATTCTTTAGTTCAGTTAACCCATATGAAAATAAGCTATTGCCGGGCAAGGGGCGCTTCTTTATGGTATATTCAATATTGCCATATACTTTTGCCGGTTCTATTTTGGCCCAATCTACCAGCATGGCATCGTACTGGCGAAATTCTTTTTTATTATAAACCTCGATCTTTAAGCGGCGGCCCTCCGCATACTCAAACTTGCCCAGGTAAGCGTATACTGCCTTATGATCTGCGGTATATTTAAACACAGATGGGGTGGTCCAGGATACAACCTCCCTTCTGTCATTTTCTATTACGTGATACAGGAAATCGCCAGCGTTTTTTTCGGTAATGTACAGGCCTGAAAACTCTACCGGGCAGTCGCCGTCAATAATAATGCTTTTATACCTGAACTCGTGTCCCCATGGCAGGCCTTCGTATACCTGGCTGCTATTCTTCTCGCCGCCGTTAAACCTGATGCCGATATTATGGTAATAAGGATACACGTAGTAATAATGATCATTGCCCATCAATTTTGCCTTCTGCATGATGTGAAGATGATACATCTGATCGGGTGTGGCATTGGTGGTATCAATCATTCCCTGC
This sequence comes from Mucilaginibacter mali, assembly GCF_013283875.1. Lineage (NCBI taxonomy): Bacteria > Pseudomonadati > Bacteroidota > Sphingobacteriia > Sphingobacteriales > Sphingobacteriaceae > Mucilaginibacter > Mucilaginibacter mali. The sequence goes on from NZ_CP054139.1 coordinate 5,691,041, forward strand.
CCGTTCCAAACTAATTTATTCCTGCTCAAGCCTTTATCTAAAACAGGCTGCGCTTTAACCGATAAGCCCAGGATAAACAGGCAGGAACAGATTAGCGCGGTGGTTTTGATCGATCTCATGATTAGCGGCTGTTAAGTTAATATTTGTTTGCCGATATAAAACTGTGGTGTTTAGGTGTTGAAAAAAAGCATGAAACAGTAAACAACCTGTGTGGCTTAGTATCCGGCAATTGCAAAATATATCGATAATAATCCAGGTAAATGGTGGCGTAAATTTGTCAGTACCCTCAAAAAAGCGGGTTGAGGAGAGAAAATGAAATTCTGAACAAATGCATTTATTTGACTTAAAATCAACAGATTGTGTGTTCAATTTTTGTTCAAAAAACGTACTTTTTTGTTCATTTTTTATCCCCCTGAAACAGCTTGGCAACTCCTGTACCGGCATACGCCCATAGCTTTTGCGCCATAACAATTCTTCATCAGTTAGCTAACAGAAGGCCCATACGTAAATATTCTATGTAACAGAAACCTTTTACCTTTCAGCTTTACGCTCAAAACCATAACTTTGCGCCAAATTTCATAGAGATAACCATGAGTTTCAGAATAGAACACGATACCATGGGCGAGGTACAGGTACCTGCCGATAAATACTGGGGCGCGCAAACACAACGCAGCCGCAACAACTTTAAAATTGGTCCGGAAGCAAGCATGCCGGTTGAAATTATTGATGCCTTTGCTTACCTTAAAAAAGCAGCTGCATTTACCAATACCGACCTGGGCGTACTAAGCGCCGAGAAGCGCGACCTGATAGCCGCCGTATGCGACGAGATACTGACAGGCACCCTGGCCGGCGAGTTCCCGCTGGTGATATGGCAAACCGGTTCGGGTACGCAAAGCAATATGAACGTAAACGAGGTGGTAGCTAACCGCGCGCACGTATTGCAAGGCAATAAACTGGGCGAAGGCAAAACCTTCATCCACCCTAATGATGACGTGAACAAATCGCAGTCATCAAACGATACCTACCCAACCGCTATGCACATTGCCGCCTATAAAATGGTGATCGACGTAACCATACCGGGCGTAGAAAAACTGCGCGATACGTTGAAGGCAAAATCTGAAGCATTTAAAAGCGTAGTAAAAATTGGCCGTACCCACCTGATGGATGCTACACCGCTTACCCTGGGCCAGGAGTTTTCGGGTTATGTATCGCAGTTAGATCATGGCCTGCGTGCTTTGCGTAACACTTTGGCACACTTGAGCGAGCTGGCTTTGGGCGGTACCGCCGTTGGTACCGGCATTAATACCCCTGCCGGTTACGACGTAAAGGTGGCCGAATATATCGCCAAATTCACTAACCTGCCATTCATTACAGCTGAAAATAAATTTGAAGCGCTGGCCGCTCACGATGCTATTGTGGAAACACATGGCGCGCTGAAACAAATTGCCGTATCGCTGATGAAGATAGCTAACGATATCCGTATGCTGGCTTCGGGCCCGCGTTCGGGTATCGGCGAGATCCACATCCCGGATAACGAACCGGGGTCATCGATCATGCCGGGCAAGGTTAACCCAACCCAGAACGAAGCCGTTACAATGGTTGCCGCCCAGGTAATGGGTAATGATGTGGCTATCTCGATAGGTGGCTCAAACGGCCATTACGAACTGAACGTATTTAAACCGGTAATGGCTGCCAACTTTCTGCAATCGGCCCGCCTGATTGGTGATGCCTGCGTATCGTTCAACGATCATTGCGCGGTTGGTATCGAGCCTAACTACGAGGGCATCAAGAAACACTTGGAGAACTCGCTGATGCTGGTAACCGCGCTTAACCCGCACATTGGTTACGAGAACGCTGCCAGGATCGCTAAAACAGCCTTGAAGGAAGGGTTATCGTTGCGCGAAGCTGCCCTGAAACTGGAATTACTAACCAGCGAACAGTTTGACCAATGGGTACGCCCTGAGGATATGATCGGTAGCTTGAAATAGTTTTATGCTGAAAGCGAAAAGCATAAAGCGCAAAGCCCAAACAAGGCTGAAAGCAGAAAGTGAAAAACAAGCAGCATCTAAAGCCGGCTTGCTAAATTTTCTTAAAGCTTTCAGCTTTTTGCTTTCGGCCTTAAGCTTAGCAAGCTGCTCCTTCAACCCCAACCTGCAGGGCAAGGGTGAAACATACTTGCAAGGCGAGTGGCAGCAGGATAGCAGCGCCGTGCAGCAAAAGCTGATCACGTTTTCGGCTTATCGTATTAAGTTTGATTGCGATTCGTTTTACATGCAGATCCATAGCCGCAGCGCCGTGAATTATGGCAGCGATACCTGCCGCAAAAACGGACAGTGGGCCGAGTATATTAAAGGCGCGTACCGCCAGCGTAACGATACGCTGTTTATGAAGGGGCAGTTTTGCAACGCCAACTTCAGCCTGAAAACCAATACCGATTGTTTCCGTGTTGGCCCTTACGAGGAGTTGTTTCGTGTGAGTAAAAAAAGCGATTCGCTGGTGCAACTCTCGGGCACATCAAACGTTATACCTGTTCAATTAAAACTGATCAAACGAACTACCTGTACGCAAAAACCACTTTAACCCGTATGAAAATATTCAGAAAATTTGGCGCAGCCGCCATCCTGTTTTGTTTGCCGTTCACCACATTTGCCTGGGGTACCAATGGCCACCGTATTAGCGGCGAAATAGCTTATAGCTACTTAACACCCAAAGCCAGGCTGGCTGTAAAGCAAATATTAGGTAACGAATCGATGGCCATGGCCAGCAACTGGGCCGATTTCATTAAATCGGACGATAGTTTTAGATACCTGTACAACTGGCATTTTGTTGATTTCGATAAGGCTATGACACAGGCTGAAATGAACGACTACCTGGCAAAGGATACCGAAGTTGATGCCTATACCAAAATGAACTTTATGATAGCCGAGCTGAAAAAGCCGGGATTATCTAAAGAGAACAAATTGCTTTACCTGCGCATGCTGATCCACGTGGTAGAGGATGTGCACCAGCCATTCCACACCGGCCATAAAGACGATAAGGGCGCTAACGATTTTAAACTGAACTGGTTTGGCAAGCCAACCAATATGCACAGCCTTTGGGATAGCGAACTGATAGATTTTCAACAGTTAAGCTATACCGAATATGTAGCCGCCATTAATCATACAACTACAGCACAACGTGCCGAATGGCAAAAGGCCCCCATCAGCCAATGGTTGTATGAAAGCAATCAGCTGGCCGAAAAACTGTATACTGATACCAAGCCGGGCGATAACCTGAGCTATAAATACAATTTCAATCATCTTGATATCCTTAACCAGCAACTGCTGAAAGGCGGCGTTAGGCTGGCCGGGGTGTTGAATGAGATATTTAAGTAAATGTGCAAATGCGAAAATGTGCAGATATGCAAATTAATTGATGCATCATCTGCACATTTGCATATACGCATATTTGCACATTATAATTAGCATGAAAATCCTAATGGTATGCCTGGGCAATATTTGTCGTTCGCCGTTGGCGGAGGGGGTGATGCAGCATTTGGCCGATGAAGCCGGGTTAGACTGGCAGATCGATTCGGCCGGCACGGGTAACTGGCATGTGGGCGAAGGGCCGCATCATGGATCGGTACGTACGGCCAAAGCGCATGGCATCGACATTAGCGGACAGGTGTGCCGCTTGTTTCGCGTGAGCGATTTTGATGAATTTGACCGGATCTATGTGATGGATAAAAGCAATCGCACCAATATCCTTAATATGGCCCGTAACACCGAAGATACCCAAAAAGTAAAGCTGCTTTTGGGCGATGCGGAAGTGCCCGATCCTTATTATACCAATTTGTTTGAAGAAGCGTATGGATTGATCGAGGATGGGTGCAGGAAGATTATCGGGGAGTATCAGAAATAAACCTTCTTAAAACAGCCATAATAACATGTCATGCTGAGTAATATAATCCCGGCGGCCTCTAATGGTTTTTATGACATGCCGATGAAAGCCCCCTCTAAATCTCCCCCAAAGGGGGAGACTTTGGAACCCTCTCCTCCGGAGAGGGCAGGGTGAGGCTTCAGCGGAAAAACAAACATGTCTTGGGTAACTTGTTTCAGCCCCCCATCACACAGGTCGTACAGTCTGGACTTAAACTATGCAAATGGGATACCGAAACAAGTTCGGGGTGACGCATGGGATGAGAACAACAAAAAAGCGCCGATCGGGTATACCGGTCGGCGCTTTATATTTGGAGGGAGCGTTAAACTTTATTATTGCGGGCCGCCAAAGCCGCCGCCTCCAAAACCACCGCCGCCGCCACGGTTACCGCGGTCGCCACGGCCTTCGCCTGGCATACGGTCACCACGGCCTTCACGACCGCCCTGGTCTGGTGCCTTGCCGGCAAATTTTTGAAGGCGGATGTTTAGTGTTAACAAGAAGTAACGGCCTAAGCGGTTAACGTTAGTTTCGGTTAATGATGTAGCCGATGATGTTAACGAGTAACCTGTTTGCTGGTTAAACAAATCGTTACCTGCTAAACGGATGGTTGCCATATTGTTTTTCAGGAAGCGGCGCTCAACATAAACATTCAGGATGTTAGGGTTGGTTACAGCCAGTGTATAACCGTAGTTCATTGTACGGGTAAAGTCGTAGCTTACGGTCCAATCCTTCCATAAATAGTTTTTACCATTCAGGCCGATATTCCATGCACGTACGTTTGAACTAACCTGGGTTAGGCTGGTTTTAACAGAATTATCGGTTTTGTTAATCGAGTAACCGGTGTTAATGGTTGCGTCGATGATATCAGTAATATCAGTACGGAACCTGAAGTTTGGACCAATGGTAGTGGTTTTTGCAATATTCTTTTGTGCAACCGCGTTAGCCACGCTGCCATCAGTTAAGAAACCAATGTTATTGATATAGTTGGCCTGGCCACCCAGCGATACGCTGAACTTACGGTTATCCCATGGTTTGGTGAAGTTAAAGAACCCACCATAGCTGTAATAACCATCCGCATTTAAGTATTTGGTTAAAACGGTTCCATCGGTATTGGTGATAGAGTTAGTTACAATTTTATTGCTGGTTTTGTTGTAGTTAAAATTCAGGAAAAGCACATCGCCAGTGTTAAAGCTAAACTGGTTGTACCTGATGTTTACGCTGTTGTTAAACTCGGGGTTCAGGTCAGGGTTACCCTGTACCGGGTATTGGGCGTTAGATTTATCCAACACCGGCTGTAACTGGTTAAAGCTTGGCTGATTGCTGTTGCCGCTGTATTGCGCGTTAAACGACTGGCTGCGCGAGAAGTTATATACGTAACGTGCTGTTGGTACCCAGTTAAAGCTGGTTTTATGGGTATTTACACCAGTAAGCTGATTTGTACCATCTAATGCGGTTGGCTGTACGCCTAAACCAATGGTATAGTTATACAACTTCTCAACAAAGCGGTAGTTTAAGCTAAACCGGTTAGTGATAAAGTTATAACGATAATCGTTACTTTGGGTAGGGTCGGTAACAAAATTAGTTCCTGTATTTGATACAAGGCTAAGCTTATCGCTGGTAGTGTGCGAATAGCTGTAGTTATAACTAAGTTCTAAGAAGCTGCGTAAGGTTAACGGCTCAAGGTATGAGAAGTTACTGTTGATATTATTTACCCTGCTTGCTGTGCTGTTATACTGGTTAAGCGGCACAGGCGAAGCTCCCTGTAAATAGTTATAAATTGGATGTTGGTTATTATCGCTATGTACCGAACTACCAGTAGCAAATACGCTAAAATTACGGCCATGCCCGTTGAAACGGTGGTTATATAAAATATTTACACCATAGTTTGGCGACCATGCCAGGTTACGCGCGGTAGACGTATAATGCTTGTTGGTTGCAGTGCCGCCAATATTGTAAGCCTGCTGAACCTCGTCGGCATAGTTGGTAAGTGTACTTGAGTAAGAGTATGTTGGCGTAAATTTCAGATAGTTAATGGTATCCGGCTTGTACTCCATGTTCCAGGTAAAGCGGTGGTTAACGGCCTTATCCTTTTCGTTGCTCGATTGGCTGCTTAAAGAAGAACTGGTTGGTGTAGTAACCGACTGGCGTGTTGAACTGATGGTATTGGTAGAGTTGTCAGAAAAGCTGTAGCTGCCGTATACCGACAGGTTTTTACCCCACTGATCGCGGTAGTTTAAACCGGCTGTATGTACATCGGTTAAGCCGTTTTGGGCCTGACCGCCGCCGCCACCGAAGCCACCACCACCGCCACGGGCAGCGTTGCCACGGCCACCGCCGCCACCGCCACCGAAGCCGCCACCACCACCGCCGCCGCCACCGAATGAGAAGGTGTTAGCGTTAACGTTGTTAAAGTTGCCTAACAGGTATATCTGCTGGTCGCCTTTAAATTTGAACGAGTTGATAAGACCTACATAACGTGTATCGTTAGTTTGCGGTTTTGGTAAGGCATCCTTACCACCGCCACCGGTAATATTAGCCGAGTAGCCGTAGTTTTTATCCTTACGGATGGTAATGTTCATTACCTGGTTAGGGTCGCCGGTTTTAACGCCGGTAAGGTTAGCCTGGTCGCCGTAGTCGTCAATCATCTGGATGTTTTCAACCACGTCCGCAGGCAGGTTTTTGGTGATACTTTGCACGTCGCCGCCAAACACGTCTTTACCGTTGATACGGATCTTGGTGATCTGCTTGCCTTTTGTGCTGATATTGCCATCCTTATCCACATCCACACCCGGTAGTTTTTTCACCAGGTCTTCTACCGGGGCGTTATCGCGCACCTTGTAAGCTGCGGCGCTATATTGGGTAGTATCTTCCTTTAAGGTAACCGGGGTAATACCCACAATAGTTACACCGCTCAGCATTTTCGAGCTGGTTTTTAATATAACGGTACCTACCTCAAGCGGTTTGCTGTCGGCAGCGAAGGTGAAATGCTTGATAATGCCCTCGTAGCCTATTGAGGTAATAGTAAGTGTAACTTTATTGGCTTTAATGCCATTAAAGGCAAATTTACCGTCGAGACCGGTAATGCGGGTGGTGCTGTCGCCTTTGTCGGTTTTAATTTTAACGCTGGCGCCAATTACAGTTTGCTTGGTAGTGTCGATCACAGTACCCGTAATGGTGTGCGAGCCCTGCGCTTTTGCCAGACTACCCAGCAACAAGAAGATGGAAAATAGTAAGAATATACGTTTCATATAGTTGTTTATAATGCCCGATCGGGTGTTTTTATACACCGTAGTTTTTATTACTACACAATCAGACTGCAAAAGTTCAATTTCTTTACATCAAATATTTAATATTCATAGCATTGTTACATATTATCATAAAAAATGACCAAAATATGGGCTTTGTAATGAAAATAATATACAAATGCGGCTATGATATTTACACAAATGATAATTGTAATACGGCTGTTACCAATTGGTGCGATAACAATGCGCAAAGATAAGAAAACTCTTTTTATTGAAATGACGTATAATGGAAGTGTTTGGTTATCAACATTTTTTATTGACCAATGTTTATAACTGGAGAAATGTTAATATAAACAATAGGTAAAAAATTTCGTTAAAGTTTATAATACAGCAATCACTATCAAGCATCATGAGAAGCATCAGGGCATCGTTACACAATAAGATCCATAACTGGATCGATACGTTCGGCTTCAGGCTGAACGCATCGCAGGTTGATCGTAAAAGCAACATCACCACCAATCACTATTTTTTCGAAACCTTTAACTTTTTCGAACGCAAAAGCCAGGATCATCCCGAGCGGGCACAGTTTTTATGTTTCGATACCTATGGCGAAAAAATAAAGGTAAAATCGCTGCTCGATCTGCAAACAGCGTTTTTCGATAATATCAGTCAGTTGAAATAAGCTATTGGATGGTAATCAGCACCGGCCTTTTTTAAGCCGGCTGCTCCTTATATCCGTTTTTTTAGCGTGAGTATCACCTTGCGGTATTCTTTATTGCGATAAACATCTAATAACAGGTTGCGCCCATCGCGCGAGCGAAATATGCCATCGATCTGCTCTATCGACATTTTTCCAACATCCCTGAAATTGATGCCTATTATCTCGTCGTCTTTTTGTATCCCTACATTATCTGCCGCCGATCCGGGCTCAACCCGGCCTACTATCAGGTGGCCGTAATCCTGTCCGTCAAAATAATATTCCATCCCGGTCATGTCATGTTCAAACGGATCACTAAACCCGTCGGCCTTTTTTAGGTACATGGCATTATTAGCGTAATCTATAATTACGGTAAACCGCTTCAGCACGCCGAAACCAATACTGCCATCCCGCGGTATCAGCGGCATTTCCTGCTTTAAATATTCCATATCCGGGAACGATGTGACAACATCTTTTAATTTATAACTACCCAGGTCCAGTTCGGTAACGCGGCTGATATAACCCTGTACAGGGCCTGTTAGCCCAACACCTAAATTTGCGGCAATGAAGTTTTCGGGCAAACCCTGTTCCTTCAGCATATTCTCTAACGATAGCGGATGGCCCGCGCCCAGGTCTACCAGTAGTTTCCTTTTCTTTATCGTTCCATCGGGCATTTTAACATAGGTTTCCATGTAAGGCTTCTTATCTTCAATGGTAAGGGGTATTTTGTTGCCCTTGCGTAAAAGCCGCACATACTGCGGTTTGGAAACCGTCATGGTGCTATCGTAAAAATTAAAGCGCACCGCCAGGTTGCTAAAAAACTCGTACCCAAGCAAGCCATGTATAGGCATGCCGGCATAGTTTGAAAGGGAAAAGCGGTCTTCCTTTAATATAGCCGCCGCTACGCCATTGCTGCTGATATGGGGCAACTCTACTTTTAAGTTAGGGGTAATAAAGGCCTCGTAGCTATCGCCGTTAAGCCCGTACATTTTAATGGTGCGCTTAGATTGCAGGTTGATGGAGTCTACCATTGTTGGGGCAGTGATCAGCATCAGGCCAACGCCGGTATCTAAGATAAAGTTAAAGGGGCCTCTATCGTTAATTTTCAGGCTTACGATAACCATATTCCGTACCGTACGGAATGGGAAGGATACCCTTTTTTTGTTACCCTCCAGTTCAAACGATTGCGATCGGGCAAATAAGGGGCAGGCTAAAATTAGGATAAATAGTAGCTTTATACCATGGTGGCATATATTCCGGGTAATTACATTAATTTGCAAGGCGGTTTAATAATAGTTAATTAAATTTAAGCATAATAAAAACAATAAATACTTATTTCGATATGCGAATTTCACCTTTTTGTTTTTTGCTTTTTATCGTAGCTCTTCTTGGTGTATCGTGCAAGTCTCAATATATATGGGCATCCAGGGTTCAGCGGTTGTTTAAGGAATCGAAAATTGTGAACGATCACTTCACCGGCTTTGCCCTGTACGATTTGGACAAGCAGCAAATGGTGTATGAACTGAACGACGATAAGTATTATAACCCCGCATCAAACACTAAACTATTTACCTTTTATACCAGCCTGTGCATGCTGGGCGATTCCATCCCGGCCCTGCAATACGTTACCCGCGGCGATTCGCTGATATTTTGGGCCACCGGCGATCCGTCATTTCTGCATAGTGATCTGAAAGCTACCCGTGCGCTTAATTTTTTAAAGAACAGCAAAAAACAACTCTATTTCTCATCGGGCAGGTATACCGGCAATTTTTATGGCTCTGGCTGGCCCTGGAGCGATTATAACGATTACTACCAGGCCGAAATTAACGAACTGCCGCTGGAAGATAATGTGGCCCTGCTATACGCTGGTACCGATGGCAAGCTGAAGATAAAACCAGCTTATTTAACCGATTACCTGCGCCGCGACAGTACTTATCGCCCTAAAGCCTTTAATGTGCAGCGCAATTTTTTAGATAATCATTTTACCTACCCGGCCATGCCTGTGCCCAAAAACTTTAAGCAGGAGATCCCCTGGAAAACATCGCCATCGCTAACCCTGGCTATGCTGCAGGATACGCTGAAGCGCTTTGTTGATGAAGTGCACCAACCCCTGCCGCCCGATGCCAAAACTATATACAATGCCAATGCCGATTCGGTTTACCGTCGCTTTTTGCAGCCCAGCGATAACTTTATTGCCGAGCAATTACTACTGGTATGCTCGTCGGTAAAATTTAAGGTGCTCAATAAAGATTCGGTAATTAACTACGCCACCAAAAACCTGCTGAATGACCTGCCCGACAAACCCGAATGGGCAGACGGATCGGGCCTTTCGCGCTATAACCTGTTCACCCCGCGCAGCATCGTAAAGCTGCTTTGCAAGATCCAGGCTAAGGTAAATAATGATGCCCTGCTGCACAGCATGATGCCCATTGGCGGCGTAGCCGGTACCATAAAAAACGCTTACAAAACCGATAACGGCGTACCTTTTGTATGGGCCAAAACCGGTTCAATAGCCAACAATCACAACCAAAGCGGCTATTTGGTTACCCGCAAAGGGCGCCGGCTGGCCTTTAGTTTTATGAACAATAACTTTACCCGCCCAACCAGCGAGATACGCGGGGAGATGGTGCGGATAATGACTTTTATAAGGGAGAATTTTTAACGGATAGCAATTTAACCACAAAGGACACAAAGAAAGGAACCACAAAGACCACAAAGGCTATGCAATCAAAAAGAGGAAGTATTTTTCTTAGCGCCCTTTGTGAAAACCTTTGTGTACTTTGTGGTTAAATTTCCACTCCACCCAAACTATGCCCTACGACGAAAAAACAGTAAACCAGGTACGCGAAATGATAGCCGAACGTACCGATAACGTAGTTGAAAAAGTGATGTTTGGCGGCTTGTGCTTTATGGTGGAGGATAAGATCTGCATCGGCGTTAAAAAGGACACTCTGCTGGCCCGTATAGCGCCCGAAGTTTATGATGCTGAGGTAGAAAAGGATGGCCGCGCGCCCATGATACATGGCGGCAAACCGGTAAAAACCTATCTGTTTGTAAATTTAGATACAATACACAACTACCAGGACCTGGCCTGGTGGGTAAAACAATGCCTGGATTATAATCCCATCGCGCCGCTATCGCAAGCTAAGCAAAAAGCTAAAGCAAAATCAAAGGACTAAATTTCCCACAAGGATGGGTTTTCGCGGTAATGAGTTATCGTTTCTATGATCTCCTGTACCTCGCCGCTGTTCAGGTCCTGCTGCCCATCGGCCGTATAACTGAACAGTTTGCCCGGCTCCTCGAAAGTAATATAACCCATATAATCGGGATTGGAGGATTTGGTTAACTGCATATCCTGCTTTATTGGGCCGGCCTTCCCGTGTTTGCCGTTTTTAAATATGTTATAGGTATAAGTTAACACAGGATGCCCGTCAAGATGTGTTTTAACATCAGGCAATATCATTACAGGCATACCGGAGCCAACATTAAAGTATAAGGGCTGCATGCATATACTACATTCATCGCGCGGGTAAAGTTTTCTTTAATAACATTTGGTGGTGGGTTTGCCAGTCTCGCTGGTGTTTTTTCCACAAGTGCTAAGCGGCGGTAAATCAATTTATACAGGAGGCCCCCATCCACCTGTTGATATGTGGAAAAGTCTGAATTGATGCGTGTTTTTGTGTAACATAAATTTGACTTCAACCCTCCTTCACAATTCCTTAACGGCCTCTTGATTATTTATTTATAAAGACACGGAATACCTATGAGCAAAAAACCTACCAACAAAAAAGCCGCTGCAAACAGTAAGGGTTTAAAACTGAGCCGTTACTTTACCAGGGATGGTATACCCGTTTACAATTTGTTTAATTATGATAAACGTTCATCAGTTATCCGCAATCCCTCGGGCGACGCGGTTTTTGAGATGAACGATGTGGAGGTTCCCTCTACCTGGTCGCAGGTGGCAACGGATATCCTGGCGCAAAAATACTTCCGCAAGGCAGGTGTGCCGCAGCCCAACGGCAGCACCGGGTCCGAGAAAAGCATCAAGCAGGTAGCCCACCGCATGGCCAACTGCTGGAAGGAGTGGGGGCAGAAATACAATTATTTTGCTTCTGATGCCGACGCGCAGATTTTTTACGATGAGATCGTTTATACCATCGTCGGTCAGCTGGCAGCGCCAAACTCACCGCAATGGTTCAATACCGGTTTACATAGCAGTTACGGCATAACCGGCAAGCCGCAGGGGCATTATTATGTAGACCCCGTTACCGAAAAGCTGTGCAAATCCACATCAGCTTATGAGCGCCCGCAACCCCATGCCTGCTTTATCCTTTCGGTTGATGATGATTTGGTGAACGATGGCGGCATTATGGACCTGTGGGTGCGCGAGGCCCGCATTTTTAAATACGGATCGGGCGTGGGGACCAACTTTAGCAAGATTCGTGGCGATAACGAGAAGCTTTCGGGCGGCGGGTATTCATCGGGACTGATGTCGTTCCTCAAAATCGGCGACCGTGCCGCCGGGGCTATCAAATCGGGTGGTACTACCCGCCGTGCAGCCAAAATGGTTTGTTTAGATCTGGATCACCCCGAAATAGAACAGTTTGTAAACTGGAAGGTAGAAGAGGAGAAAAAAGTAGCCGCGCTGATAGCTGCCGGTTATTCATCCGATTATGAGGGTGAAGCCTACCGCACGGTATCGGGCCAAAACTCAAACAACTCGGTGCGTATCCCCAATGCGTTTTTCCACGCACTGAAAGGGGGCAACGCCTGGGACCTGATCAGCCGGATGAGTGGTAAGCCCATCAAATCAATCCAGGCGCAAAAACTTTGGGATGATATTTCCTTCGCGGCCTGGGCCTGTGCCGATCCGGGTGTGCAGTTTGACACGACCATCAACGAATGGCATACTTGTCCGCAGGGCGGCCGCATTAACGCATCGAACCCATGTTCGGAATATATGTTTTTGGATAACACGGCCTGCAACCTGGCCTCCATCAACCTCGAACATTTCTTCGATAAGCAAACCCGCGCCTTTGATGTAAAAGGCTTTGAACACGCCTGCCGCATCTGGACCATCGTGCTGGAAATCTCGGTGCTGATGGCGCAGTTCCCGTCAAAGGAGGTGGCGCAGCTATCGTACGATTACCGTACGCTTGGCTTAGGTTATGCCAATTTAGGTTCGGCGCTGATGGTGAACGGCATCCCTTATGATAGTGATAAGGCCCGTGCTATTGGCGGCGCTATTACGGCCATCATGACCGGCACTGCCTACGCAACCTCGGCCGAGATGGCTAAGGAGCTTGGTGCCTTCAGCCGTTACGAAGAAAATAAAAAGCACATGCTGCGCGTAATGCGCAATCACCGCTACGCGGCTTATAACTCTACCGAGAACTACGAGGGGCTGGAGATCGCCCCTCCCGGCATCGACCCTAAATACTGCCCCGATTACCTGCTATCGGCCGCTTGCAATGCCTGGGATAAGGCTTTGGAGATGGGCGAGCAATACGGCTACCGCAACGCGCAAACCACCGTTATTGCCCCAACCGGCACCATTGGTTTGGTGATGGATTGCGATACCACCGGCATCGAACCCGATTTCGCGCTGGTGAAGTTTAAAAAGCTATCGGGTGGTGGCTATTTCAAGATCATTAACCAGGCCGTGCCCGAAGCGCTGCGCAATTTGGGCTATGCCGAACACGAGATCACCACTATTGTAAACTACGCCAAAGGTGCCGCCACCCTGCAAGGGGCGCCGCATATCAGCCTGCAAAGCCTGAAGGCCAAAGGCTTTACCGACGGCGAACTGGATAGGCTGGATAAAGCCATGGTTTCGGCTTTTGAGATCAGTTTTGGCTTTAACGTTTGGACCGTTGGTGAGGACTGCCTGAAGCGCTTAGGCTTTGCCGCCGACCAATATAACGCGCACGACTTTAACCTGCTACGCGCCCTCGGCTTCAGCAAACAACAAATTGCAGAGGCTAACGAATACATCTGCGGTACCATGACCATTGAGGGTGCGCCCTATCTAAAAGATGAGCATTACGCCATTTTTGATTGCGCTAATAAATGCGGAGCCAAAGGCGAGCGCTACATCCATGCGCACGGGCATATTAAAATGATGGCCGCCGCGCAGCCGTTCCTTTCGGGAGCCATATCCAAAACCATCAACCTGCCCAACGAGGCTGTGGTTGATGAGATCAAAGACTGCTACGAACTTTCGTGGGCACTGGGATTAAAGGCTAACGCGCTGTATCGTGATGGCTGTAAGTTGTCGCAGCCGTTGTCTACCAAATCGGATGTAAAGGAGGAGGTTGACGACAAGCTGGAAACCGTGGAAGAAGTATTGGGCGAAGCGGCCAACGCAAAGCTAAGCGACCTGACACCCGAGCAGGTGATAGAAGCTGCCATGGCCATTATGGAAAAATCGAAGGATACGATGTTTATGCGCGAGCTTTCGCGCGTGGTGCAAAAGAAGAGCCTGCCGGCCAAACGCCGCGGCTTTACGCAAAAGGCCACCATCGATGGGCAAAACGTGTTTGTGCGCACCGGCGAATACGAGGACGGCACCCTGGGCGAGATATTTGTAGATATGCATAAAGAGGGCGCTACGTTCCGCTCGCTGATGAACTGCTTTGCCATAGCGGTATCGGTAGGGCTGCAATACGGCGTACCGCTGGAGGAGTATGTAGAGAAGTTTACCTTTACCCGCTTTGAGCCGGCAGGTATGGTGATGGGGCACGATAATATTAAAAGCGCCACCTCCATTATCGATTACATCTTCCGCATGCTGGGTTACGAATACCAGAACCGTACCGACCTTGTGCATGTAATTACCGAACAAAACGGAATTACCGGCAATCCGCAGCTAAGTAACGATGATTTTAACCCCGATCAAAGTAATGTATACGAACCGGTTGCCGTGAATGCCGCCCCCGCTAAAAAGTTAAGCTTTGATGTAAGTATGGGCGTACAAAGCGATGCGCCGGCTTGTAATGTGTGCGGGCATACAACAGTTCGCTCGGGTACCTGCTATAAATGTTTGAACTGCGGTAGTTCGATGGGATGCTCCTAAAAAGGAGAAAGGTTAAAGGCAAAAGGTTTTAAGCCTTTCGACTTCCCCTTTAACCTTTTGCCTTTATTTATATTTTTAGTTTAATGTTTGGGGCCACGGGTTACCGTGGCCTTTTTTATGTTGGGATACTTAAGGCTTGTTTTCTATACCATATCAAATAAAAAGGCCACGCGTAACGTGGCCTTTTTGGTATATCTTTTTTCAGGCTTGTGCCTTTAAATTTATTAGTGCATTAAGCGGCTTTCGTGCGAATCGATAGATTGCATGCCGTGCTCTTCTTCCATTTGGTGTGGCTCGTTAATGATCGGCGAGTTCTTAGTATTGGTGCCTAAAATAAGGATGATCAGGCCGAAGATCACGTGTGGTGCCCAAACGCCTTTACCTGCAAAGCCGTACATCCATGGAGTGATCATCAGTACAAAACCGGTAACGGTATCCAAAAAGCAGTGCATCTGGATTGGGAAGATACCTACCATACCGCCTTTAGCTTTGCTGAAGATAGCCATCAGCAACTGGTGCCAGCCGAACATGAACGGAAAGAACAAGGCAGCGCCGCCAACATGTACAAAGCCGAATAACCATGGCGATACCATCATGAGGATAGCCAGCAGGTAGTTAAAGTAGCCGAAGAATGTAGTTGAAATAGAGCCTTTCATATAAATGATGATTTAGAATAATCTTTTTTTTGCAAAAATATAATTTTGAATGGATTTGTCCACCAATAAGTTTGATTTTATAAGTCAAAATCACTTTTTGTTGGATATCGACTTATCGCGCTGTAACAAAGTGCGATACCTATTGGTCTCAACATCCTAACCAACACAAAGTTTTATGCGCAATTACTTTTACGCCATTGCCACCGGCATCCTGTTATCGGCGGGCCTTTCAACCGCCCAGGCACAAAAGATCGATACCATCGATTTCAAAAACCACGGGTTAAACACCTCATACCTGAAACCAGGCTTGAAGCAATATATGGTGTACTTTCAGCAACCGGCACAGAAAAAGGTATTACGCTTTTGGCTTTGGCTGCGCGATATCAAAACTGGCACGCGCGACGGGCACCAGGTGTTCAATATCAGCCAGCATTGGTATGGCAGTGATACGCTAAGTTATCGCACCGTGTATTCGGTAAACAGCGCTACTAATTTCGCGCCGCTTTATCATGCCGAAACCATTGGCGGCAAGACTAAGGCTTATAACTGGGCAGCTAATAAAATAACCAGCGCCGATACCGTTGCCAACAACCTGGCCAAAGCATTCGCGCTTAACTTTGATCAGCCTAATTTTAACTGGAACCTGGATATAGAAACCTTCGAGATGCTACCGTTGCGCGAGGGTAAAACCTTTGCCATTAACTTTTACGATGCCGGCTTGTCGCCGCCCAAATATGTACTGTACAAAGTAACCGGCAGCGAGGTGATCACCCTGCTGGATAACACTAAGGTTGATTGCTGGAAGCTATATGAAGAGGGTAAATCGCCCAACGGCAGCACCTATTCCGAAACATTCTGGATCAGTAAAAAAGGCCACGAGTTTTTAAAGGAAGAGGATGAGTTTGGCGGATCGTATCGTTACAAGATAAAAATGCCTGCTGCTACGCCCGATGTGTTGAAGAAGTTTTGAGTATTACCACCAAGTTGTCATTGCGAGAGGCGGAGGGAGGAATTGTGTAGTGGCGCGACGCGGCAATCTCGTAGCTTGAACTGCGAACGACGAGATTATTAATATTTTAATTGTTTTTTTAAGGCATTAATGAGCTCCCGTTGGTCGGTTGTCCGCGCTATCGCTCGCAATGACAAACTGTTTTAAAATATCGGCACTACTTCTTCGGAAACGAAAAATAAAACGTAGTACCCTCGCCCTCCTTGCTTTGCAGCCAGATGCGGCCGTGGTTGGCAATCATAAACTCTTTGATCAGCAGCAGCCCCAGGCCGCTGCCTTTTTCGCCGCCGGTGCCGAAGCTTACGCTCAGGTTACTTTTTAAAAATGCCTTTTGTTGCAACTCGCTAATGCCTATGCCGGTATCGCGCACGCCAAATATCATTTCCTTATCGTTTTCGGTCGAGCTGATAAAGATATGCCCGCCGATGTAAGTAAATTTAATGGCGTTTGATAACAGGTTGCGGATAATGAAATCAAAATGGTTAGGGTCGGCAAATACTTTAGTGTCGGCAGGCGTATCATCAGTTATGTTGATGTTTTTTAAACCCGCCTGTTGCGATAACAGGGTAATGTTTTTGTTGATGATGGATTTGCTGTTCAGCACTTCGGGCTGTACGCGTACCCCTTGCAATTGCGATCGCCCCCATTCAAACAGCGAGTTCAGCAAATCGAACGACGCGGTGGTTTGCGCCCGCAATTCGGATAACATCACCCGCAGTTCCTCCTCGCTAAAATCGCCATCCTCCATCATGCCGAACAATTGAGCGGCGCTTCCGGCCGGCCCTTTCAAATCGTGCCCGATGACTGAAAATAGCGTGTCCTTTATTTTGTTTGATGCCTGCAACTCGCGGTTAAGGCGGTTTACCTTGCGCGCGTAGAAATACAGTAATACCAGGATCACCAGCGCGGCGGCCAGTATCACAATGCCCAGGCTAATTTCATTGCTTTCCTTTTTATTTACCTGTTGTAGTTGCCCCACCTTTTCGCGTTGACTCTCGAGGGCGTAGCTGCTGTCTAACTCGGCAATATCCTTGGTGGTATCGGCCCCCAGCAGGCTGTCCAGCAGGCGGTGATGCTCTTCCAGCGCCTCCATCGCCTCTTTATAATCTTTTTGCTGTTGGTAAACCGATGCCAGTGCCTGGTAAATATTGGCCTCCAGTTTGGGTTGGTGCAGGTCGCTGGCAATTTTTAGGGCTTGCTTTAAATCGGCCAGGCTTTGTTGGGCGTTTTGCTTTTTCAGTATGCCGGCAATGTTGATCAGGGCCTGCGCTTCTTCCTGTGGGCGGTTATATTTTTTGGCTTCCTGCAGCGCTTGTTTATAGGCAGATAGCGCGCGCACCCTTTCGCCCTCTTTTTCAAAAACTTTGCCCTCTTCATCAAGCAGGGTAATTTCGGTGTCGCGGTCTTTTTGTATATTGCTGTTGCGCACACCTTCCTCCAGGTAACGCAGCGCAGTTTTGCTGTCGCCTTTCTGCACATATAAATGGCCAATGCGTTCCAGCAGCACAAAATAAGCTTCGGGTTTAATGGCGCGGTGCTCGTACTGCACCAGGGCGCGCAGGTAATAGGTGAGCGCTTTTTCTATTTCGCCTTTTTGCTCGTAAACGGCGCCCATGCCGTGATAAGTTTCCAGTATCCCCGATGTATCGTGCGAATCCTCGTAAAACTTCATGGCCTTGGCCATATCCGTAGTGGCCGATGTGATATCTTT
Source organism: Mucilaginibacter mali (assembly GCF_013283875.1). NCBI lineage: Bacteria > Pseudomonadati > Bacteroidota > Sphingobacteriia > Sphingobacteriales > Sphingobacteriaceae > Mucilaginibacter > Mucilaginibacter mali. The sequence continues at coordinate 5,709,352 of NZ_CP054139.1, forward strand.
TTGCAGGCCATCCAGCAAGCCCAACTGATCGTAAGCCATGGCAATACCATCGGGTTGGTGCAGCGTACGGAATATTGAAAGCGCCTCGTTGGTGAAGCGGCGGGCCAGGTCGGCGTGGTGGTGCAGTTCGTTAATGCGGCCCAGTTCAAGCAGTATCAGGGCTTCATCGCGGCGGTTGTTTTGCTTTTGCGCAAGCCGCATGGCCCGGTTGCAATAATCAACGGCCGAATCGGGTTGGGCTTCAGCATAAATTTTACTGATGGCCAGGCAGGTTTGTATCTTATCGCTATCCGCGCCCGATGCTAAGCGGGCATGTAATTGGGTTACCGTTTGCTGTGCCATGGCAGCAGTGGTAAAAAGGAAAAAGAATATGTAAAAACTGTAGCGCATAATAAGGCCGGGAAAGCTTTTAACGCTGAAAGGGGTAAAATTGTTCAGCGGGGGATGAACTAATTAAACACTAAGGTATGCTTTTCCGGCTGTTATGCAGCATCCGGGTGGAATTGTTCGGCAGTTTTTTTACGGAACGAATATTTGCTGAAGTTAACCAGCAACACACTGAACAGGATAACCAACAAGCCGCCCAGTTGCAGCAGCGAGATACTTTCGTGCGCGAACAATACGCCCAATATTACGGCTATTACAGGGTTTACATAGGCATGGGTGCTTACCTGCGCGGCCGGTTTTACAGATAAAAGCCAAACATACGCGCTAAATGCTACAATTGAACCAAATATCACTAAATAAGCCACAGCCAGCCATGCCTTTAACGGAATACTGCTAATGTGAAAAGCATTCAATTCGCCATGCATAACTGCAAGTGGTATATAAAATATGCCCCCTATAAGCATTTGCCAGCCGGTATTTAACCGGGCGGGGATATTGCTTCCCTTATATTTTGAATACAACCCGCCTGCCGACCATACTATAGGTGCAAATAATACCAAAATTAACCCGGTTATTTGGCCTTTGTCCAATAAGCCGTTTATTGATCTATTTACAGCTTCGCCAAATAACAGGAACACACCTCCAAACCCTAAAATAAGCCCGGCTATAGTTGTTTTACTTTTTAGGTTTATATGCCAGTGAGCTTTATCAATTATCACTATCCAAATAGGCCCGGTGGCCGCTATAATGGCCACCATGGCGCTTGGCACAGTTTGCTCGGCCCATATTACTATCCCAATACTACCAAATAGCATTAGCAAGCCACTGATACCGGCCGGAACAATATCTTTTTTTTGCCAAATATTATCGCCCTTAATTTTACACCAGCTTAGCATCAGCACACCCGCAATTAAAAAACGGGTAGCGCCCATCAGCATAGGCGGAAAACCGTGGATGGCCATCTGTATAAAAAAATAAGTAGAGCCCCAAACCACATACACAAGGGCGTAGGCTATAACAACAAGGGCTGGCGATACGGGTTTTGGACTGTTCATAAGGGATAAGTCAAAGATAGCAAATCGCTAACAATTTTAGCTAAACTTTGCCAGGTATCACCAAAAAAAATCCCGGCTGGAGTAATAGCCGGGATCTGAAAAAACAAACAAGAGCAGTTAATAGTAGTAAACGTTTTGCTGTAAACCCGCCGCCAGTTTAGTTTGATCGGTAGCGTTTTTTAAACCCTGCAGCCAAACGGTATAAACCGAGTTGGCGTAAATGCCTGCTTTAGTTAAGGTGGCCAATACAGTGGTGGTGCCTGCCTGGCGTATCTCAAAATCGTAGTTGCCATTGCCGCTGATGCTTACAAAGGCCGAAGCATCCTTGTAATTCATGCCTGAAGCCAACACTGTGTTGTTGCTAACCAAGTCAACCGCGCCAACATCCGGACTTAGGTTAACCAGGCGAATGGTGGCCTTACCTAATTCGGGCTGGCTGATGGCATCCTTAATGATAACAATATCAGGATGGGCAACCACATTGGCCAGGTAAACCGAGTAATACTTGTTGGCTACAACAGTAAGGGTGTCTGACTTGGTTAGCGTTTGGGTACCCGCGGTGTAAAAATTAAGGGTGCGCTTGCCGGTGTAGGCGCCAGAATAATCGAGGCCATGGCCGTAAGCAATTGGGTTAAGATTTACCTTGTTGTTGTTCAGGTAAAAATCCTGCGCGGGTGCATCGGGCGAGGTGTTGATGACCGTAATCAAACCGGCCGGGGTAACCACATCATCACTATTGTTGTGCTTTAAACATGAGCTGAATAAGGCTGCTGTCAGCAAACAAATCATCCCGATCATGCCTGCCTTTCCAAAAATTTGCTGAATTTTTTTCATACTGGTAAAATTAAATCTCAATTGGCTATACGCAGCGAACAGGCCATTCGCTACTTATTGATTAAAAAAATAATTCGGGGTTTTGTTTTAAGGTTAAAACATTGCCAGTGTGTGCTTTTGACTGCCGTTTGCAGCCCGGGTTTAAGTATCCGTTAATTTTTTATAGAACTATAGGTTGGTTTTTGTGTTTTAAAGGTTACATTAGCATAAGCCAATTATTCTCTGAACCTATTCATTGTGCATACGTAAAAAAGAATAAAAAATATTAGCCGACACCATCCCTGATCACAAAGCAGCCATGGAATACACGCAGCAGGAGTTAATGAATTTTTTTAACGCGACGGATGATGTGTTCTTTTCGGCTGACCGCATAACTTTTCGCTTAACAAAGATCTCTAACGCCTGTAAAGCCCTGTTTGGTTACGAGCCAGACGAGCTGCTGGGCGACCTTGAACTATGGTTTAACCTGGCCCATCCCGAAGACAGGCACCTGGCTGTACACAGCCACGAACAACTTTTGCGTGGCGAACAGATAAAAAGCCGCTACCGCATTATCCGTAAAGATGGCGCCATCCGCTGGGTAGAGAAAAAGGTGATCCCTGTTTTAAATGATAATGGTGAGGTGATACAGGTTGACGGCATGGTGCGCGATATTACCGAGAGTAAAATAGCCGAGGAGAAACTGCGGGAGAACGAAGCCCGTTACCGTCGTATTGTTGAAACATCGCAGGAGGGGATATGGACCATAGACGAGCATAACAAAACAAACTTTGTAAATAAAAAGATCTGCGAATTACTGGGTTACACTCCCGAAGAAATGCTGGGGCGCAGCCTGTTTGATTTTTTTGATGACGAGGAAAGAATATCGGCCGCAACCCGTATGGACAACCGGCGAATGGGCGTAAAAGAGAATATCGATATCCGTTATAAAACCAAAAGCGGCGAAAACCTGTGGACCAACATATCGGCCAACCCTATATTTGATGACACGGGGAGATACAAGGGATCGTTAGCCATGATCACCGATATCAGCAAGCGCAAAAAGGATGAGGAGGCGTTGAAAATATCGGAAGCCAATTTGCGTACGCTTTTTAACAATACCGATTCATCGTACGTATTGTTCAATTCCGATTTGAAGATCGTTTCGTTCAATAACCTGGCACAGCAGTATTCCATCGCCCAAAACAATAAAAAACTTGAGGTAAACCGGTCGGTTAAGGATTACTTTACCGAAAAGCGCTGGCCTTTTATACAGGAAATACTGGATAAGGTAAAAAACGAAGGCAGCGCCGAGTACGAACTAAGCTTTATTAGTAACGGCGCGGCTAAATGGCACCATGTGCGCTGGCTGACGGTAAAGAACGATGACCAGGAAAACTGGGGCTTTATATTAGCTAATAAAGATATCACCGAAGCCAAAACAGCCGCCCTTGAGCGCGAACGCATCACTACCGACCTGATACAGCATAATAAGGACCTGGAGCAGTTTACCTATATCATATCGCACAACCTGCGCTCGCCGGTGGCAAATATTTTGGGCCTGGCCGAGTTGCTGAATGCCCGCACCACATCGGCGGCCGAAAAGGATATGGTGTTTGAAATGGTGGCATCAGCCGTGAGGAACCTGGATACCATCATCCGCGATCTGAACCATATTTTGCAGGTGCGCGAACCAATGAACGAGAAAAAAGAAATGGTGCTGTTTAAAGATGTGGTGGAGAGTATAGAGACCACCATCCTGAACTCCGCTATAAAAGAGAACGTGCTGATAGATTGCGATTTTGCTGAAATAGAGAGCATGTATACCATCCGCAGCTACCTGTATAGCATTTTTTATAACCTGTTATCCAACAGTATCAAATTCCGAAAGCCGGGCATCCCCGCGCGTATCAGCATTAAAAGCCATCGCTATTTATTGAATGACAGGTTAGAACTGCGTTTTAAAGATAACGGCAAGGGGATAGACCTGGCTAAAAACACCGCCAACCTGTTTGGCCTTTACAAACGCTTTGATACCAGCACCGAAGGCAAAGGCATGGGCCTTTTTATGGTGAAAACGCAGGTAGAGGCATTGGGTGGCACCATCCACATTGAAAGCCAACCCGACGAAGGTACCGAGTTTATTGTGCAGTTTGGGTTACAGGCGCCAATACACTAAATCAACCAAATATCCGCCCTATTATACCATTCATCTTTTTTTATACGGATATTCACATTGCTTTATTCAGTTTTGAAGCATGAAGGAAACCGTATTCAGGGAGAAGAACCGCAGTTATTTAAAAAGCAATATTCGCCACGCTGTTATAGGGGTAGTGGTGGGCCTGGTGATTGTTGTTTTTAAATCGGCTTTTATAGGGCAGTTCCTAAATATCCAGGCGATACTTATTAACTGCATGTTTGCTGTGGTAATTACCCTCAGCATTGCTAACAGCCTTTTTATATTCGAGATGCTGCTGCTGAAAGAAAAAGTGCCATCGTGGCAGCTGATACTGGTTTACTATAGCTGCAATGCGGTTGGTATGTTAATAGGGATAGAGATATCGTACGGATTGGTATCTCTCATCTTTCAGGAACCCTTCCGTTTTTTACAACATTACCAGGAGTACCGCTTTAGCGGGGTGATTGTTTTGGTGGTGGGTACGCTTATTTATTTTTATTATGCCCAAAAAGGCCGGATGGAAACCCGCCTGAAAGAAAAGGAGATGGACATGGCCAAAATGATGCACCTGAAAACCCAGGCCGAACTGCAAACGCTGCAATCAAAAATTAACCCGCACTTTTTATACAATTCACTAAACTCCATTGCCAGCCTGATACACGAGGATGCCGATAAGGCCGAGGACATGACGCTGAAGCTATCCAGGCTTTTTCGTTACAGCATCAATTCGCAACAGGAAAATATGGCCAGCGTTGCCGATGAAATAGAGATCGTAAACACCTATCTTGATATTGAAAAGGTACGCTTTGGCGACCGCATCAACTTCATCATCCAAATAGCGCCCGAAGTAAAAGGCATATATATCCCCCGCTTTTTGATACAACCGCTGGTGGAGAACGCGCTAAAGCACGGCCTGAATAACCGCGCTAACGATGGCATACTGCAAGTCGCGATCGCGCTTGAGGATGGCGAGATCGCTATTACCATCAGCGATAACGGACAGCCATTCCCCGATGATATTAACATGGGCTATGGCCTGCAAAGTACCTACGATAAACTGGCGCTGTTGTATGGCGATGCCTATCGGATCCAGATCAGCAACCATCCGCAAAAAAATATAAAAATAAACATACCGGCAGCACGATGAGCAAAGTTTGGAAAACCCTGATCATAGACGACGAGCAACTGGCCCGCCAGCGCCTGAAGCGATTGCTAAAGCCTTACGACGAACTGGACATCATCGGCGAAGCCGCAAACGGCGCCGATGGCCTGGAGCAAATACAGGCCCTGCAACCCGACCTGATCTTTCTTGATATTGAGATGCCGGTATTAAACGGTTTCGAAATGCTGGCCAAACTGGATAAGCAGCCAAAAGTTGTTTTCACCACCGCTTACGATCAGTATGCTATTAAAGCTTTTGAGGAGGATTCCATCGATTACCTGTTGAAACCCGTGGAAGCCGAACGCCTGGAAAAAACCATTAAGAAGCTGCATCAAACCCAACAATCGGCCCCGTTGCCACTGGAGGCATTGATGAAGCAGCTACTGGTGAAAAAGGATATCAAAACCCTCACCGTTAAGATCGGCGACCGCATCCTGCTCATCAAGCTCGATGATATCCTGTTTATCGGTGCCGAGGACAAATACGTTTTCCTGCATACGGCCGATGGCAAAAAGCACTTAACCGATTTTACCATCAGTTCGCTGGAAGATAAGCTGCCCGGGCAATTCCTGCGCATCCATCGCGGTACCATTATCAATACCGATCAAATTAAAGAGATACGCAAGGGCTTTAACGGTGCCCTGGTGTTTTACCTTAACCATACCGATGCCAAAGTAACATCCAGCAGATCCAACGGGGATATGCTGCGCGATAGGTTTGGGATATAGATTAATAAGGCTGTCATTGCTGCGAGCAGCATGTGCGGGGGAGCGAGCGAAAGCGCAACGTGGCAATCTCATAGTGAGCAGGGCAATGCGAAGAGGTTGCCACATTGCCCCACCTCACATTCCCTCCCTGGGCTCCTCAATGACAAGTTGTGTTACACAAGCCCACCTTTTATTATTTTAGCCTAATGACCACACCCGACGATCTGGGGGCAACTACATCTTTTTGTTTTAAATATGAAGCTTTCGGGGGGTATTTGATATTTTTACAGATATTTCACAGATGAAAGCCAAACCTGTCATTTTTATCACACTTGTGGCGCTTGGTCTCGCCCTTAGTTCGTGCAAAACATATTTTATACCTGTTGATAGTTTTAAACAACAATTTGCCGGCTTAGATCAGAACCGCAGGGTACATACAAAAGACCCATATGGCGCTATCGAAGCTTATGAGACCTACCCTATAGATAGCATTAAATGTGTTGATGATAAAGGCACGTGGTATTTACTGGGTAACAGCCCATCGATAGAGATACGCTTTAAAGAAATAAGCGGCAGACGGACCACTTTTTATTTCGACAGGCTCATCTTCGGCAAAACATGGGTCTCGGGCCAGCGGTCGCATTTCTTTCCTTCGCTAACCCGAACGATACAGTTAGATTCGGTTAAATTAATAGAGGTACAGGATGGGCGAAAAAGATACAGGTATATTAAAATAGAATAAGCATGCGTGGCCTTTTTATTGTTTTAGCCAAATGAGTACACTCGACGACTCTGGCGCGATATTTCGTTATCACCGGGATATGGCGGCTTTACATGGTGCAGATAGTAGTTATGCGTTGGGCTGGCGCAGCGATCATGATCAGCAGATAAGGTTTGTTGCATTAGCCAAGATCGCCCCGCTTAATGGCAAGACCATACTGGATGCAGGCTGCGGCTATGCCGACCTGTTCAGCTACCTGCGCGATCGCTTTGCCATTACCCATTATTACGGTGTTGAACAAATCCCCGAATTAGTGGATATCGCTATCAGCCGTTACGGCCATTTGCCCAATGCGCGTTTTATATCCGGAAGCTTTTTAAGCCGGGAATTGCCTGTATGTGATTATGTTTTTGCCAGCGGATCGCTCAACTACAGCAGCAGCGACCCCGCCTTTATCTATAAAGCCATCAGCAAGCTTTACAATTACTGCAGCGAAGGCCTGGCCTTTAACCTGCTCAGCACTGTTTCGGCTCCGGGATTTTTAACAGCTTATGCGCCGGAGGATATTCTTGCTTATTGCCGCACTTTGAGCCGTCGGGTTACGTTGGATGATTCGTACGCGGCTGAGGATTTTACTGTGTTTATGTACAAGTAATGCTATGTCTGTTATTGCGAGGAGCCTGTGCGGGGAATGAGCGAAAGCGCGACGCGGCAATCTCGTAGTGGATAAGGCAGCTCGACGAGATTGCCGCGTCGCCCTACCTCACATGCTCTCGCTGCTCCTCGCAATGACAAAAGGCTGGTCAGCAACTCAGCAAACGCTGCATCGTTTCATCCAATCTTGCCTTAGCCAAAAAATCGTTCTCCAAAACAATATTCATCGGGATGGCGGTATCCAGGCTGGCGCAGCGCATCACCGGGGCGTCGAGGTGATAAAAGCAATGCTCGGCAATGTGCGCGGCAATCTCACCGCCGAATCCGCTGGTTAGCGTATCCTCGTGCAGTACCAGTACGCGGCCGGTTTTGCGCACGCTGTCTTCCACCGCCTGTTTATCCCATGGCTGCAAACTGCGCAGGTCGACGATCTCTACCGAATACTGTTTATGCTTTTCGGCCCATTCCAAAGCCCAGTGCACGGCCAGTCCGTAGGTAATGATGCTGGCTTGTGTGCCTTGTCGCACAATGTTAGCCTTGCCTATCTCAATCAGGTGGTCATCGTCGGGCACATCGCCGCTCAGGCTGCGGTACAGATATTTATGCTCAAAGTACATTACCGGGTTCGGGTCTTCAATGGCCGCCATCAGCAAGCCCTTGGCATCGGCAGGGAAGGCGGGGTATACTATCTTTAGTCCAGGGGTTTTGGTAAACCAGGCCTCGTTACTTTGCGAGTGGAACGGCCCCGCGCCGGTACCCGCGCCCGTAGGCATACGGATCACCACGTCGACATTTTGCCCCCAACGGTAATGCGTTTTAGCCAGGTTGTTGACTATCTGGTTAAAACCCTCGGTTACAAAATCGGCAAACTGCATTTCCATTACGGCCTTATAGCCGTTCAGTGCCAGCCCCATTGCCGTACCTACAATGCCCGATTCGCAAAGTGGCGTGTTGCGCACACGCTCCTTGCCAAACTTTTGCACCATGCCGTCGGTAATTTTAAAGGCGCCGCCGTATTCGGCAATGTCCTGGCCAAGCAATACAAGGTTGTTGTACTTGTTCATGCTTTGGCGCAGCGCATCGCTAATGGCATCAATAAAACGCTTGCTGGTAAAGTTGGTGGGCTTTTTTATGCGTGGCTGTATGTGTGGCATAAACATGTCGGCCACTTCGCGCGCGGCATTGGCATGTATTTCCCGCTCACGGAAGGCCGATTCAATTTCCTTATCAATCAGCGGCGCGAACTCATTCTTCAGGTACGGGATCCATTCCTCGCGCAAAATGTATTCGTTCACCAGGTATTGTTCAAAGCTTTTCACCGGGTCTTTGGCGGCCCATTCTTCAATCAACTGTGGCGATACATATTTGGTGCCCGATGCCTCCTCGTGCCCGCGCATACGGAAAGTGATGCATTCTAACAAAACCGGCCGCGGTGTTTCGCGCATGGAGGTGGCCAGTTCGTTTACCGCATGGTAAACTTCCAGTATGTTGTTGCCGTCAACCGTGCGGCCCTCAATGCCGTAGCCGGCGGCCTTACCGGCCAGGCTGCTGCATTTAAACTGCTCGCTGATGGGTGTCGACAACGCGTAACCATTATTTTCTATCAAAAAAATGACCGGCAGGTTCCACACGGCGGCAATGTTTACGGCTTCGTGAAAATCACCTTCGCTGGTGGCGCCTTCGCCGGTAAACACCAGCGTTACCTTTTTTCGGTTGGCCAGCAGATCGGCCAAAGCAATACCATCGGCCAGCGACAGTTGCGGGCCTAAGTGGGATATCATCCCGATGATCTTATGCTGCTGCGAACCGAAGTGAAAGGAGCGGTCGCGCCCATTGGTAAAGCCGCCGGGTTTGCCCTGCCACTGTGCCATTAAGCGCGACAGCGGGATGCCCCGCGAGGTGAACACGCCAAGGTTGCGGTGCATGGGTAAAATATACTCATCTTTTTGCATGGCCAGCGTAGCGCCCACGGCAATAGCCTCCTGGCCTATCCCCGAAAACCACTTGCCAATACGGCCCTGGCGCAGCAGGATCAGCATTTTTTCTTCGATAGTGCGGGGCCACAAAAGCGCCTTATAAAAAGACAAAAGGGTGTTTGAATCGAGATTTTTTCTGTCAAAAATCATTAGGCTAATCTAATCAATTTTTAAAACTTTGTATGTTTGAGCATCCGTATCGTTACATTTACGATAATTTTATGAAATATAGGAACCTGCTACCCCTTGCCATTTTATTGTTAGCCGTTTTACGGGTTAACGCCCAGGATAGTTACTTATCTACCCGTACTTATTTTTTGCACAAAGGCGAAAAACTGGACGTATATCTTATGTATGGCGACCAGTTTAAAGATATTGACGAGTACAAGTACGACGCGGCCAAAGTGAAGAAATTTATGCTGTACGATGGCGGCAAAAAGATAAATCTGATGACTGCGGCGAAAGACAGCGCATCGCCGGTGATGAGTAGTGTGATGAACAACCCGGGGATCTCTGTAGTGGAAATGACCTACGATATCCCGGTTACCGCTATCGACCGCGAGGTTTACGGCCAATACCTTAATAACGAGGGCCTCACCAAACTGGCTGAGACGGTAAATAACAGTAACCAATCGCGCTTTCGCGAAAAAAAGACATCGTATGTAAAGCTGGCAGTGATGATAGATAAGCCAGGCAGCGGCGAATTTGATAAACAGCTGGGACAGGATTTTGAAATTGTATTTAAGCAAAACCCCTACAAGCTTAACTACGGCGATGATTTTACCGGTACACTTTATTACAAAGGCAAACCGTTGAAAGGCGCGCCGGTAGATATATTTTTAAAGGTGCCATCGGGCAATATCTACCCGGATAGGGTTACCACTAACGATAAGGGCGAATTCTCGACCACTGTTACCCGCGAGGGCGTTTACCTGTTCCGCAGCGTGCGTACCGAAGCATCTAAAGGTACCGATACCGATTTCGAGACCATCCAAACGGCGTTCACCTTCCTGTTTAACAGCAGCAACACCCGCACCATGGATTTTAAAAGCTTTGGGTTAAGCGACAGGCATTAACGAATGTGCAAGTGTGCGGATGTGCAAATATGCAGATGCCGTCCGCTTTTCATTTGCGCATCAAAATCATTTGCACATCTGCATATACACACATTTGCACATTATTCTAAGTAAATATCCAGCAAGCCTTCGGGCAGGTCAACTGTAACTTCGTTTCGTGCTACGTCGATGCCTTTAATGGTGCTTTCATTTAGCGGGAACAGGATCTCGGTGCCATCATAATCGCAGGCGGCAATGATCTGTTGCGGGTATTCGTGCACGGCGGTGATGATGCCCAGTTCGCCCTCGTCAATATCAACAGCCAGGAAGCCCTCCAGATCGAACAGGGTGAAATCTTCTTCATTCTTTACCGGTTTTAATTTATTGGGCAGGTAAACTTCCTTTTTTAAAAGCGCGGCGGCCTTTTCAATGGTATCCACATCTTCCAGGTAGAGGTAAGCCGTGTTTTTGATGGATGGTTTATACGATGCCACAAAATAGGGCACCAGCTTACCGGCAATATCAATAAACAGGGCGTTGAATTTGATATCCTCCAAACCCGCAAAATCAACGTATAACTGCATCTCGCCCTTAAGGCCCTTGGTTTTGCCAATGGTGGCCACTTTAAAATGGTCGGGGAATTTCATATGATCATCAATCAATATTTAACCACAGAGGGCACAGAGGTTTGCACAAAGAACACAGAGACAAGTATTAAAGTATAAAAAGCGCTGTGTTCTCTGTGATTTTTCTTTGTGCCCTCTGTGGTTGAAATTTAAATATAAAACAAAAAAACCTCACATTTCTGTGAGGTTTTGTGGGAGTTACTGGGTTCGAACCAGTGACCCTCTGCTTGTAAGGCAGATGCTCTGAACCAGCTGAGCTAAACTCCCTTTGCTTTGCTTATCTTTATCAGATAAACTTCCCTTTGTTTTGGGACTGCAAATATAGAAGTAACGATCTATTCTTCAAAAAATATTTTAAAATAATTAGCAAGTGGCTTATTTCAAGCTAATTATTTTTTAAAAGCTTTATTTACCCGATTCGAAAGCACCTAAATCCGGCGCTTTACCTTTAAAGGGGAAGCCAATATCAACACCTTTATCTACAAACTGGCTGCCGGGTTTTAGTTTCATAAAGCCGTTATCGGGCAGGCTGCCGTCGGCTTTGCGGGGGGCGGTCAATAGTTTTTCGTCCAGGCTTACAAAGTCATCCGCAGTGGCGGTCAGGTTCATATCAAAGTAATTGTGGCTCAGGTCGCACTTACTGACATCCAGCATATCGGTTTCCTTCCTGCCTGCAAAACCCAGGTTATTGCGCATTTTATGACCATAACCGGGCACATCGGCGTTCACTTCATCCTTCAGGCGGTTTAGCATGTTGAAGTTAACGGTGTTCTTATAGGCGCTGTTGTTATACCAAAAGCTGCCCACGATGTGGTGATTTGAATAAAAGCCATTGGCCTTATTGCCAACCGACAAACAAAACTGTATGGTATTTTGCGGAATGGGGTTAGGCAATTCGCTGGCCGGGCGACGGGCATAACCACCGGCCTTAAAGCCGTTACCGTCACCAGCGCTTTTAAAGTTGCTGTCCATGCCGTTGTACATGGCCCAGCAATGATCAAAAACTGTCGCCTCGTAAGCGTTGATGCAGTCGTAACCATCGTCGCTGTTAAACCAGGCGCGGCAGCCCCTAAAGATATTACCTTTACTGCCGGGCTGCGGATGGTTACCAAAACCATCGGTATTGCCACCGCGGCCGTTCTCCGAAAAATTATCGTAGTTGCGGTAAGCATCGCAGTTCAGAATCAGGTTGTCCGATCCATGCAGCAGGTAAAAGCCAATGGCCATACCATCGTGCATGCTCAGTTGCTCGTAAATATTGTTGCTGCCGTGGTTCTCAAAGCATTCTGACTGGGTATGCGTTTTAATGGTTACCTGTACGCCGGTTACCTCGAAGCCTTTCAGGTGTATCCACGATCCGGTCACATAAAAAGCGGCCACACGGAAATTAGCCGGCTTTACGGCCGAGTATTCAAACACCGGTTTTTCTTTATCTTTTGTATACGCCCAGTAGTTGATGCGTTTGCCGGGTTCGCCGCTTTTATCAAGAAAGCTAACACAGGCATAACCCCGCAGTTTCTGGCTGATCTGGTCTTCGGTCATGTGATAAACCCCGCCGCGTATATAAACCGTATCGCCGGGGGCTACCAGCGATTGTGCCTTTTGTATAGTAGCCAGCGGCTTAGTGATGGTGCCGGGATTATCGTCCTTACCATCGGTGGCCACATAATAAACCTTGGCGAAGGCAAACACGCATTGCGCGCTAAATAAGGCCAGCAGTATCAGTTTTTTCATTTTACAGGATAATTGGTAAAGTAAATTACCGCCTTTCAGGCTGATTGTCCATCCTGTTGCATCCTGATTTTGAGGTAACAAACGTGATAGGAAAAGCAGTAGAGACACGATACTTCGTGTCTTTCATCGATATATAAAAACAGGTGGGATACAAAGTGGGAGGCACGAGGTATCGTGTCTCTACAGATCGAACCGGTGGGTAGCGTCTTTAATGGGATGCAATTTAAAAAGAAACACGCATGCCGGGATGGCTACGCTGCCTATCAGTATAAAATCAAAGCACGATGACCAGGTAGTGGCCCTGTCGCCCAAACCGTGGATAATAACGGCGAACAGCACCAGCATTAAGGTTTGCAGCATCCCCCAGGATATCAACTTTTTGGTAGACATGGGTAGCTCCGTTTTGCAAAGTTTGTCGAGCATCAGCCAAAACACAAACCAGCCGGGCAGGGTAATCAGCAGGCTCTCCAATATCAGCACCAGGTAAGCGCCCATGGGCAGGTAAGCCCCTATACCCCGCGAAGCGAAAAAATACATAATGTATACATGCGGCACTACAATGGCTGTAGTAAACCATATCCGTAACGAATATTGAAATGAATTGTAATACATTGGCAGGTTGCGTTATGCAAATATAATAATGATAGTGTTTTAGCGCAAATTATCTCATTCCGTCATCGTGAGCGATAGCGAACGATCCCAATTAGGCAGAGCAAACCTGCATCCCGGGGATCGTTCGCTATCGCTCACGATGACATGTTTGTTTTTCCGCTGAAGCCTCACCCTGCCCTTTCCAGAGGAGAGGGTTCCAAAGTCTCCCCCTTTGGGGGAGATTTAGAGGGGGCTTTCATCGGCAAGTCATAAAAACCATTAGAGGCCGCCGGGATTATATTACTCAGCATGACGTATTTTTTACTACACCGCATTAACCGGGCTACCCGCCCAGCTTGTACCCGGTGCCAGACGTTCGCCCTTCATCACCAGCGATAGTGGCTCGATATTGTTATCGTTACCTACCTCGCTATCGTAAAGGATAATGGTACGTGCGCCTACATTTACCCGCTCGCCAATTTTTACATGGCCTATCTTCATCACCCGGTCTTCAAAAAGGTGCGTTTGCGGGCCGCAATCCTCGTTAAGGGCGGTGTCGTCGCCAATCTCTATCATGTCGTGCTCGGTAAAATCGGTGGTGTTTAGCCAAACGCGCTTGCCGGTTTTCATGCCCATCAAGCGCAGGGCGATGGGGAGCCATGGAGTGCCTTGCAGGTATTCCAGTAAAAAGGGAACGGCTAATGCCTCGTATGTGGTGGTAATGGCCTCACTGCGCCAAACCTTCCAGGTCCACATGGGTTTTTGCTCGGCTTTGTATTTGCCAATGAAGACCCACTTCAAAGCTACGGTGAGCAAAAAGGCAGGGATCCCCATTATCCCCAAATAGTAGATCGGGAACCAAAAAAATCCCTCCCAGAAAGATTTATCAACGATAATGTCGTGCCCATAGGCAATGAACAGGATACTAAAGCAGATGATAGCAGTTTCGGGCAGAATGATACGTACCAGCTCCACCGAGCCACGGGCCACTTTGCGTTTAAGTGATGGTTTGGACACCAGCGACGCATCGAACGCATTACTCTCCTGCCGGCGCGGGATGGCGATGGCAGGTGAACCAAACCAGTCGCGGGCATCGTTACCGGCCATTTGTTCGGGCGTTGGCGGGGTGGAAAGTACCCCGATCAGCATATTTGGCGGCAAGGTATATCCTTGTGGGATAAGGGCGCTGTTGCCTACAAAGCTGTTATTATTGATGGTTGTTTTAGCCAGTATAAGTTGCTGTGCACGTACGTCGGCCTCGCCAAGGGTAACCGCATCGGCCACAAAGGCGTTATCGCCAATCTCCAACAGGGGGTGGGTAACGCTACTTGCGGTGGATACCTCGGTGTTTTTGCCCACTTTAGCGCCTAATGCCCTGAAGAACGAACCGATATAAACCGTAGCGTAAATAGGGTGCATCACCACCAAACTTAGCGACATCAGCTGATCGGCAAACCATTTGCGCACATACATCAGGCTGTAAACCGGATATTTGCCGGGCTTGATGTTGTGTTGCAGCAGGCGGGTTAGCACAATGGTCTCCAGCGCGAACAAGGCGATATAAATAGCTGCCAGCCCCGGCACGTGGATCATATAATTGAAATTATAATCGGGTGCGGCATTATCCAGATTGTTAACGGTAACAATGGTAGGCAGCAACGGCACCAGGATAATGAACGGGAACACAAATATGGTAAGTGTATAAAGCAGCTTATATTTAACGCGGGTAGCTTTGCTAACCGGCAAGGGCTGCGGCAGATCGGCAATATTTTTGGTTTCCTTTAAAACCGCCGGGCTACCCTGCCAAACTTCGCCGGGTTTGATGATTTTACCGGTTTGCAGGTAACTCAAGTCCTGCAATTCCGACCAGTCCTCCATTCGCGCGTCGCCGGCTATCAGGGCGCTGCTGCCAATGTATGCGTGATCGCCCAGGCTAATACGGCGCAGCTTCAGCCAGCCATCTTCAACAAAGGCATTGTTCAGCACCGCGCCCGAACTGATACTGACATCGCTGCCGATGCTGATCAGGTCTTCGGCGCCAATGGTCATGGCGCTTAGCTGTGCATCGGGGGCAACTTTGGCGCCCATTAATCGCAAATAAGTTGGGTAAAGCGGGGTGCCGGTTAAAAACTGCACAGGCAACAGGTTTTGCAGCGTGCGCACAAACCACCACCTAAAGTAATAGCTGCCCCAAAGCGGATAATCGCCCTCCTTCATGCGGCCTATCAGTATCCATTTTGATATAATAGCGATGAGTGTAAAAAACGGTGGCAACAGGCAGAACAAGCCCAACGCGGTGGCAATGGCGTATACCTTGCTTTCCAGATCCTGCTCTATATAATAATAACCCAGGTAGGGGATAAACACCTGTATGGCAAACAAACCGTATATGATAGGCAGCGATAGCGTTTGCGCAACCCAGCAGGTGTAATAGCGCCAGGTTTTTACTTTATTATATTCCCTTGGGGCTTTTTCTTCGATAACCTTGCTCTCCCAACTGGCGGCCAGTGCGCTTAAGGGGCGGTGCATATATACATCCTTTAGTGATGCCTGGGGCATACCGGCGTCCCTGCGCAGGCGCGAAACAAAGGCGGCGGCAAGCAGCGAGTGGCCGCCCAGGTCGTTAAAGAAATCCTGTTCGGGCGATATGGTTTTGCCGGGAAATATCTTGTTAAGTACCGCATAAAATCGGTCGGAAACCGGGGCGTTCATGTCGATGGCATCGGCCAAAGGGTTATCGTAACTAACCAGCAATTGCGGCGGTACGGGCAGGGCCTTGCGGTTGATCTTGCCGCTGGGCATCCGGGGCATTTCGGGCAGGGTAACAATAACGGCAGGCACCATGTACGATGGCAGCACTTTTCCCAGTTCGGCGCGGAAAAGGCTTTCTTCGATATTCAGCATATCCTTCAGCACTACATAACCTACCAGATGCTCTTGATCGGCGGCATCCTTTTTAACCGCCACCACGGCTGATGCCACGCCGTCGAAGGCGTTCAGGCGTACTTCTATCTCACCCAGCTCAATGCGGTAGCCACGCAGTTTTATCTGGTCGTCAAAGCGGCCATGCAGGTCGATGCTGCCATCGGGTTTAATGCTGGCCGCATCGCCGGTACGATAAATGCGGTCGCCGGGCATATTTGCCAGGCCTGCGGGTTTATCTACAAATTTTTCGGCGGTTAGCAGTGGCAGGTTCACATAACCAATGGCCAGTCCCGGTCCGCTGATGATGAGTTCGCCCTGCTCGCCTTGTGGTACCAGGTTCAGTTGCTCATCAACCACAGCCAGGTTATAATTAGGCAACGGATCGCCGATGGTGATCTCATCACCTGCCTGTAAACGGGCAATGGTGGCCGTTACTGTAGTTTCGGTAGGGCCATAGCTGTTATAAAATGCCCGGTTGGGGTTTGCGCCCCAGCGGTTAAGTACCTGTTTGGTGCAGGCTTCGCCACCGGCGTTTATTAATCTTAGGGTCGGTATATCATCATCCATCACCGCCAGCAGGCTGGGCACGGCGTGTAATATGCTGATGCGCTGCTCTTTTAGCGTAGCGGCCAGTTCGTCGATAGCCTTGGATGTGGTATTGTCGGCTACCCAAATGGTAGCGCCTGCAAGATAGCTTACCCAGGTTTCCTCGCACCACATATCAAACGAAACCGAGAAACCCTGGTAAACCCGGTCGGAATCTGTTATATTGAAGACGCTCTGTTCGGCACGTATTAAATGGCAAATATTACGGTGGCTGATGGGGATCCCCTTGGGCTTGCCCGTACTACCAGAGGTATACAGCACATAAGCCCCGTCATCCGGCTGCGGACCGGTAGTTAATTCGACCTCTTCGTCATCCGCAGGCATAGGCGGCACGGTGAATAGCGGGCAGCTTAAGTTCAGCAGGTCTTCGGTAAAGCAAGCCGATGCGCCAACCTCGGTCATTACCAGTTCGGCACGCTCGGCCGGTTGTTCACGGTCGATGGGTACGTAGGCAGCTCCGGCTTTTATGATACCTAAAATAGCCACATGCAACTCGATACCGCGCTTATGCCAAACGCCAACCGTGTTTCCTGGTACTATCCCGATTTGTGCAAGTTGCAGGGCTACAGCATCGCTCCAGCGATTAAGTTGGGCGTAGGTTATGCTTTGATCGTTAAAAATAAGGGCGGTGTTGCCCGCGTGTTCTGCAGCGCTTTGCCTGAAAAGAGAGGCCAGCGTTTCTTCGCGCAGCAGATCGGGCCGGTCATCACCACGGATGATGCCGGTATGGGTAGCCAATAGCGTTAAATCAGGGTTCACAGCGGGGTATTTAAGGTTTGCCTGGTTATGACACTCAATAGTAAGCAATGTTTAACGCCAAAACTATTTTTAACAAAATTTTAACAAAAAGGCCTTTCCTTAGCCTCTCTCCGAAGAAGAGGGGGACTTAAAGATAATAGTATCTTATTTCTGCTTATTGGCCGCCACGTTGCGGCCCGCGCGCGGGTTTTCGGGCAGGATCTCCATTTCGGGATAATCGATATAACTGGCATACCATTGTATGGCGTCAATTACATCAAGGGCGTCGTCGGGGGTAACGTTAATGGTCTCGAAAGCGTATAGCTTGCCGTTGGCGTAGGCGTATAGCTGTATCTCGTCGGTATCGGGCGTAAAAGGTTCTTCGTCGATACAGAAGACATTCATTTTCAATCCGGTATCCCGCGAATGTATCACATCCCGGCAGGGGTTCCGGGGGTCGGTAAGTAACAGGTATACATTGTGGTCCATCATACCAGTTTAACAACATATTTACAGGTTGGTTTAAAATATCTGCTTAATTTCCCGGGATATTCTTTTAATTAAAAACTCTGCTTTTTAACTAAATTTAATTGTTCTGTTATCAATGTGTTAAAACTTCCACAGGTTGTGGAAGTTTTTCCATTATGGGAATATGGCAGGAAAACATGAAAGCCTGTTTTAATAGCATTCAGGGTTGTTTTTATAATTGGCACTACAATTGGATATAGCTAAATGCCCTTCCAAAAGGGCTGTTTTTCATAGGTAGATGTAGGGCCGGTAATACTGCGAGAGTGTTTCCGGTCTTTTTTTTGCCCCGGCATCCCTGTATATTTGAACAAGCTAATGACGTTTATAAAAAGCATATACATTAAAACAAGGCATATCACCTTCTACGCCTTGCTCATGGCCGTTTTAGTGTTCGCGCTTAAATGGCTGGAATGGAAATTCCTGCTGCTGCAAAATGCTATCGAAATTTATATCGGGTTGATTGCTCTTGCTTTTACCGTGCTGGGCGTATGGGTAGCCGGTCAACTGGCCAGGCCAAAGGTTGAAACGGTGGTAGTTGAACGTGAGGTATACCTGTCGCGACCTGGCGAAACTGAAATAAACGAAGCCGAATTAAAAAAACTAAATCTCAGTAATCGCGAGTATGAAGTGCTGCAACTGCTAAGCAAAGGTTATAGCAATGCCCAAATTGGCGAGCACCTGTTCCTCTCGTTAAGTACGGTTAAAACCCATGCATCAAACCTGTTTGTTAAGATGGATGTAAAAAGCCGGGCGCAGGCGATCGAGAAGGCCAAAAGATTACGGATCACGGCGTAAGGGCATTCGTACTTTGGTACCGAAACACCCCGGAAATGCAAATTGGTACTAAAGTATGAACGGCGTTTGCTGCCCGGTTTTAGTTTTGCAGCATATTTAAACCATAAAAAAATGAAAAGGAACGTATTGATCTTTGGCCTGGTACTGGGGGCCATACTGTGTGGAAATATGATCTACATGGTTCACTTGTGTTATACCAATCCCGATTTTAAAAGTAACGATGTTGTTGGCTACGCGGCCATGATCGTTATTTTTTCGCTGGTGTTTTTCGGGGTGCGGAATTATCGTAATAAGGAGCTGGGCGGAATGATCTCCTTCGGGCAGGCGTTTAAAACCGGCGCGCTGATTGCCCTGGCCGGCGCTACCATGTATGTGCTGGTTTGGTTGTTTTATTATTATTTGTTTGTGCCCGATTACCTGGATAAATACATAACCCATGTACTAAAAGAGGTGGCACAGGAAAAACCTGCCGAACTTGCCGCGAAAACCAAAGAGATGGCCGGCTTTAAGGATATGTATAAAAATACCTTTTTTGTAATTATCATCACCTATGCCGAAGTATTGCCCGTGGGATTGGTGGTGGCACTGGTGAGCGCCCTGGTATTAAAAAGAAAGAACAAAGCTGTGGTAACCGCTTAAGCAGATCATTGCCAACTTTGTAGTAGAAAGCGCTGTCAGAAAAACAGCGCTTTTTTTTATGCCGTAAAATATTTCATCAAAAAAAGTGAAAATAAATTTGTGTAACTCATAAGTTACGCATACATTTGAGTAACTTCAAAGTTACGTATTATGGCAAAAATGATCCAACACCAATTTTTTTACCCTCACCCGCCCGAGCTGGTTTGGGAGTACATGACCACTGCCGAACTGATAGCGCAATGGATGATGAAAAACGATTTTAAACCCGAAGTAGGGCACAAATTTCAATTCACGGCTAAACCCATGCCCGAAATGGATTTTGATGGAAATATCTACTGCCAGGTTTTAGAGTTAACCCCGTTTAAAAAGCTATCCTACTCGTGGATGTTTGGTCCGGGCGATGGTGCCCCGCAAACCGAATCGATAGTACACTGGACGCTGACCGCTAAAGAAAACGGCACCGAATTGCTATTGCAGCATCGCGATTTTAAAGGGCTGAACTTCTCGGCCATGTTCGATTCGATGAACAAAGGCTGGCAGGTGCTTATGGAAAAGATACTGCAAACCATAAACGCCGCCAACGATGGAACAGCAAAGGCTTGACGCGTTCCAGGTAATAGCCGACCCCAGCCGCAGGCAAATATTGTACCTGCTATCTAAAGACAGCCTGACCATTAACGCCCTGGCCGAGAACTTTGATATGAGCAGGCCGGCGGTTTCCAAACACATTAAAGTGCTGGATAATGCCGGCTTTATATCGATACAGGATGTGGGCCGCGAGCGTTACTGCAGCCTGAAGCAGGACGGCTTTAACGAACTGAACAAATGGCTGGAATATTATGATAGCTTCTGGGAGCGGAAACTGAAGAACCTGGGGGCATTATTAAACGAACGGAACAAAAAATAAAAAACATGGAAGATCAGAATTTCAGTAAAACCTTTACGGTAGACAAAACACCGGAAGAGGTATTCAACGCCATCAGCAACGTGTGCAGCTGGTGGACAGAAAATTTAGAAGGCGCATCGCAAAACCTAAACGATGAATTTGAGGTGCGCTTTGGCGATGTGCATTATTCGCGGCAAAAATTAAGCGAAGTGATCCCCGGCAAAAGGATGGTTTGGCTAATTACCGATAGCAAACTAACTTTTGTGGAAGACCATCACGAATGGACGGGCACCGAAACCGTTTTTGAAATATCAGCAGTTGATAACAAAACACAACTAACGTTTACGCACAAGGGCCTTACCCCTAAATTTCAATGCTACAACGGCTGCTCATCGGGCTGGACCTATTATATCAACAGCCTGCACCAGTTTATTGAAACCGGGAAAGGTGTGCCTGATGAGCGGGTAATGACTGTATAATATGCAGATATAACCTTTTAATTATATTTTTTTACAGACCGGCCCGGTTTATACCGGCCGGTTTTTATATTCCTGCCAGTTTTAATATCTTTAGGGCCTCCCGGGCCCTTATATCACAATTTTATAATCTTTATTAAATTTTTTAGTGAACTATGATGAAAACGCGTAGCGGTAATGTATATAAATAAAACAGGTACTTCATTTTTTAATTTAAAAGTACTGCCGGCTTTTTGCGCCGGTGTTTTGATCATCACCGCTATTTTATCATCGTGCAGGCAAAGAGGCGACCTTGACGCGCGTATGGACAAGGAAGCAGACAGTATATTTTTCCCCAGTCATGATCTATTGTCAAAAGGGCCGGACAAAGCCCTTATTTCGGCCAAGGCCGTTTACAAAGGCCAAAAAACAAAAAACATTGCATTAAAGCTGCATTACTACAACTATGTGGCTTACTTATACAGTTTGTTAGGGAAAACTGACAGCGCGGTGCTTTATGCCGATTCGGGTATTTTAATTACCGATAACCATTCGTTAACCGACAGCGGGTGGGAGCTTAAATATACATCAAGGCACTTTACAAAGGCCAACATATTGTATAATGGAGGCCGTGTACAACCCGCTATCGATGAGTTTTTTAAAGCGAAAGACCGGGCCGAAAAATTTAAAAACCAGTGCGACGCGAATTTAATATATCATTTGTTGGGGCTTGCTTTATATAAACAACAGCGTTATGATGTTGCCAAACAATACTTTCAACGCACGCTAAATATTGTAAAAGGCTGCGATATTCCATCTAAAAATCAATACTTCGACCTGGAGGTACAGGAACTTATAAGCGATATAGCACTTTGTTATCATAAACAGCATATTAACGACAGCGCACGTATTTACTATTCAAAAGCGCTAAAACAGATAAGCCTGTCTGAAAGCAGGCACAGATACAACACTGATACAATGGTTAACAGGGTAGTGGCCCGTCGTAACCGGGGCATCGTATACGGAAATATTGCGCAGGTAATGGTGAAGGAAAACAAGTTAGATTCGGCCGAACTGTATTTCAAAAAAAGCCTCAATATAACCAACAGTACAAGCTGGGGAGAACTGTATGACGCCCAGTTAACGCTGATGCACCTGGGCGATATGTACCTGCAACAGCGGCAATTGCCCAAACTAAAGCAAACGCTGGATAGCCTGGACAAAACATTAAAAGTAAACAAATTTAATAACGAAGACGCCATACTGGGCTGGAAACGCCTGATGTACCAATATGCTGCCGCTTATAACCTGCCCCTGCAGGAGCTAACCTATTATAAAAACTACATTGCCATGCGCGATTCGATGGCAACTGCTAAAAGAGAAAAAACAGATACCGACCTGAATAAAGAACTGAATGCCAGGAGCCAAAAGCTGGAGATCAGCCTGTTGAAAAAAGACAATCAGCTCAACAGGATCTACCTTTGGATAGTGATCTCGCTTTCGGTAATGGCCGTTGTTATTATTGTATTGGTGTTGTATAACTATCGCCGCAGCCGCCGGAACGTGAAAGCCTTAACCCAATTAAATAACCAGGTAAGCAGCCAAAAAACCGCTTTAGAGAAAGCCAATAAAGATAAAGACCGAATATTGAACGTGGTAGCGCACGATTTGCGCAACCCGGTAGGCGTAACCGGCTTTCTGGCCGAAAGTATGCTGATGGAGGAAAGCGTAGATGAAAGAACGGCCGAATCGTTAACCATGGTAAAGCGCGCATCAGAAAACGCGCTTGGCCTGATTAATGAATTGTTGAGCTTACGCGCTGATGATAGTGAAAATATGGTGCGGGAAACAACAGATCTCAACCAGTTGATAAAAAGCGCTGTTAACTTGCTGGAGTTTAAGGCGGCAGAAAAGCAACAGCGGCTCGTCTTTAATCCATCACCCGGGCTGTTGCCGGTATTGGTTGTTCCGGAACGGGTATCCCGGGTGGTCAGCAATTTGGTTACCAATGCTATCAAATTCAGTTACGAAGGGAAGGTAATTGAGATTGACGTAAAAAGGGAAAATAAGCGGGCTTTATTTACAATACGCGACAATGGCGTAGGTATCCCCCAAAACTTGCAGGCCAATGTATTTGATATGTTTACCACTTCTAAACAATACGGTACATCGGGCGAAAAATCCTTTGGCCTGGGCTTGTCCATCTGCAAACAAATTGTTGATGAACATAGTGGCGATATCAGCTTTGAAAGTAAAGTTGGGCAGGGCACTACCTTTACCGTCAGCCTGCCTTTAAGCGATAATGTTTAGCTGCTTCTTCAGGTCCCTGATGTAATTCTCGCTAACCGTAAAGGTTTTATATGGCGTGTATACTTCATCAGCAATTAATTCGGTTATGAAAGATAACTGAACAGTTTCGGCACGGTTAACCTGTATAAACTTGCCTTGCAAATGTTTGGGTACAATATATTGCAGGGTACGGTTCATGGAACTGCGGATATAATATTCGGTACCGTCAACAGCATTAAATATTACCGTATAGTTTTTGTCGGATGTTAGATAAACTACGTCTTTCCAGTTTATTTTTTTGTACTTATCGCCCAGCTTCACAAAAAACGAATCGCTATCGGTTTCGCCTGGTTTAGCGGCAATGGCTACTGTTTTATTGTTGAAGTTATTAATAGCGCTTTGTATAGTTACATACAGCGAAACCGGGTTTACCGGTTTGGTTAAATAAGCCGATGGTTTGGCTTCAACAGCCTGGTCCATCGTTTGTTTATCAAAGTTGCCGGTGATAAAAATAAAAGGCTTGCGATATAAATTGGTTAGCATCTTCCCCAACTCTATCCCCTCGTTCCGGGTATGCAGGTTGATATCCAGCAAAGCGATATCATAGTTAAGGCTATTTAACGCGGTTATGGCGTTTTGGAAAGTATTAGGAGTACCAACTACAGTAAAGCCAAAATCAACCAGGTTGTTTTTCAGGCTTTGCGACCACATGGCATCATCTTCAATAATCAATATCGAAATATCATGCTGCATGGTAATAGTTTAATAGTTTTAATGTGATAAATAGGGGCATTGTTATGTTGATATAGCAATGCGATAAAAGTACTGTTTTTTTTTAATTTACAATTAAACCTGTTTCATCATCACAAACACCCTCGTTCGTCCCCACAATGGCATATCAGCCCAATATTTTTTAAATATTTAACTATTGATTTTCCGATCGGCCAACCTAAACCTTATCGGGGAAGATAACACAATTCATCCAAACCAAAACACAATTAAACAAGGCAGGGCCGCCAGGTTTAATGTGCCCTCCTGTTCTGCCGGGAGGGCTTTTTGTTTTTATAAACCCAGGCAGGTAAAGTAATTAGCTGCGTATTCCGTAATTTATTATCTTCATACTTTCATCAAATTAATATATATGGAAGCAGCTATACCACAACAAACCGCCCGTATCCACGCTATCGATATCCTGCGGGGTATTATTATGGTGATCATGGCGCTTGATCATGTGCGCGATTTTTTTTCGAACTCGCCAGTCGACCCGCTCGATCTTGAAAAAGCTTCAACCCTGCTTTTCTTTACCCGGTGGATCACGCACTTCTGCGCCCCTGCATTTGTTTTCCTGTCGGGCGCCAGCGCCTTTCTGTCCTTATCTAAAAAGAAGACAAAAAAAGAGGCCTCGCTTTTTTTATTGAGCAGGGGTATATGGCTGCTGGTTTTAGAACTGACCATCATTGGCTTCGGCTGGCAGTTTGATATCGGCTTCCATACCATATTCGCGCAGGTGATCTGGGCCATCGGCTGGAGCATGATCATCCTTTCGGCGCTGATATTTTTAAAGCCGGTTTATGTGGGTGTGTTTGGCTTGATATTGATATTTGGTCATAACGCCTACGATTATGTAAAGGCCGATAGCTGGGGGGAGTATAAGTTTTTTTGGATGTTTTTACACGAAACAAACTTTTACAAAATAAACGATTACGAATCGATATTCCTGCTATATCCGCTGGTGCCCTGGGTAGGGGTAATGGCCGCCGGGTATGCTTTTGGCACCCTATTTAAACTTGAACCGGCAGAGCGCCGCAAAGCCTTTATCAGCATAGGTATCAGTAGCCTTATCCTTTTTATAGCGTTCCGCGGGTTTAATGTTTATGGCGACCCGATACCCTGGCAAAAGCAAGCCACCCTGTGGCGCGATGTGCTGGCCATTATTAAATGCCAGAAATATCCGCCATCCCTGGCCTACCTGTTAATGACTTTGGGGATATCCATACTGGCGCTGGTTGCCTTTGATAAAACCGATAATAAACTGAGCCGGTTCTTTACTGTATTTGGCCGGGTGCCCTTGTTTTATTACGTATTGCATATTTACTTAGTGCATAGCGCCGAGATATTTGTTGCAAAGCTGGAGCATCTTTCGGCAAAGGATTTCCAAACAGTGGGGCTTGGTTCGCTTGGGCCGCATGGCTTTGGGCTTGTGGGGGTTTACCTGGTTTGGCTGGCCGTTATAGTGATACTGTATTTCCCTTGCCGCTGGTATATGAAGTATAAACAAACGCATAAGCAGTGGTGGCTGAGTTATTTGTAAAACCGGTGGTGTAAATATTACACAAAATAAAAACTTGTTTTTATCGTTCAATACTATTATCTTACCTAACATTAAAAACGCACCGCATGAACAAGAGATCGATAGGGCCATTTATCACCGCCATCTTGTGCCTGGTATTTGATATCGGAGTGTTGATACAAGGCATTATGCAGCAGCAAAAAGGGCGCATTGTGCTGGCTGGCTTGGCCCTTGTGGGTATCATCGGCTACATATATTTTCTGTTGCTTTGCCATAACACCAACCGCCTGAAGCCGGTACGTGTGCGCAGCAGAAATTAAAGATGTTTGAAATAATTAAGATCCGGATTTAAGCAAATCCTTAATAAAAAAGCCTGTTATTTAAATAACAGGCTTTTTTATTAACTGCGGATCAATTATAACTTACTGATCATATTCCCATCAGCATCCAGCTCAATTAACTCGTAATTGTGCTTTTTCAGATCGGGCAGTATGCGGGCCTTATCGCCTACCAGCAAAATATTCAACTTATCGGTTGGGATGTATTTGTTAGATATCGCTTTTAACTGAGCAGCCGTAACATTCTTCAGTATCGCAGCCTGCTGCTCCAAATAGTTTGGCTGCAGGTTATAGTTTAACAGGCGCGATGCGAAGCTGGCTTTTTGCGCGCCGGTTTCGTAACGCAGGGCATTACCCTGGCCAATGGCCTTTTTCAGGAAGCTCACCTCATCGGCAGTTGGGCCGGTGCTATTGTAGCTGTTAATGCCATCAATCAGGGCCACCAAAGCGCTATCGGTAGATGGCGCACGGATCCCCGAGCTAAAGGTAAACTCGCCCGAGTACTTATCGTTAGTAAAACGGCTGCTGGCGCCATAGGTCCAGCCCTTGGTTTCGCGCAGATAGGTATTTAACCGGCTGGTAAAATCGCCGCCCAATGGGTAGTTAGCCAATACGGTAAGATACGAATCGCCAATCGGGCTATAATGCAGATCGGTACCGTAGCCTACATAAAACTGGGTTTGCGCGGCCTTAGGCACATCAATCAAATAAATTTTGGTTTTGCCTACAGATACAGCAGGGCCCGGGATTTGCAGATCGATCTTTTTATTAGGCAGTTTATCCAGAAAAGCCAGTTGGGCCAAAGCTTCGGCTTCGGTGATGTCGCCCACAATTACCACTTTGGCACCGTTAGATGTGATATAGTTTTTGCAATAGTTCTCAATATCGGCCAGTGTGATGTTGGCTACCGTTTTTTCGGTACCACCGGCAGATACACCCAATACGTTATCAGGCCCGTAGTTGATCTTGTCGTAAACCACCGGCGCGATAGAAGCCGGCGCCGCTTTTTGCGATTTGAAAGCTTCCAGTTTTTGTTTCTTGTTCAGGTCGAATGCCTGCTGGGTAAATTTAGGGTTGAAGATGCGCTCCTGAAGCAAGGCCATGGTTTTACCGAAATTGCTTTTCAACGATTGTACCGAGAAGGTAGTACCATCCGTACCACTGCCCACACTAACACGGCTGCCCAGCTTTTGCAGTTCTATCGAGAACTTTTCGGCCGTGTAGTTTTTGGTATCCTCGTTCATCATGCTGGCAAAGAAAGATGCCAGGCCAGCTTTAGACATATCCTTAGCATCAGACAAATGGCCACCAGGCATCGTAAGCGAGAAGGTAACCAGCGGGATCTCGGTATTTGGCACACCGATCACCTGCGCGCCGGCAATATCCTTGCGCCAGAAGACCGGTGTTTTCACAACCGGTACAGGGCCCAGCGGTGGAGTAATGGCGCGGTTAAAGTTATCCTTAGCTTTTACGTATTTCAGTTTATCATAGCCATAGTTTGGCGCTACGTAATGTGTGGTGTCAACGGTATAGTTATCGGGTTTAGCCGGGCTAACGTTGCCAGTTTTGGTCAGTACGCTTACAATAACCGAATTTTTATTTTTAATGTAAGTGTTATAAACCCGCATTACATCGGCCTTGGTAACCGAGTTGTACATTTTAATCAGTTCGGCGGTTTTGTTAGGGTTGCCGGTGAAAGTTTGAAATTGGGCCAGTTGCGATACTTTGCCCGATACGCTTTGTAACCCGTTTACAAAGTTAGACTGTACACTGCCTTTAAACTTGGCCAAGTCCTCGTCGGTAACGCCACGGCGCTCAAAGGTATCAAGCGCGGCACGGAACATGCCCTCCATATCGGCCAGGGTTTTACCCGGCACCGGCACAAAACGGAAGGTCATCACACCGGCTAATTCGGCCTGGTCGCCAAAAGCGCTCGCCTGTAATGCCTGCTGTTTTTTAACCATGGTTTGGTACAATACCGAGTTTTTACCCTGCCCCAGTATTTCGGCAAGGCAATCAAGCGGCACCATATCCTTATCATAATCTTTTACGGTTGGGTATGTGATAGAAAGTAAAGGCAATCGCGCGTAGTTATCGGTGTACGATACATAGCGGTCGGCAGTTAGGTGTACAGGTTCAACCACTACCGGTTTCACTTCCGGGCCGCGCGGTATAGCACCGAAGTATTTCTCTACCATTTTCATGGTAGCCTGCGGGTTAATATCGCCGCCGATGGTTAGTGTAGCATTGTTAGGGCTGTACCAGCGCATAAAGAAGTTCTTCAAATCGTTTACATTGCTACGGTTCAGATCTTCGATATAGCCGATGGTCAGCCACGAGTATGGGTGGCCGTAAGGGTACAGGTTTTTGTTGGTATACTGGCCAACCAAGCCATACTGACGGTTATCATAGTTTTGGCCGCGTTCGTTCTTTACGGTGGCGCGCTGTACTTCAAACCTGTCCTGTGTTACCTGACCAAGCAGAAACCCCATACGGTCGGCTTCCAGCCAAATACACTGTTCCAGTACGTTTTTTGGTTCGGTCTCGTAGTAGTTGGTCCGGTCGTTATTGGTCGATCCGTTATTGGTACCACCGTTACCCAAAGTAATTTTATCGTGGATGCCTTTATGCGCATGGTCCGACCCCTCAAACATCATATGCTCAAAAAAATGCGCGAAGCCCGATTTACCCACCTGCTCGCGCGCTGAACCTACATGGTAGGTTACGTCAACATGTACAACAGGGTCTGAATGATCTTCGTGCAGGATAACGGTCAATCCGTTAGGCAGCACATATTTTTCGTAAGGGATCACCAGTTCGGTACCTTTTTGGGTAACCTTTTGCACCAGTTTGGCCTGTCCGAAGCCAATACTTGCAACAGCGCACAATGCGGCAGTGGTAAGGATAAGTTTTTTCATTGTTTAGTTTTCTGTTGCGATAAAGATAGTTATTAATCTTGGTGTCTCGAACGAACTTCGGGGGATGAGCTTTGGGTTGAGGAGAGGTCTTATACGCGCAGTTGGTTGCAGATATATATCCGGTCAAGAGATAGTTCTCTTTCGCCCGCCTTCAGCATCCCGCCACATGTGCTATCGGAATGACAAAATAGTTAGAGGGCCGGGGGGCTTGCCAGTATCCGCATTTCCTTAGGATAATAATTATTTATACGATTAGGCAGCAGTTTAGCCCATCCCAAAGGTTGATTTTCGAAAGTCATCAAACTCCAGCCTTTTTCGGTAGGATCCAGATCGGGGATATTGTCGCGCCTTAAATAAGCGATGGCCTGTTCGCGGGTTAGTCCGGTTTGCAAAACAGCATCCTTATTAATAATAAGGCTAAGTGCCAGTTCATGATCGGGCACCAGGTCTTTACCGGCGATGCTTCCCAGGCGCACCCCCGATTTTTTCAGATACAGGTGCTGCTGTAAAATACCCAGCGCGTCTTTGTGTTCACGGTCGATGGCCAGCCAATCGTCGCCCACCTTAAAATAATAGTAGTTGTCGGCATCCTTTATATAAGGCTTCAATAAGTCTATCGATTTATAGTCGGGCTTTTGCGTGTTCTTGTTCTTATAGTTTGATGGATTGCTTCCTGTTGCTGTCGTTTTACGCAGACATGCCGCAAATAAGCCTTCGCCTTGTACCTTACCGGGATAAAAGCGATATCCCCATGCTTTGTGCCGGTCGCTCTGACTTTCTACAATCCCCCATTCCTTATTTATAGATATCCGGATACTTTCCAGATCAAATTCGGTACAAAGCCAATCAAGCACGGCCTCATTCTCGGCTACCGAATAAGAGCAGGTACTATATATAAGGTATCCATCGCCGGCCAGTGCGGGGTAAATATCGGCAAGGATGCGTTCCTGGCGCTGGTGGCAAAGGTTAACATTGGCCTCGCTCCATTCGTTCATCGCATCGGGATCCTTGCGGAACATGCCCGAGCCCGAGCAGGGCGCATCAACTAATATGATATCGAAGAAACCCTTCAGGCGGTTAAAATCCTTCGGGTCGTTATTGCTGGCTATGATGTTTGATGGCCCCCACTTGGTCAGGTTATCTGTTAATATCGGTACGCGGGTTTTGATGATCTCGTTTGCTACCAGCAGATCATCGCTGTTTAAAGCCGAACTAAGCAACGTGCTTTTGCCTCCGGGAGCAGCGCATAGGTCAAGCACCTTTAGCGTATCATCATTTTCACTCCTTATATATTGTAGTATATGGGCGATGAACATGCTCGACGCTTCCTGCACATAATAGCAGCCGGCATGAAAAAGCGGGTCGAAAGTGAACGACGGTCGCTCGGCCAGGTAAAAACCCTCCGGGCACCAGGGTACCTGCACACCTTTATATATAGGTGCAGGTTTATATGGATTGGCGCGTATGGTAGTAGGCGAGGGCGAATTTTGATGCGCCGCGATGAATTTTTGCGCGTCGAAACCGGGGGCATTGCTTAACGAGTTAATAAAATTTGCAGGAAATTGGATATTGCTCATACAGTATCAAAGGTACAAAATAATGCTGCAGTGCGTTGCAGGAGCCGATCGTGCAATTTTTAAGCAAAATAGGCGACTTAGTTATCAGTGAGTTAACAAATAGTTTTCATTATTTTAAAATACTTTTTTGCAGGTGTCAAAAATCTCCTTACATTTGTGTCCGCTTTAGAAAAAGGCGTTGTTTTTTAACATATTTAAGAGGTAAAAATAAAGTTTTAAAAAAGTGAAAATAACACTTGACAAAACAAAAAATAATCCTCACCTTTGCAACCCGCAAACGAAGGAAAGAAAAGGCCGAAAGGCTTTGAAAAACGAAGAAAACGGGAAGTGAAAAAAAATAAAAAATAAATTTTGAGAATGTAAAAAAGGTTTCTACCTTTGCAGTCCCAAAAGGAAAACAAAACCGAAAGCAATTTTCGGTTCACAAAATCAGAAAAGTTTAGCATCGCAATGATGGAAAACATACAGCCGGTACCGGGATGGGAAAGCGAAAAAGTTCTTAGAAAGATAAAGAGACAAAAATAAATCATGAAGCAAAGCGGGGCTTTGAGTAAGATCAAAGTAACTGTCAATTTAACTCGGAAGCTTGGGATTTGTATAAAGATAACATAGCTAAAAGCGCAAAGCTAAAAGCAAAAAGCTGTCAAAGGCTTTCAGCTTTAGTCTTTCAGCTTTCAGCTCAAATACAGATTTCTATTTTGAGTAATAGGGTCTGGATACAAACAAAACATTTTACAATGGAGAGTTTGATCCTGGCTCAGGATGAACGCTAGCGGCAGGCCTAATACATGCAAGTCGGACGGGATTTGGGAGCTTGCTCCTAATGAGAGTGGCGCACGGGTGCGTAACACGTATGTAACCTACCTTGTTCAGGGGGATAGCCTCTCGAAAGAGAGATTAAGACCGCATAACGTTATGATGTGGCATCACAATATAACCAAATATTTATAGGAACAAGATGGGCATGCGGAACATTAGCTAGTTGGTAAGGTAACGGCTTACCAAGGCTACGATGTTTAGGGGATCTGAGAGGATGGCCCCCCACACTGGTACTGAGACACGGACCAGACTCCTACGGGAGGCAGCAGTAAGGAATATTGGTCAATGGGCGGAAGCCTGAACCAGCCATGCCGCGTGCAGGACGACGGCCCTATGGGTTGTAAACTGCTTTTGTACGGGAATAAACCTTGATACGTGTATCAAGCTGAATGTACTGTAAGAATAAGGATCGGCTAACTCCGTGCCAGCAGCCGCGGTAATACGGAGGATCCAAGCGTTATCCGGATTTATTGGGTTTAAAGGGTGCGTAGGTGGCCTGTTAAGTCAGGGGTGAAAGACGGTAGCTTAACTATCGCAGTGCCCTTGATACTGATGGGCTTGAATGGACTAGAGGTAGGCGGAATGTGACAAGTAGCGGTGAAATGCATAGATATGTCACAGAACACCGATTGCGAAGGCAGCTTACTATGGTCTGATTGACACTGAGGCACGAAAGCGTGGGGATCAAACAGGATTAGATACCCTGGTAGTCCACGCCCTAAACGATGAACACTCGATGTTGGCGATATACGGTCAGCGTCTAAGCGAAAGCGTTAAGTGTTCCACCTGGGGAGTACGCCCGCAAGGGTGAAACTCAAAGGAATTGACGGGGGCCCGCACAAGCGGAGGAGCATGTGGTTTAATTCGATGATACGCGAGGAACCTTACCCGGGCTTGAAAGTTAGTGAATGTGGCAGAGACGCCACAGTCCTTCGGGACACGAAACTAGGTGCTGCATGGCTGTCGTCAGCTCGTGCCGTGAGGTGTTGGGTTAAGTCCCGCAACGAGCGCAACCCCTATGTTTAGTTGCCAGCATGTAAAGGTGGGGACTCTAAACAGACTGCCTACGCAAGTAGAG